>DATILF010000316.1:0-16778 GCA_035476755.1 Ramlibacter sp.
GGCATCGACAGCATCGCCTCCAGCGACCCCGATGACATCAAGACCGCCGTCAACTACGTGCGGCAAGGCCTGAACGAGACACTGGCCGGCAAGCCCATCACGGCCTCGGTCACGCGCCCCTACGGCTGCTCGATCAAATACAAGAGCTGATCAAACGCCCAAGGGCAACTGGCGCGCGTCGAAGCCCATGGCCTGCAGTTCGCGCCTGAAATGCGTCATGGCCAATGGAAACGCTTGAGCCACCAATACGTATTGGTAGGGTTCCTGCACAATAAGATGTGAAATGTCCGCCTCGGTCACCTCGTTCGCGTAGTTGAACTTGGCTTCGTAGTCAGCGCTGAACGCTGCTTTCTCATCCGGCTGCGCCTCATTCGATCCATTGGCGACAAGCGAGATTTTCACTACCGCCTGCAACATGCCGCCGGGCGTCACCGGAATACCCAGCCCCACCTCGATGGTCTGGGTCAGCTGCAATGCCCATTGCTGCCCCAGAACCGACTCCGCCTTGTTCTCGCCGGTGAAGGCTGTCGCCCTAAACGACGCCAGCTTGGGCCGCAACGCCACTACTTCCATTTTTTCGTCTCGGTGCTATAGGGCAGCAGCCTTGTTCTTTGAGGTCCGCGCGGTGGACCTGCGCGGTAGCCGGCCATCAAGATCACGTTGGTGGTTGTCGACGTCAATGTGACGGACCGATCAACCGCGAATTCCGTGGCCATGCCCTTTTCGACCACCAGTTCCCAAAACGCAACCGCACTTCTGTTGACCAATCGCAGCAAGGAGTCCATGGCCTCGGAGTGAGCCACGTCATCGTTTTCGTATTTGCTGAAAGCCACAGGCCCGCCACCGAACAACTTGGCCGCCTGGCCTTGTGTCAGTTGGTACTTGTCCCGCAAGGCGCGAATCTCGACGCCCGTGAGCAGGCCATCGACCGACTTGCGAAATGCCAAAACGGCGCGCTTGTTCAGCCGGCTTTCATCAGCACCGGCGAAGTCCGAGCCGCAGGCGTCGCACAGCTTGAAGTGCAGCGGCACCCAAGCCTTCTGCCCTTTGTATTCGCTCTCAACCTGGTCCACGTGAGCCGTCACGTGACCTTCGCCGCAAATCGGGCAGAGCTCCTTCGTATCCATCCACATCCCCACATTCAGGTGTGACACGAAACCGTCAACACCAGTGCACCCGTCTTGCCAATCGCAAACTTCACAAAGTATTCGATCTGCATTTCCTTCTGGGCGGTGGGCACCCATTCGGACAGGCGGATCGAGTACGCGTCACATCCGGCCCATGCGCCCCGGCCGTTTTCACACCACTCAGAATCTTTGTAGTTCGCATCGCAAAGCTGTTGAATCAATTTCGCGACATCGTCGGCATCCCAGCCCAGTTCACGCACATCCTTGGCGCAATCTCTCGTCCACAGCGCGATCCCGGTACCGTCCTTGGCAATTGCCTGGACGCGCGGCAACTCATAGAGCGGCCCGCCCGGAATCTTCTCGCCGCCACCCGTTGTGGGTGAAGTTGAACTGTACTCCGAAATGACGTGGAAACTTACCATTATGGTAATTTGAAGGCGTTGATCTATAGCGTTACTGTACGTTTAACCACCATGTTATCGCGGGCCACGCCCCCGCTGCCTGAGCTTGTAGGGCGATGCCGCGGATACATGCGCTTTCGCTGGTGACCCGAAACGCGCCCCGCGTGCAAGACTTGCCGGCTCCACAGCGATTCGCGCGGGATTTCGCGGCCCATGGCCGGGCCCGCCGATTGCCACCTCCATCCCCTCTGTGCAGCCGCGGCCTTCTGCGTGCTGCCGACACCACCTCGGAGTCCTCATGGACAAAGGCAGCGAAAGTTTCAAGTCGGCGGTATCCGCCGCCGTTCCGGGCCAGCGCGGGTTCGATTACCTGATCGTGGGCGCGGGCTTCGCCGGCAGCGTGGTGGCCGAGCGCCTGGCGCGTGAGATGGGCCAGCGCGTGCTGATCGTTGAAAAAAGAAACCACATCGGCGGCAACGCGTACGACCGCTACAACGACGATGGCATTCTCATCCACCCCTACGGCCCGCACATCTTCCACACCAACTCGGCCGACATCTTCGACTACCTGTCGCGCTTCACGGCATGGCGCCCGTACCAGCACCGCGTGCTGGCCAGCGTGGACGGCCAGCAGGTGCCGATCCCGATCAACCTGGATACCGTCAACAGGCTCTACGGCCTGAACCTCACCTCGTTCGAGATGGAAAAATTCTTCGAATCGGTCGCCGAAAAGGTGGAACAGGTGAAGACCTCCGAGGACGTGGTGGTGAGCAAGGTCGGCCGCGAGCTGTACAACAAGTTCTTCAGGGGCTACACCCGCAAGCAGTGGGGGCTGGACCCTTCGGAGCTGGACGCGAGCGTCACCGCGCGCGTGCCCACGCGCACCAACCGGGACGACCGCTATTTCACCGACACCTTCCAGGCGATGCCCCAGCATGGCTACACGCGGATGTTCGAACGCATGCTCGACCACCCGAACATCAAGGTGCTGCTGAACACCGACTACCGCGAGGTGGTGGACATGCTGCCGTGGAAGCACATGATCTACACCGGCCCGGTCGATGCCTTCTTCAACTACCAGTACGGCAAGCTGCCTTACCGCAGCCTGGAGTTCAAGCACGTGACGCTGCAGCAGGATCGCTTTCAGCCGGTGGGCACGGTGAACTATCCCAACGACTACGGCTACACCCGCATCTCCGAGTTCAAGCACATCACCGGCCAGGAGCATCCCAAGACCTCGGTGGTCTATGAATTTCCGCGGGCCGAGGGCGACCCTTACTACCCGGTGCCGCGCCCGGAAAACGCCGTGCTCTATCGAAAGTACGAGGCGCTGGCCGAAGCCACCGGGAACGTCACCTTCGTCGGGCGGCTCGCCACCTACAAGTACTACAACATGGACCAGGTGGTCGGCCAGGCGCTGGCGGCCTTCAAGCGGCTGCACAGGCGCCACCAGGAGGCGGCCCTGGCCGCGCGCGAGGGCGCCGAACTCGCCACAACGGTCGGGCGCGGGCCCGGTGGCGAATGACGGCGGCGCTCCAGTTGTGGGCGGGGCCGGAATGCACGGTCAACCGCGTGGGCGACGAGTACCGCGACCAGCTGGTCGCCAGCGGCTTCGACCGGCGGCTCGAAGACCTGGACCGGCTGGCATCGCTGGGCATCCAGCGGATGCGCTTCCCGATGCTCTGGGAGCGCACCGAGACCGGCGGGCCGGGGCAGTACGACTGGGCGTGGCTCGACGAGCGCATCCAGCGGCTGCAGGCGCTGGGCGTGGCCGCCATCGCGGGCCTGGTGCACCACGGCAGCGGTCCGCGCCACACCAGCCTGGTCGATCCCGCATTCGCGCAAGGCCTGGCGGACTATGCGCGCGCGGTGGCCGAGCGCTACCCGCACGTCGATGCCTACACGCCGGTGAACGAGCCGCTCACCACCGCGCGTTTCAGCGCCCTGTATGGCCTGTGGTACCCCCACGCCACCGATGACAGGAGTTTCGTGCGCGCGCTGCTCAACCAGGTTCACGCCACGGTGCTGGCCATGCGTGCCGTCCGCCAAGTGAACCCGCTGGCCCAGCTGGTGCAAACGGAGGACCTGGGCCATGTGGAAAGCTCGCCGCGCCTGCGCTACCAGGCCGAGTTCGAGAACCACCGCCGCTGGCTGACCTTCGACCTGCTGTGCGGCCGCGTCGATGCGCAGCACCCGATGCGGGCCTATCTGCGCAACCATGGCGCCAGCGAGCAGGAGCTGCAGGCCTTCGTGGACGAGCCGTGCCCGCCCGGCGTGGTCGGCATCAACTGCTACGTGACCAGCGAGCGATTCCTGGACGAGCGCATCTGGCTGTACCCGCCGCACCTGCACGGCGGCAACGGCCGCGACAAGTACGTGGACATCGAACTGGCCCGCGTGCATGGCCGCCACATCGGCGGCTTCGGCGCGCGGCTGCGCGAGGCGAGCGAGCGCTACCTGCTGCCGGTGGCCATCACCGAGGTGCACCTGGGCTGCACGCGCGACGAGCAGATGCGCTGGCTGTACCAGGCCTGGCAGGCCGCGCAGGAAGCCAGCGATGCCGGGCACGACGTCCGCGCGGTCACGGCCTGGGCCGCGTTCGGCGCCTACGACTGGGACAGCCTGCTCACAGGCAGCACCGGCAGCTACGAGCCGGGCCTGTGGGACGTGGGCAGCGGCACGCCGCGCCCCACGGCGCTCACGGTACTGGCACGGCAGCTGGCCGAAGGCGAGGTGCCGACCGACCCCCTGCTGGAAGGCCCGGGCTGGTGGCAGCGCGAACTGCGCCTGCACTACCCCACGCACGGGGAGCTGCAGTCGCTGCCGATAGCCGGGCGCCCGCTGCTGATCACGGGCGCCACCGGCACGCTGGGCAGCGCGTTCGCGCGCTTTTGCGAACTGCGTGGCCTGCCTTACCGTCTGCTGTCGCGCGCCGACATGGACATCGCCGAGCCGGCTTCGGTCGCGGGGGCGCTGGAGCGCCTGCGGCCTTGGGCGGTGATCAACACCGCGGGTTTCGTGCGGGTGGACGATGCCGAGACCGAGCCGCGCCAGTGGCGCGAGAACGTCACCGGGCCGATGGTGCTGGCGCAGGAATGCGCGAAGCACGGCGTGCGCCTCATGAGTTTTTCCAGCGACCTGGTGTTCGACGGCGGCAAGACGTCGCCTTACGTGGAGAGCGACGCGCCCGCGCCGCTCAATGCCTATGGCCGCGCCAAGCTGGAAGCCGAGCGGCGGGTCTTCGAACATGAGCCGGGCACCTTGCTGATTCGAACCGCCGCTTTCTTCGGGCCCTGGGACCGCCACAACTTCGTCGCGCAGGTGCTGGAGACGCTGCGCCGCGGCGAGCCGTGGCGCGCCGCACACGACCAATGCGTGTCCCCCACCTATGTGCCCGACCTGGTCCAGAACGCGCTGGACCTGCTGGTGGACGGCGAACATGGCATCTGGCACCTGAGCAACCGCGGCGCGGTGAGCTGGGCCGAGCTGGCGCGCAAGGTCGCCGAAGCGGCTTCGCTCGACCGCCGCCTGGTCCGCAGCCTGCCCACCGCCGAACTGGGCCTGGCGGCGCCGCGCCCGCGCTATTCCGCGCTGGGCAGCGAGCGCGCGATGGCCATGCCGACGCTCGATGATGCACTGGGGCGCTACTTCGGCGACCGCGAGCGATTCGCGGGCAGCTGGCCGCTGCGCAAGGAAGAAACCCGGCTGCTGGCCGTGGCCTGAGCCAAGATGCTGTCATGCCGGCATCCATGCTGGCGGGCAAGCCCTCACCCCAACCCTCTCCCAGCGGGAGAGGGAGCAAGACCTGCGGCGGCTGGCGGCGGCGGCACCAGCACCGTGCCCTGCTGTCCGCCAGCCTGGTACTGCGCAAGCACCGTGGCCGCGGCCTGCTGCAGCGCTTCGGTGCGGCACAGGGCCACGCAGGCGCCGCCAAAGCCCGCGCCCGTGAGCCGCGCGCCATGCACCGAATCCTGTGCCTGCAGCAGGGCCACCAGCTGATCGAGCTGCGGCGTGGACACCTCGTAGTCATCGCGCAGGCTTGCGTGTGAGGCATTCATCAGTTCACCGAAGGCCCCGGCGCCGGCGCAGGCCACGGCCTGCTGCACGCGCGCGTTCTCGGTCACCACGTGCCGGGCGCGCCGCAGCAGCGTGTCGGGCAGGCCGCGCAAGTCCTCGACGCTCGTCACGTCGCGCAGGGATTTCACGCCCAGGCGGCGCGCGGCTTCTTCGCACTCGGCGCGCCGCTGGTTGTAGCCGCTGGCGGCGAGCGAACGGGCGATGCCGGAGTCGATCACCAGCACCGCCGCGCCGGCGGGCAGCGCCACGAAGCGCCGCTCCAGCGAGCGCGTGTCCAGCAGCAGGGCGCGCTGGGTGTCGGCCAGGCTCGACGCCATCTGGTCCATGATGCCGCAGTTCACGCCGGCGTACTCGATCTCCGCGCGTTGCGCGATCCGGGCGATCTGCACGTCGTCCAGGGACAGCCCGAGCAGCCGGCGCAGGCAGCGCAGCGTGGCCACCTCGAGCGCGGCACTCGAGGACAGGCCCACGCCCATCGGCACATCGGAGTCCACGTGGATGCACAGCGGCGCGATTTCCACGCCCAGGCCCTGCGCCAGCACCAGGCAGCCATACACGTACGAGGCGAAATGCTCGGCGGGCGGGCGGCCCAGCGTGAAGTGGACGGTCTCGCCCTGCCCTTGCGCATGCAGCGAGAACTGCGCCCGCGGGCTGGGCCCCATGGCGACCCGCGTGCGCTGCGTGATCGCGATCGGCAGCACGAAGCCATCGTTGTAGTCGGTGTGCTCACCCAGCAGGTTGACGCGGCCGGGCGCGTCGGCCTGCGCCTGCGGGGCAATGCCAAAGACCTGTTCGTACCCGCTCATGCCAGCCTCACTTCCACTTGCTGCAGCTCGCGCGCCTTGTCCTCCGGCAGCGCATCCATGGCGAAGAAGCCCGCCGCGATCTCGGTGCCCGCCAGGTACTTCAGGCGGTCGCGCGTGCGGTACGGGGGATAGATCTCGGCGTGCAGGTGCGCCTCGGGGTGGGCGTGGCCGTCGGTGGGCGCCTGGTACCAGGCCAGGAGGTAGGGCAGCGGCCGCTGCCACAGGCCGTCGTACTTCAGCAGCACGGTCTTCAAGGCCCGCGCCAGGTCCGCGCGTTGCGCCGGCGTCAATTGCGCGAAACCCGCCACGGGGTCGATCGGGGCCACCCAGACCTCGTAGGGATAGCGCGCGCACACCGGCACGAAGGCGATGGCATGCCGGCCTTCGTAGAGCACGCGGTCGGCCGCACGCCGTTCGCCTTCGATCAGCGCCTGCAGCGGGCCCTGGCCATGCGCCGCGTAGTGCTCCATGGCGGCCTGCTGCATGCGTGCCGGCACCGGCGGCACCAGGGGGTACGCGTAGATCTGGCCGTGCGGGTGGTGCAAGGTCACGCCCACCTCCGCGCCGCGGTTCTCGAACGGCAGCACGAACTGGATTTCCTCGCGCTCGCCCAGCTTGCGGGTGCGCTCGCCCCACACCTGCATCAAGAGGTCGATGTGGTCCAGCGGCAGCGCGCCCAGCGATGACTTCGGATCCTGCGTGAACACCACCACCTCGCAGTGACCCGTGGCGGGCGCGGTGGGCACGATGAGTTCGGGCGGTGGCGCGGCGCCCTGGCTCAGCCCCAGCGAGGGGAAGCGATTGTCGAACACGGCCACGTCCCAGCGGCCGGCCGGCACTTCCGTCGGGTGGGCGGCGCTGGTGGTCACGGCGAGCGGGTTGTACTCGGGCGGTGGCAGGAAGGTGCGGTCCTGCCGGAACGCCGCATAGGTCACCCACTCGCCGCGCAGCGGGTGCCAGCGCAGGTGGGCGCTGTCGTTGAGCGGTTGCGGGAAGGGGCTGGGCGCCTGCAGGGCCGCGGCTATCGGTTCGCGGCCATACAGCGTCAGGTGCCGGCCATCCGGCTTGGTCAGCAGCAGGCTGTGCATCAGACGCCCCCGGGGATGTACGTGCGCGAGAGCCGGGTGACGGCCGCAATCCGCTCCAGGGGGATCTTGGGCGTGCGGTCGGCGTTGAGCAGGCCGTTGGCTTCCTGGAAGGTGTCGGCGAACTGCGTATAGCAAAAGCCGCTGAAGAGCGCGGTGTGGATCACCGTTTGCAGCAGGCCTTCGTACAGCTGCGCGAACTCCTCCTCGTCCTGCGCCGATGTGTAGCCCCAGATCTGCCTGACGCCGGGCTCCGGCCGCGCCTGGTACGCGATGCCGCCGAATTCGGTGAGCATGATCGGCTGGCCGCGGTGCGGGTAGCCGTCCAGCGTGAGGATGCGCCCGCCCGGGCGGCGCCGGTCGAACAGCTGCTCGGGTTGGATCTCCGAGCCGTAGCGCTGGCGCATGTGGTCGGTATTGGCGTCGTAGTCGTGGATGCCGATGATGTCGGTGGCGCTCGACTCCCAGCCGTCATTGCCGATCACCGGCCGGGTGGCGTCCAGCGTCTTGGTGAGGTGATACAGCGCCTCGACGGCGTGCCGCTGCACGCGCACGGCCGTGAGTTCGGGCACGCCCCAGGACTCGTTGAAAGGCACCCACACGATGATGCAGGGGTGGCTGTAGTCGCGGTCGATCGCCTCCGACCATTCGCGCACGGTGCGCTTGATGGCCGTGCGGGTGAATCGGTAGGCCGACGGCATTTCTTCCCACACCAGCAAGCCGAGCCGGTCGGCCCAGTAGAGGTAGCGCGGGTCCTCGATCTTCTGGTGCTTGCGCACGCCGTTGAAGCCCATGGCCTTGGCCAGCTCGACGTCGCGGCGCAGCGCCGCATCGCTGGGCGCGGCCAGCAGCGTGTCGGGCCAGTAGCCCTGGTCCAGCACCATGCGTAGCAGGTAGGGCCGGCCGTTCAGCATGAACCGGTCCCGCAGGATGGTGACCGAGCGCAGGGCCGTGTACGACGTGAACTCGTCGATGACCGCGTCGCCGCGGAACATGCGGATGGTGGCGTCGAGCAGCGTGGGCCGCTCGGGGCTCCACAACAACTCGTTGCGGAAGTCGTCGATGCCGGGGTCGGACAGCACGATGACGCGGTCCACCTCCCCGTCCAGCACCTGGTAGCGGTCGCGCGCCAGCAGGCGTTCGCCGTGGCGCAGCGTGATTTCCACGGAGAGGTCATGGGACGGGTCCCCGGCCACGCGCGCCTCGAAGCCGATGGCATAGCCCTCGACCTGCGGCGTCCAGCGGATCTTGTCCACGTAGGTGCGGGGCACACGCTCCAGCCACACCGTCTGCCAGATGCCGGTGGTGCGGGGGTACCAGATCGAATGCGGCTCCAGCTGCCAGTCCTGCTTGCCGCGGGGCTTGGTCAGGTCGAGCGGGTCGTCCTCGGCGCGCAGCGTGACGGTGTTGCGGCCCGCCGGGTCGAGCATGTGTGTGATGTCGGCCGCGAAGGGCGTGTGCCCTCCCTCGTGCGTGGCGGCCAGCCAGCCATTGACCCAGACGCGCGCCGAATAGTCCACGGCGCCGAATCGCAGGATCACGCGGTCGCTGCCGGGTCGCAGATCGAACTCGCGCTGGTACCAGCAGGCGCGGTGGAACCCCCGGTCCGCGATCCCGCTGGCTTTGGACTCGGGCGGAAACGGCACGGTGATCTGCATCGGCCAGTGCGTGATGTCGGCCGGCATCGTGAACTCGCGCTCGTCGTCGTAGCAAAAGCGCCAGGGGCCGTTCAGCGAGGTCCAATGCGCTCGCTGCAGCTGCGGGCGGGGGTAGGCAAAATCCAAAATCGATCCTCCTGTTGCGTTGGGGGGCCCGCAAGCGCGCCCGCCTCCCGCGGTTCACGCGGCAGCGGCATCCCGGTGCTCGGGCCAGGCGGCGTCAGCGCCTGGCGAGCCACGCGAACAGGCCCGCAATGGGGGTTTCCTGATCGTGGCGGATGGGATGCTCTTTTGTGGAGGAGATTTCGAAACCGTGTTGCTCGGCAAGCTTGCGGATGTAACGCAGGGAGTGGGCGTAGCGCAAGCTCTGCCGCAGCACGAGGTCTTCACCCGGCGGCGCAAGCTCGACCGAAAAGCCGAACACGCCCTGGGGCGGCATGACACGCGCCACACCGGCGAAGACCTGTTCCAGCGCCCCGACATAGATGAACACGTCGGCCGCCAGCACGAGGTCGTAACGGCGGGGGGTGGCGAGCAGGTACTCCACCAGGTCAGCCTGCACCACTTCGTCGTACACCTGCCGCGCGACAGCGCGCTGCACCATGTTGGCCGACAGGTCGATGCCATGCAGCGTCGCCGCGAGCGGCCTCGCCTGCAGCCCGCACAGGCCGGTACCGCAGCCCAGGTCCAGCGCACGCTCGAAGCGGCGGCCGCTCGCGCGCAGGCCCTCCACCAGCACCTGCGGCGCCCGGTACTTCAGCACCTGCGTGAGGTGCGTCTCGAAGTCGCCGGCATAGCCGTCGAAGAGGCCTTGCACGTACTCGCGCGGCGCGGTGGTGGGCACCTGGCCGCCCTTCAGTGCGGCCAGGTAGTAGCGGTTGGAGGTCGGAGTCGGCGCCCTGCGCCAGCGCTTGCTCGTAGGCCTGCGCGGCCTCCTGCAGGCGCCCCAGCTCGCGCAGCAGGCTGCCCCGCAGCGTCCAGGCCGCCCCCTGGCCGGGGTCGATGCGCAAGGCATGCTCCACGCGCTCCAGCGCCTGGGCGGGGTGGCCCTGTTCGGCCAGGGCGAGCGCCAGGTGGCCGAGCGCTTCGGCGTTGTCCGGTTCCTGGGCGAGCGCCTCGCGCAGCACGTCTTCGGCTTCGGCGAAGCGCCCGAGCTTCAGCCGCGTGGCGCCCAGGTTGGTGAGCGTGGACGGGCGCCCGGGCACCAGCGCCAGCGACGCCGCGAAGCTGGTCTCGGCCTGGCCGAAGCGACCCGCCTGGTAGTGCGCCAGGCCCTGCAGGAAAAACGCTTTCGCCTGTTCGAAGTTGCCGCTCATGGCCGATCATAGAACGCGTGCGGCCGTGCCTGCGACAATGGGAGGATGAGATTCGCCCCCCTGCAGAACGACACTTTCCTGCGCGCCTGCCTGCGCCAGGCCACATCCCACACGCCCATCTGGCTCATGCGCCAGGCCGGCCGCTACCTGCCCGAGTACCGCGAAATCCGGGCCCGCGCCGGCAGCTTCATGGGCCTGGCGACCAACACCGATTACGCGACCGAGGTGACGCTGCAGCCCCTGGAGCGCTATCCGCTGGATGCGGCCATCCTGTTCTCCGACATCCTCACCGTGCCCGACGCGATGGGCCTGGGCCTGTCGTTCGCGCTGGGCGAAGGCCCGCGCTTCGCCACGCCGGTACGCGACGAAGCCGCGGTGAATGCCTTGCAGGTGCCGGACATGGACAAGCTGCGCTACGTGTTCGACGCGGTCACCTCCATCCGCAACGCGCTGAACGGCCGCGTGCCACTGATCGGCTTTTCCGGCAGCCCCTGGACCCTGGCCTGCTACATGGTGGAGGGCGCGGGATCGGACGACTACCGGCTGGTCAAGACGATGCTGTACAGCCGCCCCGACCTGATGCACCGGATGCTGCAGGTCAACGCGGACGCGGTGGCCGCGTACCTGAATGCGCAGATCGAAGCCGGCGCGCAGGCCGTCATGATCTTCGACAGCTGGGGCGGCGTGCTGGCCGACGGCGCCTTCCAGGCGTTCAGCCTCGCCTACACCGCGCGCGTGCTCTCGCTGGTCAAGCGCGAGCACGAAGGGCAGGTGATTCCGCGCATCGTGTTCACCAAGGGCGGCGGGCCGTGGCTGGACGAAATGGGCGCGCTCGACTGCGATGTGCTCGGCCTGGACTGGACCGTGAACCTGGCGCGCGCACGCGCCACGGTCGGGGACAGGAAAGCGTTACAAGGCAACCTGGACCCCAACATTTTGTTCGCGCCGCCGGCGCGGATCGAAGCCGAGGCGGCCAAGGTGATCGACAGTTTCGGCACGCCGCACACCGGTGCCGGCGCCGGTCCCACGCACATCTTCAATCTCGGCCACGGCATCAGCCAGCACACGCCGCCGGATCACGTGCGCGTGCTCGTCGATGCGGTCCACATGCATTCGAAACGCATCCGCGGCAGCGGGAACACCTGATCAAACAATTCGTCATCAGGGTGATCCCTAGGAGACATCACCCGCAAAAACTTTGCCAGCCGCTTGACTTATGCACAAATGCCGACCTCCCTGGAATCGGAGCCGAGGCAAGTTGCTACAAAAGCCATAGCGCACGCAAGTGCTTGATTTATATAGGGTTGTCGGCGAGGAATTTTTTCAGGCATGCGCGGCAAGCCCTTGATTTTTCAGGCCTCCGGCGGTTTTGGCGGGCGTCTATCAACAAAGTTATCCACATATTTCCGCAAGTTGACCCAAAGCTCTTTCAAATCAAAGACTTAAGGGATCTTTCGGAAATCAACCTCAGCTTCGCGGGCTAAACGCCCTCTTTCATGTCCCACCGGCTCGCCGTTGTTGTCCCCACCCCCGCGCACAGCTCCGTGGCCGGACCGCTGAGCTACCAAAGTGAGCTTCCACTCCCTCCGGGCACGCTGGTGCGCGTGCCGCTGGGTCGCCGGGAAGTGCTGGGCGTGGTCTGGGACGAGGTCATGGATGAGCTGGGCTCGCACTCGGAGGTGGTGGCCAAACCCGTCGCCGGCGTGCTCGACGGGTTGCCGCCCATGACGCACGCGTGGAGACATCTGGTAACTTTTTCAGCGAATTATTACCAGCGCAGCTTGGGTGAAGTGGCGCTGGCGGGCCTGCCGCCGCAACTGCGCGACCTGGATACGGTCCAGCTGGCGCGGCGCCTGAAACGCGCGCGCCCCCCCGAGGCCGATGACGCGCCGGCCCCGGCGCTGTCGTTGACCCCGGAGCAGCGGCAGGTGCTGGACACTTTCGAGGCCGCGCCGGGCCCCTTTCTCCTGTTCGGCGCGACCGGCAGCGGCAAGACCGAGGTGTACCTGCAGGCCGTGCAGAACCTGCTGGCACGCGACGCGCGGGCGCAGGCCCTGGTGATGGTGCCCGAGATCAACCTGACACCGCAGTTGCAGGACCGCTTCGTGGCCCGCTTCGGCGCAGCCAACGTGGTGGCCATGAACAGCGGCATGACGCCCGCGCAGCGGCTCAAGAGCTGGCTGGCGGCGCACACGGGCGCCGCGCGCATCGTGCTGGCCACGCGCATGGGCGTGTTCGCCTCGATGCCCGGGCTCAAACTCATCGTGGTGGATGAGGAGCACGACCCCAGCTACAAGCAGCAGGAAGGCGCGCGTTACTCGGCGCGCGACCTGGCCGTGTACCGCGCGAAGGTCGAGGGGGCCAAGGTGCTGCTGGGGTCGGCCACGCCTTCTCTGGAGAGCTGGCAGGCCAGCGAGAAGGGCCGCTACCAGCGCCTGGTGATGGCCACGCGCGTGGGCCAGGGCGGCGGCGCCGCCGGCGCGTTTCCCGCCGTGCGCCTGGTGGACATGAACCTGCAGCCCAAGCAGACGGTGCTGTCGGTGCAACTGGTGGATGCGATCCAGCAGCGCATCGCGCGGGGCGAACAGTCACTCATCTTCCTCAACCGCCGCGGCTATGCCCCGGTGCTCGCCTGCACGGCCTGCGACTGGAAGAGCGAATGCCCGCACTGCAGCGCCTACCGCGTGTTCCACAAGATCGACCGCAGCCTGCGCTGCCACCACTGCGGCTTTGCCGAGCGTGTGCCGCGGGCCTGCCCCAGCTGTGGCAACGTGGACATCGCCCCCATGGGCCGCGGCACCGAGCGGCTGGAGGAACACCTGGCCGAATTGCTCGGCGGTGTGACGCAGGCCGACGGCCAGCCAGTGCGCATTGCGCGCATGGATGCGGACAGCACGCGCGGCAAGGGCGTGCTGGAGCAGCAGCTCGCGCGCATGCACGCGGGCGATGTGGACGTGCTGGTGGGCACGCAGATGGTGACCAAGGGGCACGACTTCCGCCGCATCACGCTGGTGGCCGCGATCAACGCGGACTCGGCCCTGTTCTCCAGCGACTTCCGCGCGCCCGAGCGTCTGTTCGGCCTGCTGATGCAGGCCGCGGGCCGCGCGGGGCGCGATGCGGCGCACGCCGGGGCCAGCGAGATGTGGGTGCAGACCTGGCATCCGACACACCCCCTCTTCGCGGCCCTGCGCAAGCACGACTACCCGGCCTTCGCGGCGCAGCAGCTGAAGGAACGCGAGCAGGCCGGCATGCCGCCGTTCGGCTTCCAGGCGCTGGTGCGCGCCGAAGCCCGCACGCAGGAGGCGGCCCAGGCCTTCCTGAAGGCCGCGCGCGCGGGCGCCGAAGCCTTGCAGGACGCGCAGCGCGTCACGCTCTATTCGGCCGTGCCCATGAGCATCCAGCGCGTGGCGAACGTGGAGCGCGCGCAAATGCTGGTGGAATGCGAGTCGCGCGCCGTGCTGCAGCGCTTCCTGGCGCAGTGGCAGCCGGTGCTGCACGCGACGCGTGAAAAGGGGGTGATCCGCTGGGCGGTGGATGTGGATCCGCTGGCGATCTGAGTCTCGCTCCGCGTACAAGGAGGGCCCGCGGCGCGGCCATGGATTGCGGGTCAGGACCGCAATGACAGCCGAGAGACACCGCGCCGGGATGAACGGCTGTCATCCCGGGCTTGACCCGGGATCCATCGCCTTCAACTTCAGCGCCGCCTCATACAGCTCGTTGCGCGGCGCGCCGGTGATCTCCGCGGCCAGCTTCACCGCGCCCTTCACCGGCATTTCCTTCATCAGCAGCGCCAGCACCCGCAGGCCCTCGTCCCCCTGCGGCGCTTGCGGCGCGGCATGCAGCACCAACGCGAATTCACCGCGCGTGCGTTGGCCATCGGCGGCCAGCCAGGCGGGAAACTCCGCGCAGGCCAGCGTATGCACCTCCTCGAACTGCTTGGTCAGCTCGCGCCCCACCGTCACCGCGCGCGGCCCCAGCGCCGCCAGCGCGCGGGCCAGCGCTTCGATGCGATGCGGCGCTTCCAGCAGCACGACGGCCCGCGGCTCGCCGGCCAATCGCTGCACGGCCGCATCGCGCTCACCGGCCTTGGAGGGCAGGAAGCCGGCGAAGACGAACGCGCCGTCGTCGCCCATCGCACCGGCCACGCTCAGCACCGAGGTGACGCTGCTGGCACCGGGCAGTGGCACAGCCCGAAAACCCGCTTCGCGCACCGCGGACACGAGCCGCGCACCCGGGTCGCTCACCGCCGGCGTTCCCGCATCACTGGCATAGGCCACCCGCTGGCCTTGCCGCAAGCGTTCGATCACGGCCAGCGCGGCCTCGGCCTCGTTGTGCTGGTGCACGGCCAGCAGCTGGCCCGAGGCCTTGTCGATGCCATAGGCGCGCAGCAGCGCCTGGGTGTGTCGCGTGTCCTCGCAGGCCACCCCATCGGCCAGTTGCAGGACATACAGCGCGCGCAGGCTGATGTCCGCCAGGTTCCCGATGGGCGTGGCCACGACATAGAGCGCGCCTTGCGGATAATGCTGCGCAGCCGCCGCTTCGCGCGCGGCGTTCAGGGCCAAGGAAAAAGAAGCGCTCAAATGGAAATCCCCCGCAAGAAAATCACAACGCCCGCACCCACGACCAAGCAGGCCGGGGACGCCGCCGAGGACCGCGCGCTCGCCCACCTCGTGGGCAGCGGCCTGAAGCTGCTGGCGCGCAATTATCGGACGCCCGGGCGCGGCGGCGGTGAAATCGACCTGGTGATGCGAGACCCCGGCGGCACGCTGGTGTTCGTGGAGGTGCGCCAACGCGGCAGCCGCTCGCACGGCGGCGCGGCCGCCAGCGTGAGCGCACTCAAGCAGCGGCGCATCATCTTCGCAGCCCGCCACTACCTGATGCGCCTGGCGCAGCAGCCGCCCTGCCGCTTCGACGTGGTCAGCGTCGAAGCCGGCGCCATCGAGTGGCTGCGCGCGGCATTCGACGCGTCCTGACGCTTTTATTGATGCTCCGCGCGCATCAGTAGCTCGGAAATATGCACTTCCCCATGGGCTGAGCCCTTCGGACAATCGGTTGGTGTCTAGCAACCGATTGAAGAAGCTCCCCCATGAACACCCGAATCCCCTGTGTCCTGATGCGCGCCGGCACCTCGCGCGGGCCCTTCTTCCTTCGGGAGTGGCTCCCCGATGGCGACGAGGCCAGGGACCAGGCGCTGATCGGGGCCATCGGCGCCTCTGACCCGTTGCAACTCGACGGCCTGGGCGGAGGCAGCACGCTCAACAGCAAGGTGGCGATCGTCTCGCGCTCGAGCCAGCCCGACTGCGACATCGACTACCTGTTCGCGCAGGTAGGCGTCGGTCAGCGCTCGGTGGATGTGCGGCCCAACTGCGGCAACATGCTCAGCGGCGTGGTCCCGTTCGCGATCGAACAGGGTTTGCTGGCTGCAGGCGAGGAAACCACCACGGCCCGGGTATTCAACGTGAACACCGGTACGCGCATCGAGGTGACCGTGCGTACCCCCGGCGGGCAGATCACTTATGACGGAGACGCCGCTATCGACGGGGTTGCAGGAACGGCCGCGCCGGTGCTGCTCAATTTTCTGGATGCCTGGGGCGCCGTAACGGGCCAGCTGTTTCCGACAGGACAGCGCATCGACGTTGTCGACGGCATCCAGATGACCTGCATCGACGCCGCGATGCCCCTGATGATCGTGCGCGCGCAAGACCTGGGCGTTACCGGGCGCGAGAAACCGGTGGCGCTGGACGCCAACCAGGCATTGCTCGACCGGCTCGAGGCGCTGCGCCTGCGCGCAGGGGAGATGATGGGCTTGGGCGATGTCAGGAACAGCGTGGTTCCCAAACCCGTCCTTGTGAGCGAAGGCGACGACCCGCTTAGCATTGCTTCCCGGTACTTTACGCCCCGCAAGTGCCACTCCTCGCATGCGGTGACGGGCGCGATCGGTGTTGCCACCGCATTTGCACTGCCCGGCACCGTCGCCAGCGGAACCGGCTTCGGCCCCGGACGGCACCCGCTGGCCGTCCTTCATCCGGCGGGCCGGATTGAGATCGAGGTGGAGATCGAGGGGACGGGCCAGGAAGCCCAGGTCACGCGGGCCTCGCTGGTGCGCACGGCGCGCAAGATCATGCAAGGCGAGCTGCACCTGCCCAGCTATGTGTTCTCGCGAAATTCGCGCGACGCCGGTCAGTCAGAGGCTCGCCCGTCGCCGCGCTCCACGGTGCGCCTGATCGTGCCCACGTCAGCGGGCGGCGCCAACGACGTCATCGCCCGCATCATCGCTCCCAAGCTGTCCGCCCTTCTTGGCAAGGACG
>DATILF010000317.1:0-5039 GCA_035476755.1 Ramlibacter sp.
ACGGCCTGGGCCGGGCCGGCGTCGTTGCCCTCGCCGGCGACCGACGCGCCGATGTCGTTGACCACGACCTTGGCGCCTTCACGGGCCATGGCCAGCGCGATGTCACGGCCGATGCCGCCGCCGGCGCCCGTGACAATGACCACCTTGTTGGCCAGCATGGGGGTGTTGCTCATTTCGTTTCTCCTTGTTGGGTAGGCCACTGGAAGGCCGGTGGCTGCTTGTCCAGGAATCGCTGCAATGCGTCGCGATGGGACGCCGATTGGAAGCACAGGGCCTGGGCGTTGGCTTCGGCCTCGAAGGCCGCTTCCATCGCACCCGGGTCCGCGGCGATGCGCTTGAGCAGGCTGACCGCCAGCGGTGAGGCGCCGGCAAAACTGCCGGCGAGCGCGAGTGCCCGCGGCAACAACTCGGCGCTTTCGTGCAGTTCCATCGCGATGCCCAGCGCCATCGCCTCGCGCCCGCCCACTTCGCGAGCGGACAGCATCAGCTCACGGGCGCGCTGCGCACCGACGATGCGCGGCAGGGTGTATGTCGCCGCGCAGTCCGGCACCAGCCCGAGCCGCATGAACGACAGGCAAAAGCGCGCACTGGGCGTCGTCAGCACGAAATCCGCGGTCAGCGCGAGGCTGAACCCGGCGCCATACGCGGCGCCATCCACGGCGGCGATGACCGGGCGATCGAGCGCGAGAAGCTCGCGAAAGATGGTGTTGGCGCCATGCATGCGCTCACGCCAGCCGCCCGGGTCCAGATGCGATGACGCAGCAATGCCGCGCAAATCGCCCCCGGCGCAGAACGAGCCGTTGGCGCCCGCGAGCACCAGCGCGCGGATGTCGGGATCCGCCTTGACCTGCGCCACGGCCTGGGTGAGTCCCTCGCGCATGGCCCGCGTCATCGCGTTGCGGCTGACGGGGCTGTCGAGCGTGACCAGGGCGGTGGCGCCGTGGCGCTCGAAACGAACGGGGTTGTCGCTCATACGCGGGTCTCCTGTGCGGCGCGCTGCTGAGCTTCCTGCAGCTCGCGCCAAAGAATCTTGCCGGTGCCGGACTTCGGCAGGGCCTCCATGAATTCCACGATGCGCGGCGCCTTGTACACGGCCATGCGTTCGCGGCTCCAGGCGATGATGTCCTGTTCCCGTACCTCGCCGCGGTGCTCGGGCTTGAGTACGACCAGCGCTTTCACCGCCTCGCCCTGCTTGCCGTCGGGCACGGCGATGATGCAGGCCTCATGGATCGCGGGGTGCTCGTACAGCATGTTCTCGACTTCGGCCGGCCAGACCTTGTAGCCGGAGGCGTTGATCATTCGCTTGAGCCGGTCGCGCATGAAGAAGTAGCCTTCCTCGTCCATCGAGGCGAGGTCGCCGGTGCGAAAGAACCGCTTGCCATCGAGCTCGATGAAGGCCTCGCGATCCGCTTCGGGGTTGCGCCAGTAGCCCTTCATCACCTGTGGCGCGTGGGTCACCAGTTCGCCGATCTCGCCCTGGGGCAGCTCCTGGTGCGTTGCCGGGTCGACGATGCGCGAATCCACGCCCTGCGTCGGCATGCCCAGGCACTGGCGCTTGCCGCGCGCAAGTGGGTTGCCGTGCAGGAAGGAGGCCGTCTCCGTGAGGCCGTAGCCTTCGTTGTAGGTGATTCCGTAGCGTTCGGCCAGCATCTGGGAGACCGCTTCGGGCATGGCCGCGCCGCCGCCGGACAGCATGGCCAGGCTGGTGAGGTCCCGGCGCTGCGCCTCGGGGTGCGCAAAGAAGTCCAGCAACATCGCGGGCGGCGCGGTCCACGCCGTCACGCGGTGGCGTTCGATCAGACGTGCGGCCACGGCCGCGTTCCAGCGCGGCAGCATCACGGCCGTGCCGCCCAGGACGATGGGCATGTTCATGCCGTTTTGCAGGCCCAGCATGTGAAACAGCGGCGCCACGGCCAACACGACCGTTTCGACGTTCAACCCCTTCCACACCTGCGACGCGGCCAATGAGGCCAGCACGGTGGCGTGCGTGTGCATGCAGCCCTTGGGGTGGCCAGTGGTGCCCGAGGTGTAGGGCAGCACGGCCAGGTCGTCGGCCTGCGCAGGGTGGGCAAGGTGGGGCGCCGCATCGGTGGCCTGCGAATCGCCCGAGGGAGCGAAATCCGCCCACCCCACGCAGTGGGCGCCGGTCAGCGGCTGAAGAGGTTGCGCGACCCAGTCCGGCAGTTCGTCGGCGGGGCAATCCGCGGCCACCGCCTCGCTGTAGGCGTGGACGATCAGGGTGTCGAAGCCCTCGAAGTTGGGCAGCAGGTCCTGCGCGACGAAGGCGAGGCGAGCGCCGCTGTCTTGCGCGTAGAAGCGCACCTCGGCCGCCTTGCTCATTGGATTGACCGGCACCACGACCCCGCCGCAACGCAGGATGGCGTAGAAGGCGGTGACGAACTGCGGGCAATTCTGGCTGGCCAGCAGCACGCGGTCCCCGGGCAGCACACCCAGGCGCTTGTGCAGGTAGCCCGCCAGCACATCCACGCGCTGCTTCAGCTGGGCGTAGGTGGTTTCGCTGCCGCAATACACGATGGCCGGCTTGTCCGGGTAGCGCTGCGCGGCGGTGTCCAGGTAGTCGGGCAGGGTGGCCCGCGGCACGCGCAGCTCCCTCGCCACGCCCTTGGGCCAGAACCGGAAATGGGGTGCGCCCATCAACGGGCCCCCACGGGCGTCGCTCGGTGCGGTCATTTCTTGTCCAGTGAGCGGGCGATGAGTTCCTTCATCACCTCGTTGGCGCCGCCCAGGATGCGCGTCACGCGCATGTCGGCATACAGGCGGGCGATGGGGTACTCGTTCATGAAGCCGTAGCCGCCGTGCAGCTGCAGGCACTCGTCGATGATGCGGCAGCAGACGTCGGTCGTCCACCACTTGGCCATGGCGGCCGTGGTGGCATCCAGCTCGCCCTTCATCAGGCGCGCGATGCAGTCGTCCACGAAGGCCTGCGCGGCGCGCGCCTGCGTCTCGCTTTCGGCGAGCTTGAAGCGCGTGTTCTGCAGCGCCATCAGGGGCTGGCCGAACACCTGGCGTTCGCGCACGTACGCAAGGGTCTCGTCGAGCGCGCGGCGCATCGTCGCCACCGCGCCCACGGCGATCAGCATGCGCTCGCGCGGCAGTTGCTGCATCAGCTGCACGAAGCCCCGGCCTTCCTCGCCCAGCAGGTTGTCGGCCGGGACCTTCACGTCGTCGAAGAACAGCTCGCAGGTGTCCAGCGTCTTCTGGCCCAGCTTGTCCAGCAGAGGCCCGCGGCGGAAGCCTTCGGCGCCCTCGGTTTCCAGCACCAGCAGCGAGATGCCCTTGGCGCCTGCTTCGCTGCCCGTCTTCACCGCCACCACGATCAGGTTGGCGTGCAGGCCATTGGTGATGAAGGTCTTGGCGCCTTGGATTCGCCAATGGCTGCCGTCGAGCGTAGCCCGGGTGCGGATGCGCTGCAGGTCGCTGCCCGTGCCGGGTTCGCTCATCGCGATCGCGGCGACCAGCTCGCCCGTGGCCATCTTCGGCAGCCAGCGCTTCTTCTGCGCCTCGGTACCGTAGGCCAGCAGGTAGTGCGCGACGATACCGCTGTGCACGTTGTTGCTGAAGGCCTGCGACATGGTGTACATCTGCTCCTCGCAGATCACCGCCTCGTGCAGGAAGTTGCCGCCGCCGCCGCCGAATTCATCCGGCATGGCCGCGCAGAGCAGCCCCGCTGCGCCGGCCTTGTTCCAGATCTCGCGCTCGGCATGGTGCTGCGCCCGCCAGCGCATCTCATTGGGCACGCACTCGCGCTCGAAGAAGCGCCGCGCGCTGTCACGCAGCATCTCCAGCTCTTCGTTCATCCAGAAACGCTGGTGGCTCACGGCCTTCCGCCCCCGCACACCAGCACCTGGCCGCTGACGTAGTTGGATTCGGGAATGCAGAACATGTACACCGCGCCCGCGGCCTCCTGCGGCGTGCCGCCCCGGCCCAGCGGGATCATCGCTTCGGCGTTCTTCAGGATCTGCGGGTTCACGCCCACGCGGATCTGCTGGCCGGCGATGTCGATGCTGGCGCCCGCGCTGGCATCGGCTTCGGTCAGTCGGGTCTTGATCAAGCCGAACGCGACGCTGTTCACGTTGACTCGGTAGCGGCCCCATTCCTTGGCCATCGCCTTGGTCAGGCCGTTGATGCCGGCCTTGGCCGCGGCGTAGTTGGCCTGGCCCGCGTTGCCGTACACGCCGGACGTGGAGGAGATGTTCACGACCTTGCGGAACACCTCCTGGCCGGCCTCGGTCTCCTGGCGGGCGGCATCGCGGATGAACGCCGAGGCAGCGCGCAGGATGCGAAAGGGCGCCGTGAGGTGAACCGCCAGCATGGCGTCCCACTGCTCGTCGCTCATCTTCTGAACGACGTTGTCCCAGGTGTAGCCGGCGTTGTTGACGATGATGTCCAGGCCCTGGTAGGCGTCCAGCGCCGTGGCCACGAAACGTTCGGCGAACGCGCTGTCGGTGACGCTGCCCACACAGGCCGTGGCCGTGCCGCCGGCCGCCACGATGTCGGCCACGGTCTGAGCGGCCGGCTCGGCATCGAGGTCGTTGATCACCACGCGCGCGCCTTCGCTGGCGAGCTTGAGTGCGATTTCACGCCCGATGCCGCGGCCGGAGC
Organism: Ramlibacter sp.; assembly: GCA_035476755.1. Taxonomy (GTDB): domain Bacteria; phylum Pseudomonadota; class Gammaproteobacteria; order Burkholderiales; family Burkholderiaceae_C; genus Ramlibacter. The sequence goes on from DATILF010000317.1 coordinate 4,624, forward strand.
CGGAGACCAGGGCGACTTTGCCGTCGAGTTTTCTGTTCATGATGAAGGTGTCTTTCGTTGATCAGGGCCAGGCGACCAGGGCTTCGCCGGCCAGCTTGACCATGCCATCCTGGTTGGCGGTGGCCAGTTGCAGCCGGACGCAGCGCTGTCCGTCCTGTTCGAATTTCTCGGCGATCCGGCCGGTGCAGGTGATGCGCTCGCCCACATGGGTGAGGGCGGCGAAGCGGATGCCCAGCGAGCGGATCGCCGAGGGCGGCACCCAGTCCGTCAGCACCCGACCGAGCCAGGCGGCGGACAGCATGCCGTGGGCGAAGACGTCGGGCATGCCGGCGGCGCGCGCGAAGTCCGTGTCCACGTGGATGGGGTTGTGGTCGCCCGAGGCGCCGCAGTACAGGGCCAGCGCCAGCCGGGTGATG
>DATILF010000318.1:0-8388 GCA_035476755.1 Ramlibacter sp.
GCCCTTGCCGTATTCCTGCATGTGGTCGGCAAAGACCGGGTTGAACAGCAGCGGCACGTGCCCGAACAGGTCGTGGAAGACATCGGGCTCGACGATGTAGTCGAATTCTTCCGGCGTGCGGATCCAGTCCGTGACCGGGAATTTGCGGTTGGCCAGCAGCGTGAAGAACGGCACCTCCGGGATCAGCCCCGGCACGGCCACCACTTCCCAGCGCGTTGCCTTGTACAGGCGCTCGTTGAGCTCCTCGAACCGCGGAATGCGGTCCTTCACGCCGAGTGACGGCAACGCGGCGATGAATTCGTCGCAGGCACGGCCGGGCACCAGCGCCGCCTGCCGTTCGTACAGACGGCGGTAGGTGTCGTGGTCTGCCTGGGTGTAGCCGGCATAGTCTTGCGGGCAGGTGTAGTCGCTTCCGGCGCGCGAGTAATCTCCGCGGGGTGGGCGCTCGCTGGCGCCATAAACAACGGGTTCGACGGCCATGTGGGGTGTTCCTGGATTGCGGATCAAGTCCGCAATGACATTTCAAATATTCCGCAATGACAATTCAATTCTCAAGCCCGCGTTGACAATCAACGTTCAGGCCTTGTTGGTGGCCAGCACACCGCGGCGCATCTGGTCGAGTTCCATGGTTTCGAACAGCGCCTTGAAGTTGCCTTCGCCGAAGCCGCTGTTGCCCTTGCGCTGGATGAACTCGAAGAAGATCGGGCCCAATTGGTTTTCGCTGAAGATTTGCAGCAGCAATTCGCCGGGCTTGCCATCCACCAGGATGTTGCGCTGCTGCAGCGCCACCAGGTCCTCGCCGTGGCCGGGGATGCGCTTGTCCAGCAGCTCATAGTAGGTCTCGCTGGTGTTCAGCAGCTTCACGCCGCTCATCTGCAGCGCATCCACCGTTTCGTAGAGGTCGGTCGAGCCCAGCGCGATGTGCTGAATGCCTTCGCCGTGGTAGCGGTCCAGGTACTCCTGGATCTGGCCGGCCTTCTCGTTCCCCTCTTCATTGATCGGGATGCGGATCTTGCCGCAGGGGCTGGTCATCGCCTTGCTCTTCACGCCGGTGGCCTGGCCTTCGATGTCGAAATAGCGCACTTCGCGGAAATTGAACAGGCGTTCGTAGAAGGACGACCATTCCGCCATGCGGCCGCGGTGCACGTTGTGGGTGAGGTGGTCGATGTAGGTGAGGCCGTGCCCCACGGGGTGCAGCTCGGCGCAGGGCAAGGGCTCGAAGTCCACGTCGTAGAAGCCGATGTTGCCGATGTCGCCGTCCTTCGCGCCGTTCTTGCCGCGCCACCGGTCGATGAAATAGATGATGGAGTCCCCAATGCCCTTGATGGCGGGGATGTTCAGCTCGCCCGGTGCGGCGTGGCCGGCGTAGCCCCAGGCCCCAAGCGCCAGGGCGCGTTCATACGCCGCCTTCGCGTCCTTCACGCGGAAGGCGATGGCGCAGACGCTGGGCCCATGGAGGCGCGCGAAGCGCTGCGCGAACGAGTCGGGCTCGGCGTTGATGATGAAGTTGATTTCGCCCTGGCGGTACAGCAGAACGTTCTTGTGGCGGTGCCTGGCGACGGGCTTGAAGCCCATGCGCTCGAACAGTTGGCCCATGGCCTTCGGGTCGGGTGCGGCGTACTCGATGAATTCGAAACCGTCGGTTCCCATGGGGTTGTCCCAGCTGGACAGCTGTTGGGTGACGGATTGCAGCAGGGCCTTCTTCATGACGTGTTGTCTCCAGGGCAGATCGATGTCCGCACTGTAAGCCGCGGCTGCGGCAGTTTTTGGGCGATTGCAGGCGGTAATTCGGGCGTATGCGCAATAATCATGCGTCATGGATGAAATTGCACAACTTGATAAGCTCGACAAAGCCATATTGCGCCGCCTTCAGGCCAATGGCCGCGAGACCTATGACGTCATCGGTGAGCAGGTGGGCCTGTCGTCCAGTGCCGTGCTGCGGCGTGTGAAGCGCCTGGAAGAGGCGGGTGTAATCGACCGCTACGTCGCGCTGGTCAAGCCCGAGGCGGTGGGCTTGGGGCTCACGGCCTACATCAACGTGCGGCTGGAAAAGCACACCGAGAGCCACAAGCGCAATCCCATGGACCTGTTCCGCGCCAGCGTGCAGACCTGGCCCGAGGTCGTCGAGTGCGCGGCGCTCACCGGGGAAATGGACTACCTGTTGCGCGTGGTGGTGCAGGACATGGCCCATTACAGCCGTTTCATCATGGACACCCTGCTCAAGCACCCCTCGGTGGAGGACTGCAAGACGAGCTTCGTTCTGGATCGCGTGAAGGCCACCACCGCGATTCCGGTGTAGCCTTATGCCTTAGTGTGCTACGAATGCCGTAGCGGTATCTGCTTATGGATAGAGGGCTGGCATGCTGCTGGTTGTGCGTTAGGTAGAACTACCTGAGCCTACCTGCCTGCGGCCCTATGGGCTTGCCTCCCTAGAGAAAACCCGTAGATTGTCGGCATGACTGAACTACCCGACGTCAAGAAGCCGGCCGCCCCGGTGGTGATACCCATCCGCTCGTTGGGCCCGAGCCACCGTGATCGCATCGCTGTCCACTTGATGGCGCTGGACGAGCACGACCGTTTCCTGCGGTTCGGCTATGCCGCGAATGACGAGCAGATCCAGCGCTACGTGGCGGGCCTGGATTTCGACCGCGACGAGATCTTCGGCGTCTACAACCGCAAGCTCGAACTCATCGCCATGGCGCATCTCGCCTTCTCCCAGGACCCCGCCTCCCTCTCCTGCGCAGAATTCGGCGTGTCGGTATTGAAGAAGGCGCGTGGCCGGGGCTACGGCGGGCGCCTCTTCGACCGGGCGGTGATGCACGCGCGCAATGAAGGCGTGGACATGCTGTTCATCCACGCTTTGAGCGAAAACACCGCCATGATCAGGATCGCCCGCAAGTCGGGTGCGTCGCTCGAGCGGGCCGGGTCCGAAACCGAGGCCTACCTGCGGCTGCCCCCGGCGACGCTGGACAGCCGCATGAGCGAACTGGTGGAAGAGCAGCTGGCCCTGACCGACTACCGGTTGAAGGTGCAGGCCAAGAGCTTCTGGGACTTCCTGGCCGGCGTGCAGGAGGTCCGGCAAGGCGTGCGCGAGGCGCGGCACAAGGTATCGAGCTGAGGCCGGATGGCGACCGGCTCAGCCACGGCATGACGCACTATTCGAGGCGCCATCCATTTCAGATATCCTATTGGTCCCTTCACCACCGCACGTCCTGCACCCCAAGGCTGTGTCCGACCCGCACCCTGCGCGCGCCTTCCACGAGAAGGAAGACAAGCGCACTTTCCTGCAAAAGATCGCCGAGTTCATCCATCCCGGACCGGATTCCAAGGCCGAACTGATCGAAACCCTGGCGGACGCGGAGGACAACGACATCATCGGGGCCGAGTCCCGCGTGATGCTCGAAGGCGTGATTCGCATGGCGGACCTCACCGCCGGCGACGTGATGGTGGCTGCGCCGCGGATGGACATGCTGAACATCGACTCCGCGCATGACGACATCCTGGGCGTTGTCATCGACACCGCGCACTCGCGCTTTCCCGTGTATGAAGGCGATCGCGAGAACATCATCGGCATCCTGCTGGCCAAGGACCTGCTCAAGCTGCAGCGCGCGCCCGAGCTGAACATCCGCGCCCTGCTGCGTCCGGCGGTGTTCGTGCCGGAGAGCAAGGGCCTGAATGACCTGCTGCGAGAGTTCCGCGGCAACCGCAACCACCTGGCCATCGTCGTCGACGAGTTCGGGCGCATTGCCGGGCTCATCACCATCGAGGACGTGCTCGAGCAGATCGTTGGCGAGATCGAGGACGAGTTCGACATTGTCGAGGACGAGGGCGACATCTTCGGCCTGGCCGACCGGACCTACCGTGTCAGCGGCGACACCGCCATCGAGCGGGTCGGCGAAGCCTTCGGCGTGACGCTCGAAGCCACCGACGCCGACCAGGAGTTCGACACCATCGGCGGCCTCATCTCCCACCAGATGGGGCATGTGCCCAAGCGCGGCGAACACTACAGGCTGGCGGGCCTGAACTTCGTGGTGCTGCACACCAAGGGCGGCGCCGTGCGCTGGTTCAAGGTGTCGCCGGTTGACGACGATACGACGGGTTGAGGCCGGTGGCCTCGCGTCCGGTTCTGTTCGCGATCGCGCTGGCGGCCGGCCTCGGCCAGGCCGTGTCGATCGCAGCCCCGTGGAATGGCCAGCCGCTCTGGTGGCTGCAGCTGCTGTCGCTCGCTGCACTGGCCTGGACCGTGCAGCAGTCAGGGTCGTGGCGGCGCGCCGCCCTGTGCGGATGGCTGTTCGCCATCGCCTGGCTGGCCGGCACGTTCTGGTGGCTGTTCATTTCCATGCACACCTATGGCGGCTTGCCGGCGCCGCTGGCGGCGGCGGCCGTGGTCGCATTGGCGGCGGCCCTGGGTCTGTACTACGCGGCGGCCTGCGCGCTCTTCGCCTTACTGCATGGCGGCAGTCGATGGCTCGGCGCGTTGCTGTTCGCCTCGGCGTGGCTGTTGGCGGAACTGCTGCGCGTCACCTGGTTCACCGGTTTTCCGTGGGGCGCCGCAGGCTATGCGCACGTGGAAGGGCCCCTTTCGGTGCTCGCGGCGCAGGTAGGTGTCCATGGCATCGGCTTTCTGGCAGCGTTGATCGCATTCGCTCTGTCACTGATGACCCACGCGGCCGCGTTGCGCTCCTGGCGTTACTGGGCCGTGGTCGCCGGCGCGGTGGGATTGCTGGCCGCGTGCAACTTCGGGGCAGGGCCCGACAGTGCGGTCTCACCGACGCCGCCGCGGCTATCGGTCGCGCTGCTCCAGGGCAACATCCCGCAGGATGAGAAGTTCCAGGGGGGCACGGGCATCCCCGTGGCGCTCGACTGGTACGCTCGCCAGCTCCAGGGCAACCCGGCGAGCCTGGTGGTCGCCCCCGAAACCGCCATCCCGATGCTGCCCCAGCAGTTACCCGCCGGCTACTACGAGGCGCTGGTTGCCCGCTTTACCGGTGGCGAGCAGGCCGCGCTCATCGGCATTCCGCTGGGCAGCTTCAAGCACGGCTACACCAACTCGGTCATCGGCCTGCGTCCCGGGGCGCCAACGTACCGCTTCGACAAGCACCACCTCGTACCGTTCGGTGAGTTCATACCGCCGCTGTTCAAGTGGTTCACCGAGATGATGAACATCCCGCTGGGCGACTTCAACCGAGGCCCCTTGCCGCAGGAAGCATTCGAATGGCAGGGGCAGCGGCTGGCGCCGAACATCTGCTACGAAGACCTGTTCGGCGAGGAGCTGGGCGTGCAGTTCGCGAAGGCCGCCACGGCGCCCACGATCTTCGTGAACGTGAGCAACATCGCCTGGTTCGGCAACACCGTCGCCATCGACCAGCACCTGCACATCAGCCGCATGCGCGCCCTCGAGTTCGAGCGGCCGATGATCCGCGCCACCAACACCGGCGCCACGGTGATCATCGACCACCGCGGGCGCGTCACGCACGCGCTGCCGCGCCACACGCGCGGCGTGCTCACCGGGGAGGTCGAGGGCCGTACCACCATCACGCCATATGCGTGGTGGGTGTCGCGCGCAGGCCTTTGGCCCCTCTGGTTGCTGGGGCTGGGGGTCGTCGCCGTGGCGGCCTGGCGCCCGCGAGCCCGCCCGCAATAGCGCGCGCCGGCTCGGGCACGTTCAGCCGTGAGGCCGCGCCATGGCCCGGCTCAGCAGGCCGGGGATCATGTCGAGCATCTCCAAGGCATGCCGGCCCGGCGGACTGGCGCTGGCGTGGTAGCAGTGCAGGGGAATTGCGGGCAAGTCCTGCAGTTCCACCGCCACCAGCTGCCGGGTGTCCACATTGCTGGCGGTGAGGAAGTCGATCACCGTCCAGCCCATGCCCAGCCGCACCAGTTCCAGCGCCAGGCGCGAAGTCTGCACCTGCACCCCCAGTGCCTTGTCCACGCCCAGTTGCACGGCCAGCCTGTCGATCACTTCGCGCATCGGGTCGTCGCCCACCAGCCGGATCAAGGGCACGTGCGCCAGGAAACTCATGGGGTTGTTGCGCTTCACCCGTGCGGCGCGCTGCCAGATCTCCGGCGTCACCGCCATGTACAGCGGTCCGCTCACCAGCTTGCGGCTGGCCAGTTGCGGATGCGGATGCTCGTAGTAGCCGAGCGCGAAGTCCACGCTACGCGTCATCAGGGCCGATGCCATCTGGTCCTGGTGCAGTGTTCTCACTTCCACCGCCACGCGCGGATGCCGCGCCGTGTACAGCGCCAGCACGGAGGGCAGGAACTCGTGCGAGATCGAAGGGATGGCGGCCAACCTCACCTGGCCCTGGTCGCCCTGGCGCAGGTTGATGGCGATCTTGCGCAGTTCCTCCAGCTTGCCGTGAATGGCATTGGATTCGCCAAACAGCACCAGGGCCTCGGGCGTGGGCGCCAGCGCCCCCTTGTGGCGGGTGAAGAGCTTGTAGCCGAGTTGCAGTTCGGTGTGCGCCACCGTCTTGCTCACGGCGGAGGGCGTGATCGAGATCAACCGCGCGGCGGCGCTCATGTTGCCGGTCTGCATGACGGCCTGAAAGACTTCGAGTTGCCGCAGGTTCATGGCGTTGATTGTGACTTTTGTTCACACCCTGCGCGCGATTATTCCGCAGGGCCCGGACCCTGCGCTTTCAACAATACGCCACCCCGGCGCGCAGCGCGGGGCGGTACAACAAACCCGGAGATTCCCTCATGCATTCCCGATTGAAAATCAAGAACTTCGTGGCCGGCTTCGCGCTGGCCGCCTGGTCGGTGCTGGCCGCCGCGCAAGCCGCCAAGCCCAATGTCGTCGTGCTGGCCACGGGCGGCACCATCGCCGGCGCAGGCGCGTCGGCCGCCAACAGCGCGACCTACGCCGCCGCCAAGGTGCCGGTGGACAAGCTGCTGGCGGGGCTCCCGGAGCTGGCGAATGTGGCGAACGTCAAGGGCGAGCAGGTGTTCCAGATCGCGTCCGAAAGCTTCACCAACGACAACCTCATGAAGCTGGGCAAGCGCGTCTCCGCGCTGGTCAAGCAGGCGGACGTGGACGGCATCGTGATCACCCACGGCACTGACACGCTGGAAGAAACCGCGTACTTCCTCAACCTGGTGATCCGCAGCGACAAGCCCATCGTCGTGGTCGGCTCCATGCGGCCCGGCACCGCGCTGTCCGCCGACGGCGCGTTGAACCTGCTGAACGCCGTGACGGTGGCGGCGAGCAAGGACGCCGCAGGCAAGGGCGTGCTGGTCACGATGAACGACGAGATCCAGAGCGGGCGCGACGTGAGCAAGTCCGTGAACATCAAGACCGAGGCCTTCAAGAGCCAGTGGGGCCCGCTGGGCATGGTGGTGGAAGGCACGAACTACTGGTTCCGCGCGCCGGTGAAGCGCCACACCGCCCAGTCGGAGTTCAACATCGACGAGATCAGCGCTCTGGCGCCGGTGGAGATCGTGTACGGCTATGGCAACGTGCCGCGTCTGGCCTACGAATCGGCCGGCAAGTCCGGTGTGAAGGCCCTGATCCACGGCGGCACCGGCAACGGCTCGGTGGCGGACCGGATCGTGCCGGCGCTGCAGGAGCTGCGCAGCCAGGGCGTGCAGATCATCCGCTCCTCTCGGGTATCGGATGGCTTCGTGCTGCGCAACGCCGAGCAGCCGGACGACAAGTACGACTGGGTGGTGGCGCATGACCTGAAGCCACAGAAGGCGCGCATCCTGGCCGCCGTCGCCTTGACGAAGGCGACGAACAGCAAGGAGCTGCAGCGCATCTTCTGGCAATACTGAAGTCGCGCAGGGGCACGAGACGGCCGGGTCGCGCTTGCGTGACCCGGCCGTTTTGTGTGCGCCTGCGTGTCCGGTCAGGGTAGCGCGAGGAAAGGCCCGTAAAATCAAGGGTTTTCGCGGGCCCGGGCCCGCTGCACCCCGTTCGGGCAGGGTTTCGCCGCTGCCCCCAAGGCTATGTTGACCTTCCAGCAAATCATCCTGAAACTGCAGTCCTACTGGGACGCGCAAGGCTGCGCCCTGCTGCAGCCCTACGACATGGAAGTGGGGGCGGGTACTTCGCACACGGCCACCTTCCTGCGCGCGCTCGGCCCCGAGCCCTGGAAAGCCGCCTATGTGCAGCCCAGCCGCCGGCCCAAGGACGGCCGCTATGGCGAGAACCCGAACCGCCTGCAGCACTACTACCAGTACCAGGTGGTGCTCAAGCCGGCGCCGGCCAACATCCTGGAGCTGTACCTCGGCTCGCTGGAGGCCCTGGGGTTCGATCTGAAGAAGAACGACATCCGCTTCGTCGAGGACGATTGGGAGAACCCGACGCTCGGCGCCTGGGGCCTGGGCTGGGAAGTCTGGCTGAACGGCATGGAAGTCACGCAGTTCACCTACTTCCAGCAGGTC
>DATILF010000319.1:0-13396 GCA_035476755.1 Ramlibacter sp.
TCCACCACCACCGGCTGGCCGAGGGCCTTGCCCAGCGGCTCGGCGATGACGCGCGCGATGATGTCGGTGGTGCCGCCAGGGGCGAACGGCACCTGCAGCTTGATCGGCCTGTTGGGGTAACCCTGCGCGAGCACGGGACCGGTGGCCAGCGCCAGTGCAGCGGCGGATAGGGCAAACCATTGACGTTTCATCGATGAGACTCCTTCTTGAAATCGATATAAGGCAGAACCTCCGCATCGTATAAGCAGAAGCGGCCGCGATCATCTGTGGAATCCACATAAGGGGTTACCCGGGTATGCTCAGGCCGGTGAATTTCGCGCAACTGCTCTTTCCCGATTTTTCCCTGATTCTTTGCGGCTACCTGGTCTGCCGCTACACCGCACTCAACCGCACGGTATGGGAACAGGTGGAAGCCCTGGTGTACTTCTTCCTGTTCCCGGTGCTGCTGTTCCAGTCCATCGTGAAAAGCCCGCTGGACCTGGGCGCCGCCTCCAGCCTCATTGGCGCGGGCCTGCTGACGGGCGTAGCGGGCATTGCCCTGGCCTATGCACTGCCTCACCTGCCCGGGCTGCGGCGCCACATCGACGCCCGCGAGCACGCGGCGAGCGCGCAGGTCGCCTTCCGCTTCAACTCGTTCATCGGCCTGGCCCTGGCCGAACGCCTGGCGGGCCCCCAGGGCCTGCTGCTGATCGCGGTGCTGATCGGCGTGTGCGTTCCGCTCTTCAACGTCGCCGCGGTATGGCCCATGGCGCGCCACAGCCAGCAGCATTTTGTCAAGGCCCTGCTGCGCAACCCGCTGATCATCGCCACCGTCACCGGGCTGGCCGCGAACGTATCGGGCGTTTCGATTCCGCCCTGGCTGGACCCGACGCTGGGCCGCATCGGCGCCGCCTCCATCGCGCTGGGCCTCATGGCCGCGGGCGCCGGCATGCAGTTCGGCACACTCGCGCGGGCCAAGACACTGGCCGTGTCCGTCCTGGCCATCCGTCATTTTCTGCTGCCGCTGATCGCGTTCGGCTTGGCCCGACTCTGGCGCCTGGACCCGGCCCAAACCACCGTGCTGCTCGCCTTCTCGGCCCTGCCCACGGCCTCGAGTGCCTACGTGCTGGCCGCGCGCATGGGCTACAACGGCGCCTACGTGGCGGGTCTCGTCACGCTGTCCACACTGCTGGGGATGCTGAGCTTGCCGTTTGCCCTGGGGGTGCTGCGCTAAGCGTGTTGCTTCAGTGCCCATGCCACGTGCTCACGCACGATCGCGCTGGGATGCGACGCGCGAGCGGTCAAGGCCCTGCGCACGGCACCATCCTCCTCTCGCCGCAAGGCGTTCCCCATCGCCACCGCGATATTGCGCAGCCACCGCTCATGCCCGATGCGGCGGATCGGGCTGCCCTCGGTGTGCCGCAGGAACTCCTGTTCGCTCCAGCCGAACAGCGTCACCAGCTGCGCGCCGGCCAGCCCTTCCCGCTCATCGAAGTCGGGCAGGCTGCTGCGCCGCGCGAACTTGTTCCAGGGGCAGGTCAGCTGGCAGTCGTCACAGCCATAGATGCGATTGCCCATCAGCGGCCGGAGTTCTTCGGGGATGGGCCCGGCATGCTCGATGGTGAGGTAGGAGATGCAGCGCCGGGCATCCAGGCGATGAGCGCCCACGATGGCCTGCGTCGGGCATATGTCGATGCAGGCGCTGCAGGTGCCGCAATGGTCGGTGACCGGCGGGCTGTGCGGTAGCGCGATGTCCAAGTAGATCTCGCCCAGGAAGAACATCGAGCCCGCCTCGCGGCTGAGGACCAGGGTATGTTTGCCTCGCCAGCCCTGGCCGCTGCGCACCGACAGTTCGGCTTCGAGCACGGGGGCCGAATCGGTGAAGACGCGGTGGCCGACCAGGCCCACCCGCGCCTGGATGCGCTCGCTGAGCTTTTGCAGGCGCGAGCGCAACACCTTGTGATAGTCGCGGCCCCGGGCGTAGGTTGAAACGATGGCTTCGCGGGGGCGGTTCAGCCGCTCGAACTCGACGGCCTGCCAGCCAGGCGGCGTGTCACGCGGCAGGTAATCCATGCGGGCGGTGATGACGCTCACGGTGCCCGGAACAAGCTCGGCCGGGCGGGCGCGCTTCAGGCCATGCGCTGCCATGTAGGCCATTTCACCGTGAAAGCCGTTGGATAGCCAGGCCACCAGGCCCGGCTCGGCGGCAGACAAGTCCACACCGGCCACGCCGATTTGGGAGAATCCGAGTTCGAGGGCCCACGCCCGTATCTCTGCCACCAGTTGAGGACCATCGATCTGAACGCTGTTGAACGCCACCCGCCGATTGTAGAAAGCACCGTCCGCGCCGAGGTCTGGCCGGACGAGGACGGCACGCGCGCGTTCGCCGCACGGCTGGCCGCGCACCCCGCCATCCGCAATGCCTTCATCGAACTGCATGGCGACCTGGGCGCGGGCAAGACGACGCTGGTGCGGCACTTGCTGCGGGCGTTGGGCGTGCGCGAACGCATCAAGAGCCCGACGTATGCGGTGGTCGAGCCCCACGAGGCGGACGGCCTGCAGATCTTTCATTTCGACTTCTACCGTTTCACCGATCCCCGCGAGTGGGAAGACGCGGGCTTTCGCGACCTGTTCGCCACGCCCGGGCTGAAGCTGGCCGAATGGCCCGAGAACGCCGCCGCGCTGCTGCCCATGGCCGACCTGGTGATCCGGATCGAAGCGCAAGCGGATGAATCCCGCCATGTGACCCTGAAGGCCCAGACCCCGGCCGGCATGGAGCTGCTGCAATGAAGCGGCGAGACCTGCTCCAGGGCGGATCGCTGGTGCTGCTGCTGGGCGCCCACCAGATCGCCCGCGGCGCCACGATCGTTGCCGTGCGGGTCTGGCCCGCGCCCGAATACTCGCGCGTGACCCTCGAATCCGACGGGCAGCTCAGCTCGAAACAGGTGGTGATGACCAACCCGCCGCGCCTGGCGGTGGACATCGAGGGCCTGGACCTGAGCCCCGAGTTGCGCGAGCTGGTGGCCCGCATCCGGTCCGACGACCCATTCATCGCTGGCATCCGCGCATCGCAGCACGCGCCCGGCGTGGTGCGCATGGTGGTGGACCTGAAGCAGCCGGCGCTGCCGCAAGTCTTCACGCTGATGCCGATCGCCGCCTACCAGCACCGGCTGGTGTTCGACTTCTATCCCGTCAAGGACGTGGACCCGCTGGAGGCCTTGATCGCCGAGCGCATGAAGGACACACCGCCACCGCCGCCGGCAGGCGATCCGCTGGGGGACCTGATCGCGCAGAAGCTGCAGCGCCCGCGCCCCGGCGTCATTTCACCGGCCGAGGCGGCCCCGCGCCACGCCCACGCCCCCGCGCCGCAGAAGACCGATCGCCTGATCATCATCGCGCTGGACCCCGGGCATGGCGGTGAAGACCCGGGCGCCGTGGGCCCCGGCGGCACACGCGAAAAAGACGTGGTGCTGCAGATCGCGCACCGCCTGCGCGACCGCATCAACGGCCTGTCGATCAACGGCAACCCCATGCGCGCCTATCTCACGCGCGACGCCGATTTTTTCGTGCCGCTCCATGTTCGCGTGCAGAAAGCGCGGCGCGTGCAGGCCGACCTGTTCGTGAGCCTCCATGCCGATGCCTTCATCACCCCGACCGCCCGCGGAGCGAGTGTGTTCGCGCTGAGCCAGGGCGGCGCTTCCAGCACCGCGGCACGCTGGATGGCCGACAAGGAAAACCGCGCGGACCTGATCGGCGGCGTGAACGTGAGAACCCATGATGCGCACGTGGCCCGCGCCATGCTGGACATGAGCACCACGGCGCAGATCAACGACAGCCTGAAGCTGGGCCACGCGCTGCTCGGCGAGATCGGCAACGTCGGCCGGCTGCACAAGCGCAACGTGGAGCAGGCGGGCTTCGCCGTGCTGAAAGCCCCCGACATTCCCAGCGTGCTGGTGGAAACCGCGTTCATCAGCAACCCCGAAGAGGAAGTGCGGCTGCGCAGCGACGGCTACCAGGAAGAACTGGCCGACGCCATCATGAAGGGCATCCACCGCTACTTCGCGAAGAACCCTCCGCTGGCGCGCAGCCGGCCGCTTTGAACTGCAGAGGCGGCGCCTGTCAGGCAATCGTGCCCGGCCGCCGCGCCCGCTACCGACGGGCAGCGCCGCCCTGTTCCTACACCCCTTGCACCGTTGCCGGCCTAGAGTGGTTTTGCAGGCCAAAGCAAGCACCTGCAAAAGCAAGGTGCGCCTGAGCAGTTCAATCCAAGAGGTGTACCTATGAAAACCAGATTCATCGCGGCCGCGATCGCCGCATCCCTGATGGGCCTGGCCGGCTGTGCGTCCATGGACCGCCAAACCGCGGGCACCGTGGGCGGCGCCGTCATCGGCGGTGTGGTGGGTGACGCCCTGATCGGCGGCCCGGTGGGCACGATCGGCGGTGCGGCCGCTGGCGCCTATATCGGCAACAACGCTGCCAAGCGTTAAACCACATTAGCCGTCGGGCTACGCGTTCATCGGTGGCGGCGTGAGCGGCACCGGCTCCACCACGATGCTGCCGCCGGCCAGGGCCGCCCGCACCGACGCCGCGTCGGGCGGCACGCACCCGTGCTGCTGCACGCAGAAGCTCGCGCTGGCCACAGCGCGCGTCAATGCGCCTTCGGCCGCGGCGCCCGATAGTGGCTCACCGGCGGTGAATCCGCCGCTCGCCAGAAGGCCAGCGACGAGGCCGGCCAGGAAGCTATCCCCCGCACCCACGGTATCGGCGATGCGCAGTGGCGCACTATCCCTCGCCTGCCAGGCGCGGCCATCACGCGCGAGCAGCAGTGCGCCCTCGCGGCCGCGTGTGAACGCGACGATGCGGACGGGTCCCAATGCGAACAGGCTGCGGGCGGCCTGCAGGGGATCGGCGTGTTGCGGCATCAGCGCCGCCAGGTCTTCGTCGCTCGCCTTGATCACGTCCGCCAGCGCCAACGCCGCCAGCACGCTGGCGCGGTAGGCCGGCAAGTTGTTCACCGCGGCGGGACGCAGGTTCGCGTCCACCACCACGGCCACGCCCTTCTCGCGCGCCGCGCGAAGCCACGGCTGGTAGCGCGCCTGGTCTTCGGGCGCCAGCGCCAGACACCCCGTGCACACCACCTGCAGGGCTGGGAATTTCTCCATGGCCGAGCACAGTGCGGGCGCATCGATCGCCCGGTCCGCGACGGCGCCGCGGTAGAAGCCATAGGCGGGGTGGCCGTGCTCATCCACGGACACCAGGGCCAGCGATGTCGGCTCCTCCACGGGCAGGGCGCACGCCAGTTCCACCCCTGCCGCTGCCAGGCCGCGCGCCAGGCGACGCCCGAACCCGTCCCGCGACAGCGGATTCAGGTACGCGGTGCCCACGCCTTGCAGCGCGAGTGCCCGCGTGAAGTTGTAAACGGCTCCGCCCTCGCACGGCGCCAGGCGGCCGTCGGCACCGGCCACCAGATCCATCAGCGCTTCACCAGCGGTTGCAACCTGGACGCCCGTCTCAGGGTTTTCCATAAATAAAACCACTTGATTTAGTTAACTCGCCGCCACTATAGTTCGTTCACCGCCGGACGTAAAGCCATACGGCCCCGGCGCCCGACCACCGACCTACCCGGAGACACCCCATGAAACGCATTGCCCCTTCGTTGCTTCTGTCCACCCTGGCGCTGGCCGCCGGCGCCACGTTTGCCCAAGGCCAGCCCGTGATCGGCCTGATCACCAAGACAGACACCAACCCCTTTTTCGTGAAGATGAAGGAAGGCGCCGAAGCGGAAGCGAAGAAGGCCGGAGCGAAGCTGCTGACAGCCGCCGGCAAGTCCGACGGCGACACCGCCGGCCAGATCGCGGCCCTGGAGAACATGGCCTCCGCCGGCGCGAAGACCATCCTCATCACCTCCAGTGGCGACGCCATCATCCCCACCGTGAAGAAGCTGCAGGCCAAGGGCGTGCAGGTCATCGCGCTGGACAGCCCCTTCAACGGCGCGGACGCCCTGTTCGCCACCGACAACTACAAGGCCGGCATGCTGATCGGCCAATACGCCAAGGCGACCCTCGGGGCCAAGCCCGCCAAGGTCGCCACCCTCGACCTGTTTCCCGGCCACCCGGTCGGCGCGCAGCGGCACAACGGCTTCATGAAGGGGTTCGGCCTGGCCGCCGCGGACGCGACCTCCAACGAGTTGTCGAAAGACCCGGCGGTGGTCTGCATGTCGGACAGCTTCGGCGACGTGGCCAAGGGCCAGGCCGCGATGGAAAACTGCCTGCAGAAGAACCCCGACATCAACGTCGTGTACACCATCAACGAACCGGCCGCGGCCGGCGCGTTCAACGCGCTGAAGAAGGCGGGCAAGGACAAGAACGTGCTCATCGTGTCGGTGGACGGTGGCTGCCAGGGCGTCAAGGACACGGCGGCGGGCTCCATCGCCGCCACGTCGCAGCAATACCCGCTGAAGATGGCGGCCATGGGTGTGGCGGCCGGCGTGGAATATGCCAAGGGCGGCAAGAAGGCCTCCGGCTACACCGACACCGGCGTAACCCTGATCGCCGGCAAGCCGGTGGCCGGCGTGGACAGCAAGGACACGGGCACGGGCCTTGACTTGTGCTGGGGCAAGAAGTGAGCATCGGGTTTCCCGTGCGCGGCGGCGCCCGCGCCGCCACCGAGGGATCCGCTCCCGCCACGCCGACCATGAACCTTCATCCACGCTCGCTCCCCTGGGTCGCGCTCGGCCCGTGGCTGGCGCTGGCCGCGGCCTGCCTCTTCTTTTCGCTGCAGTCCGACCGCTTCCTCACCGGCGAGAACCTCTCGCTGGTGCTGCAGCAGGTGATGGTGGTGGGCGTGCTGGCCATCGGGCAGACGCTCATCATCCTCACCGCCGGCATCGACCTGTCGTGCGGCGTGGTGATGGCCCTGGGGTCGATGGTGGTCACCAAACTGGCGGTCGAAAGCGGCATGCCGCCGGCGCTGGCCATGCTCTGCGGCATCGGCGTGACCTGCGCGTTCGGGCTGGTCAATGGGTTGCTGGTGACGCGCGCCCGCTTGCCCGCTTTCATCGTGACACTGGGCACGATGAACATCGCGTTCGCGCTGACCCAGATGTATTCGAAGTCGCAGACCGTCACCAACCTGCCCGATGCGCTCACCGCGATCGGCAACACCTTCTCCCTCGGGGGCAACCAGGTCAGCTGGGGCACGCTGCTCATGCTCGGGCTGTACGTGCTGGCTTGGCGCATGCTGTCGGACACCGCGCCGGGGCGCCACATCTATGCGGTGGGCAACAACGCCGAGGCGGCGCGGCTCACCGGCATCAGCGTGGAGCGCGTGACGTTGGGCGTGTACGTGCTGGCCGGCTTCTTCTACGGCATCGCCGCGCTGCTCTCCATCGCCCGCACCGGCGTCGGCGACCCGCAGGCCGGGCAGACCGAGAACCTGGACACCATCACCGCCGTCGTGCTGGGGGGCACCAGCCTGTTCGGCGGGCGCGGCCTCATCCTGGGTTCACTGGTCGGCGCGGTCATCGTGGGCGTGTTCCGCAACGGCCTCACGCTGATGGGCGTGGCCTCGGTGGTGCAGACCCTGATCACGGGCGTGCTGGTGATCCTCGCCGTACTCGCCGACCGACTCTCGCACCGGGGAGCACGCTGAAATGAACCCCACTTCTTCCGCCACGCCGCTGGTCATGCAGGCCCGCGGCCTCACCAAACGCTATGGCCATGTCACCGCGCTGGATGGCTGCGACTTCGACCTGCGGGCGGGCGAAATCCTGGCCGTGATCGGCGACAACGGCGCCGGCAAGTCGTCGCTGATCAAGGTGCTGTCGGGCGCCACCGTGCCGGACGCCGGCGAGTTGCGCTTGGACGGGCAGCCCATGCGCTTCAGGTCACCGATCGACGCGCGCCGCGCCGGCATCGAGACGGTGTACCAGGACCTGGCCGTCGCCCCCGCGATGAGCATCGCCGAAAACCTGTTCCTGGGGCGTGAGCTGCTGCGGCCGGGCGTGATCGGAACCACGCTGCGGCTGCTCGACAAGAAAGCCATGCTGGACCAGGCCGTCGCCCGCATGAACGAGCTGAAGGTAGGCATCCGTTCCATGACGCAGCCGGTGGAGACCCTGTCGGGCGGCCAGCGGCAGTGCGTCGCCGTGGCCCGCGCCGCGGCCTTCGCGCAGCATGTGGTCATCATGGACGAGCCCACCGCCGCCCTGGGAGTCAAGGAGGGCAACATGGTGCTGGAGCTGATACGGCGTGTGCGCGACAAGGGCCTGCCGGTGATCCTGATCAGCCACAACATGCCGCACGTCTTCGAGATCGCCGACCGCATCCACATCCAGCGCCTGGGCCGGCGCGCCGCCGTGGTCGACCCCAAGGCCATTAGCATGAGCGACACGGTGGCCGTGATGACCGGCGCCAAGTCGGCGGACGAGTTGCCCCAGGCGGCCCTGGCCTGAGCGATGGCGCCCATCGGGGAGAATCAACGCCCATGAATCTGCCCAACGAAGCCGCCGCGACTGCGGGCCATGCGCCCCTGCGCCCGCGCGGCTCCAACCAGCTGGGCATGCGGCAGTTCAACGAGCGCGTGGTCCTGCAGGCGCTGCGGCTGCATGGCGCGCTGCCCAAGGCCGAACTCGCGCGGGTGACCGGTCTCACGGCGCAGACCATCGGCCTCATCACCACCCGCCTGGAAGAAGACGGGCTGGTGCTGCGCAACGACCGGGTGCGCGGGCGCATCGGGCAGCCCTCCATCCCGATGGCGCTCGACCCCGACGGCGCCTATGCGATCGGCATCAAGATCGGCCGGCGCAGCACCGATGCGCTGCTGGTCGATTTCAACGGCGAGGTGCGCAAACGCCTGAGCCTGTCGTACGCGTTTCCGGATGCCGCTGAACTGCTGCCGGCCATCCGGCAGCAACTGCGCACGCTGCAGCGGTCCCTGGGCGAGCGCGGGACGCGGCTGGTGGGCGTGGGCGTCGCCGCGCCCTTCCAGATGGGCGGGTGGCACCGCATGCTGGGCCTGTCCCAAGAGCAAGCCGAGCAATGGAACAGCATCGACCTGGCCGCCCAGGTGCAAGCGATGATCGACGTGCCGGTGAGCTTTGCGCGCGACACAGCCGCGGCCTGCATTGCCGAACTGCTGCTGGGGCGCGGGCGCGACATCAAGAGCTACCTGTACCTGTTCGTGGACACGTTCGTGGGCGGCAGCCTGGTGCTGCATTCCCATCCGCACCTGGGCGTGCATGGCAATGCGGGCGCCGTGGCCTCGCTGCCCGTCTCGCTCGCCCAGCCGGCCCAGGTGCCCGACCAGCTGGTGCGCCACGCGTCGCTATGGGAACTGGAGCAGGAATTCCAGCGGCACGGCCTGGACGCCTCCGCGGCCTACGACGAGCGGTCCCTGGAAGAGCCGTTCGCGCCGCACACCCGCCCGTGGATCCGCTCGGCCGCCGAGGCGCTGGCGCTGTGCATCGTCTCCGGCACCGCTTTCGTGGACGTCGAAGCCGTGGTCATCGACGGCTCACTGGCACCCGCGGCCCTGCGCTTGCTGCTGGAACAAACCGCCGCGGCGCTGGACACCTACAACTGGGAAGGCCTCTGGCGGCCGGCGCTGCACCCGGGCAGCATCGGTTCGGATGCGCGCGCGTTGGGCGGCGCCCTGCTGCCGCTGCATGCGAACTTCGCGCCGGACCGCGACGTGTTCCTCAAGGCGGCCTAGCAAAAGGGGCGGCCCGGAAGCCACCTGGAAGCCGCCGCCGTCAGACCTGCCCGGTGCGGGCCGCCAGGGCGGCCTTGCGCCGCGCCTTCCAGGCACCCCACAGCACCACCACGCCGGGAATGAGGATCATCGCCCAGATGATCTTGTCCAGGTTGGCCTTGACCCAGGGGACGCTGCCGAAGAAATAGCCGGCGGTGATGATGCCCCCCACCCACAGGGCGCCGCCGGCCACGTCGTAGAAGCTGAATTTGCTGCGCGTCATCTGCGCCACACCGGCCACGAAGGGCGCGAAGGTGCGCAGGAACGGCATGAAGCGCGCGGCCACGATGGTGATGCCGCCGTACTTCTCGTAAAAAGCATGGGCCTGGTCGAAGGCACGCTTGTTGAAATAGCGCGAGTCTTCCCACTGGAACACCTTGGGCCCGAAATAGCGGCCGACGGTGTAGTTGCTCTGGTTGCCCAGCACGGCGGCGGCGAACAGCAACCCCACCGCCAGCGGGTAGCTCATGAGCCCCACACCGCACATCGCCCCCACCACGAACAGCAGTGAATCGCCCGGCAGGAAGGGCATGACCACGACGCCGGTTTCCACGAAGATGATCAGGAACAGCAGTGCATAGACCCAGGCGCCGTAATTGAGGACGAATGTTTCGAGGTGTTTATCGACGTGCAGGATGAAGTCGATGAGAAAGCCGATCAGTTCCATGGCGGGGGATTATCCCTGTGCGCCGGCAGGCGCGGGGCCTGGACAGCGCGGCATCCCTACAATGACCCCGTGAACGCAGTCCTCTCCCCCGCACCACGCCGGCCGATCCGCGAACTTCCGGATGAACTCATCAGCCAGATTGCCGCCGGCGAGGTGGTGGAGCGGCCCGCCTCGGTGGTCCGCGAGCTGGTGGACAACGCCCTGGACGCGGGCGCTTCCCAAGTCACCGTGCGGCTGCTGGCCGGGGGCGTGCGCCTGATTTCGGTGGAAGACGATGGCATCGGCATCGCGCGCGAAGAACTGCCGCTCGCGTTGCGGCGGCACGCCACCAGCAAGATCGCGTCGCTCTCCGACCTGGAGTCGGTGGGTACGATGGGGTTTCGGGGCGAAGCGCTCGCGGCCATCGGGTCCGTCTCGGAATTGAGCCTGTTGTCGCGCACGGCCTCCCAGCCCACCGCCTTCATGCTGGACGCGCGCAGTGGCGAATTGCGGCCCGCCGCGCGCGCCACCGGCACCACGGTGGAAGTGAAGGAGATCTTCTTCAGCACACCCGCCCGCCGCAAGTTTCTCAAGACCGACGCCACCGAACTCGCCCACTGCATCGAAGCCGTGCGCCGCCACGCGCTGGCCCGGCCCGACGTCGGTTTCGCCATCTGGCACGAAGGCAAGCTGGCCGAGCAGTGGCGAGTGGCCACGCGCGATCAGCGCCTGGCCGATGTACTGGGCAGCGAGCTGCTGGAACAGAGCGTGGCCGTCTCGTACAGCGCCGGGCCGATCCGCATCACCGGGCGCGCCGCCATCCCCGATGCCGCCCGCTCGCGCGCCGACCACCAGTTCGCCTACGTCAACGGCCGCTATGTCCGCGACAAGGTGCTCACCCACGCCGCCCGCAGCGCCTACGAGGATGTGCTGCACGGCCAGCGCCAGCCGGTGTACGCGCTCTACGTGGAGATCGATCCCACGCGGGTGGACGTCAACGTGCACCCGACCAAGATCGAGGTGCGCTTTCGCGACAGCCGCGAAGTGCACCAGGCGGTCCGGCGTGCGGTCGAAAGCGCACTGGCGGCCCCCCGCGCCGGCAGCGTGGCGCAGGCCCTGACAGCCCTGCCCTCGCCCGCCCCCGAAACGCGCGCCCTGGCCAGCCTGGCCTGGGCCCAGCCCGCGATGGACTTCAGCGCGCCCGCCGGGCACCGCGTGGCCGACCTGGGCGCCCTGTGGCAGCCCGGCGCCATGCGCACCGTCCCTGCCGGGATGCCCCCAGAGACGTTCGCCGAGACGCCCGCCAAGGATACGCAGCCGGTTGCCGCGATGGCCGAGACCCTCCCCGAGGGCGAGTGGCCGCTGGGCCGCGCCATCGCGCAGCTGCAAGGCATCTACGTCCTCGCGGAGAACCGGCAGGGCCTGGTGATCGTGGACATGCACGCCGCCCACGAACGCATCGTCTATGAACGCCTGAAACAGCAGCTGGAGGCCAGCCAGGCCGCGGCCGGCGAGTCGCGCCTGGCCAGCCAGCCCCTGCTGATTCCGGCCACCTTCCCGGCCACGCCGCAGGAAATCGCCACCGCCGAATCCTGCGCGGACACGCTGCAGGCCCTGGGCATGGAGATCACCGCCTTCTCGCCCAAGACCCTGGCGGTGCGGGCCGTCCCGACCAGCCTGGCCCAAGGGGACGCGGTGGAACTCGCTCGCAGCGTGCTGGCCGAGCTGGCGCAGCACGATGCCAGCACCGTGGTGCAGCGGGCCCAGAACGAGTTGCTGGGCACCATGGCGTGCCACGGCGCCGTGCGCGCCAACCGCAAGCTGACGCTGGACGAGATGAACGCCTTGCTGCGCCAGATGGAGGCGACCGAGCGCTCCGACCAGTGCAACCACGGCCGGCCCACCTGGCGGCAACTCACCGTGCGTGAACTGGACGCCCTTTTCCTGCGCGGTCGCTGACCCCGCGTGAACTTTCCACGGCCCAGGCACTCAGTCCTGAGCCATGAAACGCTGGACTGTCCTTTCCGCGGCCGCCGCCACCCTTGCCATCGCGCTCAGCGTGGGATGCAGCACACTCGACGAAAAGCAGCGCGCCTGGATCTTCCAGCCCGGCGACCGCAGCTGGGGCGGCTCGGCGTCACTGGCCGACGACATGGACGATGTCTGGGTCGAATTCGGCTCCAGGGTCACCGGCGAAGCCGCGAAGCTGCACGGCCTGTGGCAGGCGGCGGACCACCGGCCGGACGACGGGCCCATCCTGCTGTACCTGCACGGCGCCCGCTGGAACGTGCAGGGCTCCTCGCCGCGTATCCGCCGCATGCACGAACTGGGCTTCTCGGTGCTGGCGATCGACTACCGCGGCTTCGGCAAGAGCTCGCCCGGCCTGCCATCGGAAGACATGGCGTACGAGGACGCCCGGGCGGCCTGGGACTGGCTGGCCGCGAAGTACCCGAACCGGCCACGTTACATCTTCGGCCACTCGCTCGGCGGCGCCATCGCCATCGACCTCGCCGCGAACGTCCAGGACGAAAAAGGCACGATCGTGGAGGGCACGTTCACCTCGATCCCCGACGTCGCCAGCAGCATGAAATGGGGCTGGCTGCCGATCGGCCCGCTGATCACGCAGCGCTTCGAAGCCGTGCACAAGGTGGCCAAGGTGGGCTCGCCCCTGCTGGTGGTGCACGGAGACCGCGACAAGCTCATCCATAGTGAGCTGGGCCGAAAACTCTACGACGCGGCGCAGGGCAAGAAGCGCTTCCTGCTGGTCGAAGGCGGCTCCCACCACAGCACCATGGCCGTGGGGCTGGGACGGTACCGCGAAGCGCTCTCAGAGCTCTTTAGCTTGCGCTAGCCAGCGTGAAGTAGAAGGTGGCGCCCTCACCCGGCCGCGCCTGGGCCCAGATGCGTCCGCCGTGGCCGTGCACAATTTTTTTCACCAGCGCCAGCCCGATGCCGGTGCCCTCGAACTCCATGGGCGTGTGGAGGCGCTGGAAGGCGCCGAAGAGGCGCGAGGCGTGGGCC
>DATILF010000320.1:0-7542 GCA_035476755.1 Ramlibacter sp.
TGCCGAGCCGGGCCACCAGGACAAAGGCCCGCAGCTGGCGAAGCGTCACATTCATGAGCGGAGGCAATCAGTTGATTGAAAAGTTTCGTTTGAATGATACCGCTCGAACCCTTTTAATACGCTGCATCAACGCGTGGCCCGACCCGAGGGCCTATCGCTCAAAAAGGAGAGAGACATGAACCGACGTGAATGGCTGGCCTGCCTGCCGATCTTGCTGGGGGCCATGCTGCCCGCTGCCGTACTGGCGCAATCCGCCTACCCGGCCAGCCCGGTGAAAGTGCTGGTCGGTTTTCCGCCCGGCACGGCGACCGACGCCGCGGTGCGCGCAGTGGGCGAACAGATGGCGCGCCGCCTGGGCCAGCCCGTGGTGGTGGAGAACCGGCCTGGCGCCGGCAGCAACATCGCGGCGCGGGCCGTCGCCATGGCGCAGCCGGATGGCTACAACCTCTTTGCCATCACGGTCGCCAATTCCATCAACTTCGCTTTCCCGAATTCCACCGCGGTCGATGCGGTGAAGGACTTCGCGCCGATCACGTTGATCGGCAACGTGCCCAACGTGCTGGTGGTTCACCCGTCGCTGAAAGTGTCCACACTCGCCGAGCTGCTGGCGCTGGCGAAGTCCAGGCCGGGGGGGCTCAGCTACGCCTCGTCCGGTGTCGGCACCTCGCCGCATCTGTCCGGCGAGCAGTTCGCCCACATGACCGGTGTGAAGATCGTGCATGTGCCTTACCGGGGCAGCACCCCTGCCGTGACCGACCTGCTGGGCGGCCAGGTCCAGTTGATGTTTTCTCCGGCCTCCACGGTCCTGCCGCACGTGCGTGCCGGGAAGCTGAAGGCGCTGGCGGTCACGACCAACCATCGCATCGCCATCGCGCCCGAGCTCCCGACGCTCGACGAGCTGGGGCTCAAGGGCTTCAATACCTCGGTCTGGATGGGCCTGGTCGCGCCGGCGGGAACACCGGAGCCGGTGATCGGCAAGCTGCGCATCGCGGCGCACGCGGCGCTCGACTCGGCCGAGATCCAGGCGCTCTACCGCGCGCAAGGCATCGAGCCGGCCAAGACCGCCGGCGAGGAGCTGTCGCGCTTCCTGCAAGGGGAAGCGGCGCGCTGGTCCCGCCTGATCCAGGCGGCCGGCATCAAGCCCGAATGAATGATCAGATCAAACCAGAAAGATTGCACAACATGACCAAACTGCTTGCCACCGAATGCCGCGAGTTCATCAAGGTGGTGACCGAGAAGGCGGCCGAAATGGGCGTGCCGATCTCCGTCGCGATCGTCGGGCCCGAAGGCCACCTGATCGCGCTGGAGCGCATGGACGACGCGGGATTCATCACGCCCGACACGGCGCGCGCCAAGGCCTTCACCGTGGCGGCGTTTCGCTCGATGAGCCCGCGCTTCACCGATGGGCTGGTGATCCAGCAGTGGTTCAAGGAGCGCAATCCGCAGATGCTGGTGAACGCCTCCGTGCTCACGAACGGCCAGGTGACGGCCTCCGGGGGCGGCGCTCCCGTCTTCAAGGGCGATGAGATGGTGGGCGCGTATGGCATCAGCGGCGCCACCGGCGACCAGGACGAGGAGATCGGCCGCTACGCCCGGGCCAAGGTGGGCTGGGCCCACATGCCCGCCAACGACACCACGCCGGAAAGCGTGAAGAAGCACGTCAACGAAATCTACGCCAAGGTCGGTCTGAACGACCGGTCTCTCTGACCCCCCGCGGCGCATCCTGCGCCGCGACCCCAGCCCCTTCCAGTCGACACATGCCCGCGGCGCGGGCGTGAAGGAGAAGTCATGTCCACTCATCCCGCCACATTGGCCGAAGCCGCGGATGCCCTCTGGCGCGCAGCCGGCACCGGCTGCTTCATCCCGCCCCTGCGCGAAACCTACGCCGGCCTGGACGCGGACGATGCCTATGCCATCCAGCGGATCAACGCCGAGCGCAAGGTGGCCGCGGGACGCCGTGTCGTCGGCTGCAAGATCGGCCTGACGGCGCGCGTCGTGCAGGAGCAGCTCGGTGTCGACCAGCCGGACTTCGGCATGCTCTTCGATGACATGAGCTACGGCGACGGCGAGCCCGTTCCCCTGGCGAAGCTGCACCAGGCCAAGGTGGAAGCGGAGGTCGCGTTCGTCCTCGGCCGCGATCTCGACATGGCCTATCCAGGCCATGTGGATGTCCTGAAGTCGGTGGACCATCTCCTGCCGGCCATCGAGATCGTGGGCAGCCGCATCGCCAACTGGAACATCCGCTTTGTCGACACCGTCGCGGACAACGCCTCTTCGGGTTGCTTCGTGCTGGGAGGAACGCCCCGGCTGCTCCGGGAGATCGACCTGCGGCTGTGCGGCATGGTGATGACGCGCCAGGGCGAACCGGTGTCGGTGGGCGCGGGCGCGGCCTGCCTGGCCCATCCGCTCAATGCGCTGGTCTGGCTGGCGCGCACCATGGCGCGCGTCGGCCAGCCGCTTCGCGCCGGCGATCTGGTGCTGTCGGGCGCGCTGGGGCCGATGGTGCCGGTCAACCCGGGCGATGTGTTCGATGCCCGCATCAATGGGCTGGGCAGTGTTCGCGCGGTTTTCGAGTCCAAGGCGACGGGGGCAACGGCATGATGCACATTGAAGAATCGGCGGCACGGCTGGACGCCGCGGCCCGCGAAGCGCGCGCCATCGCGCAGATCGATCCGGACAGCCGGCTCACGCTGGACGACGCGTACCGGATCCAGCAGGCGGTCATCGGCCACCGGGTGGCCCGCGGCCACGCCCGGACCGGCGTCAAGATGGGCTTCACCAGCCGAAGCAAGATGCTGCAGATGGGCCTGTCCGACGTGATCTGGGGGCGACTGACCCAGGACATGCAGGTCGAGGAGGGCGGGTGCACTGCCTTCGCCGGCTACGTCCATCCGCGCGTCGAGCCCGAGCTGGCTTTCATCCTGAACCGGCCGATTCCGCCCGACGCCACCGCGCCGCAAGCGCTGGCCTGCGTGGAAGCCATCGCGCCGGCGCTCGAGATCATCGATTCGCGGTACCTCGATTTCAAGTTCACGTTGACCGATGTGATTGCCGACAACGCCTCGTCCAGCGGCTACGTGATCGGCCCCTGGTGCGATCCCAAACGGGACTTCAGCAACCTCGGCCTCACGTTGGCGATCGATGGCCGCGTGGTGCAGGTCGGATCCACGGCAGCCATCCTCGGCCATCCGCTGCGCTCCCTCGTTGCCGCCGCGCGCCTGTCGGCTGCGGCCGGCGAGCCGCTTCAGGCGGGGGCGGTCGTCATGGCGGGAGGCGCCACCGCCGCCGAGTGGATCAAGCCCGGCAACGCCGTGAGTATCGAGATCGAGGGCCTAGGCCAGGCGGCCTTCCGGGTGGCATGAGCATTCGGCACGCGAGGAGAACAAAGTGAGCAACAAATTGAAGGCCGCGATCATCGGCCCGGGCAACATCGGCACCGACCTGATGATCAAGGTGATGCGGCAGGCGAAGCATCTTGAAATGGGCGCGATGGTGGGCGTGGACCCCGGCTCGGACGGGCTGGCGCGTGCGCAGCGGCTGGGCATTCCCACCACGGCCAACGGCGTGGAAGGCCTGCTGGGCATGGACGTGTTCGCGCAGATCGACGTCGTGTTCGACGCGACCTCCGCCGGCGCGCATCGGCGCCATGACGAGCTGCTGCGCCCGCACGGCGTGCAGCTCATCGACCTCACGCCGGCGGCCCTGGGGCCCTACGTGATCCCGGCCATCAACCTGGAGGACGAGGACTCGCCGAACATGAACATGGTGACCTGCGGCGGCCAGGCGACCATCCCGATCGTGGCGGCGGTCTCGCGCGTGGCCAAGGTCCATTACGCGGAAATCGTCGCGTCCATCTCCAGCCGGTCGGCCGGGCCGGGCACGCGCGCGAACATCGATGAATTCACCGAAACCACGCGGGCGGCCATCGAGACGCTGGGCGGCGCTGACCGGGGCAAGGCCATCATCGTGTTGAACCCGGCCGAGCCGCCCCTGATCATGCGCGACACGGTGTTCGTTCTCTCCGCGGCGGCGGACCCGGCCGAGATCGAGGAAAGCATCGCGCGGATGGTCGCCAGGGTGCAGGCCTACGTGCCCGGCTACCGGCTCAAGCAGCGTGTCCAGTTCGAAGAGATTCCCGCTGACCACCCCCTGAACGTGCCCAAGCTCGGGCCGCGGCATGGGTTGAAGACGTCGGTGTTCCTGGAGGTCGAAGGCGCGGCGCACTACCTGCCTTCGTACGCCGGCAATCTGGACATCATGACCTCCGCCGCGCTGGCCTGCGGCGACAGGATGGCGCGCCGCCGCCTGGCCACCGGCACCGCGCGCGGCCTGCAGGGCGAAGCGAGACTCTCATGAACACCCAGCCCTTGAACGACAAGCTCTTGAACAACAAACTCTACATCTCCGACGTGACGCTGCGGGACGGCAGCCATGCGGTGCGCCACCAATACAGCATCGCCAGCGTCAAGGCGATCGCCGCGGCCCTCGATGCGGCCGGCGTTGACAGCATCGAGGTGGCGCACGGCGACGGCCTGGAAGGCTCCAGCTTCAACTACGGCTTCGGCGCGCATACCGATGTCGAATGGATCGCGGCCGTCGCTGACACCGTGCGCCAGGCCCGGGTCGCCACGCTCCTGCTGCCGGGCATCGGCGCCACGCACGACCTGCGTGCCGCCTTCGACGCGGGCGCCCGCATCGTGCGCGTGGCCACGCACTGTACGGAGGCGGACGTCTCGAAGCAGCACATCGCCTACGCACGCGAACTGGGCATGGAGGCCGTGGGCTTCCTGATGATGAGCCACATGACCCCACCCGCGAAGCTCGCGCAGCAGGCGAAGCTGATGGAGAGCTATGGCGCGACCTGCGTGTATGTGGTGGACTCCGGCGGCGCGTTGAGCATGAACGAAGTGCGCGAGCGGTTCCGCGCATTCAAGCAAGTGCTGGATCCAGCCACCGAAACCGGCATCCACGCCCACCACAACTTGAGCCTCGGCGTGGCGAACTCCATCGTGGCCGTGGAGGAGGGCTGCAACCGCGTCGATGCCAGCCTGGCCGGCATGGGGGCGGGGGCCGGCAATGCCCCGCTGGAGGTGTTCATCGCCGCCGCCGCCCGCCTGGGGTGGAACCACGGCACCGACCTTCACCGGCTGATGGACGCCGCCGACGACCTGGTGCGGCCGCTGCAGGACCGCCCGGTCCGCGTGGACCGCGAAACGCTGGCGCTGGGCTATGCCGGCGTGTACTCCAGCTTCCTGCGGCATGCCGAAGCCGCGGCGGCGAAGTACCGGCTCAAGACGGTGGACATCCTGGTGGAGCTTGGCCGCCGCCGCATGGTGGGGGGTCAGGAGGACATGATCGTCGATGTGGCGCTCGATCTGCGCCAGGCCATCGACGAACGAGTGGGCGGCGCATGACCCACGGGCCCGCTGCGTCAGCGCGCGGGCCACGCCTCGGCGATCACGTCGTTCCTGAGCAGGCCGATGCCGGGAATTTCCACTTCGACCGTGTCGCCCACCTGCAGCGGCCCGACGCCGGCCGGCGTGCCGGTCATGATCACGTCGCCCGGCAGCAGCGTCATGAAGCGGCTCAGGTAGGCGATCAGGAAGGGCACGGAGAAGACGAGATCCGCCGTGTTTCCGTCCTGCCGCACCACGCCGTTGACGCGCGTGATGATCCTCTGGCGCGCCGGGTCCAGGCCGGTGGCGATCAGCGGGCCGATCGGCGCGAAGCTGTCGTAGCCCTTGCCGGCCAGCAGGCACCCGAAAGCGGATTCGCGGCGCTGCACCACCCGGTCGCTGATGTCGTTGCCGCAGGTGTAGCCCAGCACGCAGTCCAGCGCATCCTCTTCCTTCACGTAGCGCGCGGTCCGGCCGATCACGGCGCAGAGCTCACCTTCGTAATGGACGATCTCGCCGTCGTGCGGGTACACGATGGGGTCGCCGGGCCCCACGGCCGCGGTGCTCGGCTTCATGAAGATGACGGGCGCTTCGGGCTCCTTCTTGCCGCTCTCGCGCGTGTGCTCCCGGTAGTTGTAGGCCGCGCCGAAGATGCGCGGGCGCTCGACGGGCGCGAGCAGCGTTGCCTGCGCCAGCGGGTCGGTGTCGCCGGTCTCGGCGAGGCCTTCGAAGGGCGATGCCGCCAGGCGGCGCAGCCGGTCGCCTTCGACGATGCCGTAGTGGATGCGGTCGCGCAGCGCATAGCGCGCGATGTGGGTGGGGTTGTTCATCAAAGCAGCTCCATCGGTCAATTTGACGCTAACGTTAGCTTGAACGCCCCCACGCTGTCAATCTTGAATTTTCATTAGCAAGGCCACTTCAAGAGGGGTTGACAGTCATGCACTTTGATCTGAGAATTGCGCAAACGATAGCACTGGAGACCGCAATGCCTCTTTCCCCCGTCGCCCCGCCCCACCGGGCGCGGCCCCTCCCACCCCCGGCAGGTCCGGGCTGCCACGCGAGGGGCTCGCGGTGAGCTTCAGCCTGCTTGCACAAACGGCCATCGGCGGCATGCTGCTCGGTGGCATCTACGGCCTGCTGGCCCTGGGCCTCAGCCTCAGCTGGGGCCTGCTGCGATTGGTCAACCTGAGCCATTTCGCGCTGGCCTTCCTCAGCGCCTACCTCACCTACCACCTGGGCACGCAGTGGGGCATTGCGCCCTGGCTGGCCGTGTTCGCCATCGTGCCGGTGTTCTACCTGGTCGGCGTCGCGCTGCATGCGCTGTTCGTGCGCTTCAAGGTGAGTGAATTCGCTTCCATGCTGGTGACCTTCGGCATCACCGTGCTGATCGAATCCGTGATCCAGTGGATCTGGTCGGCGGACTACCGGAAGTTCGAAACGCCCTATGCGCTCGAATCGCTGCGCATCGGCCCGGTGTTCGTGCCCAAGCTGGAGCTGATGGCCTTCGTGTGCGCCGCCATCCTGGCCGTGTCGGTCTGGGCCGCGCTGCACAAGACCATGCTGGGGCGGGCGCTGCGCGCCGCCGCGCACGACGGCCCCATCGCCGCGGCCTTCGGCGTCAACTCGGTGCGGCTGTCCTACCAGCTGGCCGGGATGTGCTCCGCCCTGGCCGGCGTGGCCGGCATCTTCATCGCGCTCACCTCCACGTTGGCGCCCTCGCAGATCGAAGCCTGGATCGGCGTGGTCTTTGCCGTGGTCATCATCGGCGGCCTGGCCAATCCCATCGGTGCATTGGCCGCGGGCGTGCTGATCGGCGTCTCCGAGGCCATCACCATGGCGGTGGTCAATCCCGCATGGGCTCCCCTGGTGGCCTTTTCCATCCTCATCGCCTTGCTGCTGTGGAAGCCCAAATGGCTCTGAACCTGCCTCTGAACCTGCGCTGGCCGGCGCTTGCCGTCGGCCTTGGACTGGTGGCCCTGCCCTACCTGGGCGCACCGGACTTCTACCTGTCGTACCTGTACGTCATCTTCTTCTGGATCGCGCTGGCCACCAGCTGGGGCATCCTGAGCGGCTACGCCGGCTACTGGAGCTTCGGCCACGCGGCCTTCTTCGGCGCGGGCATCTACACCACGGCCACGCTCGCGGC
>DATILF010000321.1:0-2841 GCA_035476755.1 Ramlibacter sp.
CGATTCACCAGGAAGGCCTTCATGTTGGCGAAGATGGCCGTGGGCTTGTTGAACCAGAAGCCGATCAGCAGGTAGGACACCAGGCCCACCGCTTCCCAGCCGAAGAACAGCTGCAGGAAGTTGTTGCTCATGACGAGCATGAGCATGGAGAACGTGAACAGCGAGATGTAGGCGAAGAAGCGGTTGTAGCCGTCGTCTTCTTCCATGTAGCCAATGGTGTAGATGTGCACCATCAGGGACACGAAGGTCACGACGCACATCATCATGGCGGTGAGGCCATCGACCATGAAGCCGATTTCCATCTTCAGCCCGCCGACCACCATCCACTCGTAGAGGGTCTGGTTGAAGCGCGCGCCGTCGAGGGCCACGCTCCTGAGCGTCATCGCGGAAATCACGAACGCGATGAACACGCCCAGGATGGTGAGGGAGTGCGTGACGCGCCGGCCGATCCGGTTGCCGCCGAAGCTGGTGCCGAGAATGCCGGCCAGCAGGGCACCGGCGAGCGGCGCGAGCGGGACTGCGAGCAGGGTGGAGGCGTTGAGGGTCTGGCTCATTGTTGTTCCGTTTAGCCCTTGAGCGCATTCAGTTCGTCGACGTTGATGTTCGACTTGTTGCGGAACAGCAGCACCAGGATGGCCAGGCCGATGGCCGATTCCGCGGCCGCCACGGTGAGGATGAAGAACACGAACACCTGACCATGCATGTCGTTCAGGTAGTAGCTGAACGCCACGAAGTTCATGTTCACGGCCAGCAGCATCAGCTCGATCGCCATCAAAAGGACGATGAGGTTGCGGCGGTTCAGGAAGATGCCGATCACCGACAGCGCGAACAGCATCGCGCCCAGCGAGAGAAAATGTCCGAGGGTGAGCGTCATCAGTAAACCTCCGCCCTGCGGGCTGCGGTATTCGTGGTCGGAGTGGCCGCGCGGATCATGCTTTGGCCTCCGCGGCGGCGGGCACCGGTTGGGGCTGCGGGGCGGCCACGGTCGGCGGCACCTTGACGATCTGCAGACGGTCGCGCGCCCGCACCCGCACCTGGTCGGCCGGGTCCATGTGCCGGCTGTCCTTGCGCTGGCGCAGCGTCAGGGCGATGGCGGCGACGATGGCCACCAGCAGGATCACGGCCGCGATCTCCAGTGGATACAGGTACTGGGTGTACAGCAGCTTGCCCAGTTCCTTGGTGTTGGAGAACTGCGCGGCCGCCTGGGCCGCGGCCGGCGCCGCGCGAGGCTCCCCGCCCATGTCAAAGCCGCCCATCACCACCGCCGCCATTTCGAGGGCGATCAGCGCCCCGACACTGGCCGCCAGCGGGAAATGCTTCCAGAAACCGGCACGCAGGCTGTCGACGTTGATGTCCAGCATCATCACGACAAAGAGGAACAGCACCATCACCGCGCCGACGTAGACCAGCACCAGGGAGATGGCCAGGAACTCGGCTTTCAGCAGCAGCCAGACGGCGGCTGCCTGGAAGAAAGCGAGCACCAGGTAGAGCGCCGCGTACACCGGGTTGCGCGCGGTGACGACGCGAAAGGCCGCGAACAGCAGCACCGCGGAGAACAGGTAGAAAAAGCCGGTTCTGATGTCCATGATTGTTCTTGTGGTTCCGTCTTTGGGCGCGGTTCAGCGGTACTTGGCGTCGGCCGCCTTGTTGGCCGCGATCTCGGCTTCGTAGCGATCGCCGACCGCCAACAGCATGTCCTTGGTGAAGTACAGGTCGCCCCGCTTTTCGCCGTGGTATTCCAGGATATGCGTCTCGACGATGGAGTCCACCGGGCAGCTTTCCTCGCAGAAGCCGCAGAAGATGCACTTCGTCAGGTCGATGTCGTAGCGCGTGGTGCGACGCGTGCCGTCGGCGCGCTGGTCGGATTCGATCGTGATGGCGAGCGCGGGGCACACGGCCTCGCACAGCTTGCAGGCGATGCAGCGCTCTTCGCCGTTCTCGTAGCGGCGCAGCGCGTGCAGGCCGCGAAAGCGCGGCGACAGCGGCGTCTTTTCTTCCGGGAACTGCACGGTGATCTTGCGGCTGAACGCGTACTTGCCGGTGATGGCCAGGCCCTTGAACAACTCGAACAGCATGAAGCTGCCCAGGAAGTCCTTGAGCGAGAAATTGGATGCGGCTACAGCTGCCATGGTCATTTCCAGGGGTTGTAGGGGGTTTGCATGATGGCGGCGATCAACACCAGCCACACCAGCGTGACCGGGATGAAGATCTTCCAGCCCAGGCGCATGATCTGGTCATAGCGGTAGCGCGGGAAGGTGGAGCGCACCCACAGGAACATGGTGACGACCATGAAGGTCTTGATGCCCAGCCAGATCCAGCCGGGGATGAACGACAGGAACTCGAACGGGGGCAGCCAGCCGCCCAGGAACATGAGGACGGCCAAGATCGCGACCAACCACATGTTGGCGTACTCGGCCAGGAAGAACATGGCGAAGCTCATGCCCGAGTACTCGATCATGTGGCCCGCGACGATTTCCGACTCGCCTTCCACCACGTCGAACGGATGGCGGTTGGTCTCGGCCAGGCCGGAGACAAAATAGACGACGAAGATCGGCAACAGCGGAAGCCAGTGCCACGACAGGAAGTTGAGCCCCATCGACGTGCCGGTGCCCTTGGCCTGGCTCATCACGATGTCGGTCATGTTCAGGCTGCCCGACACCATCAGCACCACCACCAGG
This sequence comes from Ramlibacter sp., assembly GCA_035476755.1. GTDB lineage: Bacteria > Pseudomonadota > Gammaproteobacteria > Burkholderiales > Burkholderiaceae_C > Ramlibacter. Next base: position 2,679 of record DATILF010000321.1, read on the forward strand.
CAGAAGCCCATGGCGATCTCATAGCTGACCATCTGCGCCGAAGCGCGCAGCGCGCCCAGGAAGGCGTACTTGGAGTTGGACGCCCAGCCGGCGATGATGACGCCGTAGACCTCCATCGAGGTGATCGCCATCAGGAACAGCAGGCCGGCGTTGATGTTGGCCA
>DATILF010000322.1:0-12801 GCA_035476755.1 Ramlibacter sp.
CCGTCGATCAAGATTTCGAAGGACACCTGAGCATCGGCTGTCATTGCGGACTTGATCCGCAATCCAGGTTGTTCGCGTGCCAGCATGGATCCCGGGTCGAGCCCGGGATGACAGCCCATACGCTGCCGGCCTTCAGCCGCCTTCAGCCGCCTTCAGCCGCCTTCAGCCGCCTTCAGCCGCCCTCCAACGGCATCCAGGCTCAGGGATAGATGACGCGGGGATGCGCCGTGGCATACAAGGCTTCGACGTCGGCGGCGCGCCGGTTCAGCACTGCGCGCTGGTTGACGTAGCCCTTGTCGGTGATTTCGCCCGCGTCGGCGTTGGGCGGCTCGTCCTGCAGGATGGCGCGCGCCGGCGTCTGGGACGAACCCAGCCCCTGGGCGCGCAGCGCGCGAAGGGCGTTGCGCACATGCTCGGTCAGTTGCCCCTCCGGCAGGGCCTTGGCCTGCGGTGTGGGGAAGACCAGCAGGCCGATTTCCTCCCGGTCGTGCCCGGTGACCACCACATCGGCGACATGGGGCGCCATGGCGGTGACCACGTTCAGCCGCAGTGTTCCCACGTTCACCCAGGTACCGGAGCCGAGCTTGAAGTCCTCGGCCACCCGGCCGTCGAAGGCCACACCCTGTGACGGATCCGACTCGTCCACCAGCTTGCCCGCATCGCCGATCAGGTAGAAGCCTTCGTCGTCGAAGGCCTTGGCTGTGAGTTCCGGCTCGTTGCGGTAGCCCGGGAAGATGCTGACGCCGCGCACGCGCATCTCCAGCTTGCCGCCGTTGGGCACGAACTTCAGCTCGACCCCCGGCAAGGGTGCGCCGATGCAGCCCGCGCGCTCGATGTGCCAGTGCACCTCGGTGGCGGCCGGCGCAGTCTCGGTCGAGCCCCAGGCCGAGGTGAACCAGACGGGGCGCTCGCGCACCCGGCGCGCCACGGTTTCCAGCCGCTGCCACAGGCTTTGCGGCAAGGCGGCGCCGGCATAGAACACGCCTTCGAGGCGCTCGAAGAAATCGCGTGCGAAGCCCTCGTCCTGTTCCAGGTAAGGCAGCAGCATGTCGAAGCCGCGCGGCACGTTGAAGTAGAAGTTGGGCTTCACGTCGCGCAGATTGCGCACCGTCTTGTCGATCAGGCCGGGCGCAGGGCGTCCCTCGTCCACGTGCAGGCTGCCGCCGTGGGCCAGCACCATGTTGAAGTTGTGGTTGGCGCCGAAGGTGTGGCTCCAGGGCAGCCAGTCCAGCAGCACCAGCGGCTCGCGCTCCAGGAAGGGCCAGACCTGCGCGATCATCTGCTGGTTGGCGCAGAGCATGCGGTGCGTGTTGATCACCACTTTGGGCACACCGGTGGAGCCGCTGGTGAGCAGGTACTTGGCGTGGTGGTCGGGTGTGACCTGCGCAAAGGCCTTCATCACCGCCGGCGTTTCGCTGGCCTCGGTCAAGGCGGTGAACGGGCGGGCTGCGGGATGCTGCGCGGCGCCCTGGCCGAATACGATAACGGCATCGCCTTGCCACGCGGCGACGGCGGGCCCATACACCGCGGCGTCGCCGGCGTACACCAGGGCCGGGTCCAGCTTGTCCAGGATGCTCGCGATCTTTCCGTAGTCTTTGGTCAGGCGGCAGTACGCGCTGGACACAGTGCACGAAGGCCGGCCCACATGCATCGCGGCAAGCGAGAGCAAGGCGGCGTCCACCGAGTTGTCGGAGAGGGTGACCACGGGTTTGCCGGGCGCAAGGTCCAGGTCCAGCAGCGACTGCGCGATGCGGCCGACGGTCTCGCGAACCTGGCGATAGCTGAGCTTGCGCCAGCCGCCGCTGCTGTCGCGCTCGGCCAGGAACAGCGCGTCGGGTGTTTTTTCGGCCCAATGCTCCAGCCATTCGCCGATGCAGCGGGCATGCGGCCGCAGGGGCTCGGGGTGGCTCAACACGAAGCTGCCGTCGGGGCGGTCCGTGCGGCGTGCCTGGCGCGGGGCCAGTGCTGTGGGGTCGTTGAAGAGGGCGGGTTGCATGGCGTCGTCTCGCTGAATTGCTTATGGGATATAACTATGAGATGCATTAAAGTGCATGTCAATCGCTTTTTTCTGATTTCAGGGATAACCCTAGGCGAGCGTATTCAGCTGGTTCTAGCTCTGCACGTCCTCGTGCCAGCTGGCGAGAGCGGTATGCATCAAGCTGCATGACTGGCATTCGGTATGCGCGCCGTGCCATGGCTGGGCGCCGGGCGGGCCCGCACCGGTATATTGGTGAAACCTTGCTCGTCCATGGTTCGGCCAGGATGGCCGCGCCTTCCAACACTGTCAACATCCACCCATGAACCTGCTGGCCTCGTTGCGCTACCTGGTTGCCCTCAGCGAGCACCGCCATTTCGCACGTGCTGCCCAGGCCTGCCACATCACGCAGCCGGCGTTGTCCAACGCGCTGCGGGCGCTGGAAAAAGAATTCGCAACGCCCATCGTCAAGCGCGCGCGCACCTACGCCGGCCTCACGCCCGAGGGCGAGCGGGTTCTGGCGACGGCCCGGCGGATGCTGCGCGAGCACGAACTGCTGCAGCAGGAACTGCACAGCAGCGCCGGGCAGCCCGCCGGAACGCTTCGACTGGGCGTGGTGCCCACCGCCGTGCCTGTGGCCGCGCGGTTCGTCGCCATGCTGCAAGCCAGCCAGCCCGGCATCAAGCCGGTGCTAACGTCCATGAATTCGCAGGACATCGAAACCGGGCTGGAAGCGCTGTCGCTGGACCTCGGGCTGGGTTTCACCGAGCGGCAGACCGCGCGCAGCACCTTCCAGGCCCTGCCGCAATACCGCGAGCATTACTTCCTGGTTCGCCGCGCGCCGCGGGCGACACGGCAGCTGGGCATCGGCCCCGCGATGTCCTGGCAGGACGCCGCACGGCTGCCGCTGTGCTTGCTCACGCCCGACATGCACAACCGCGGCATCGTGGACGCCGCCTTCGCCCGCGCCGGGGTGCCGGTCGTGCCGGTGATCGAAACCAACTCCATCCTGGCGCTGGTGTTGAGCGTTGCCGCCGGCCAGGTCTGCAGCGTACTGCCGGGATCGCTCGTAGCCGCCGTGCGCGGCCAGGGCGAGTTACAGGCCCTGCCTTTGGTGCGGCCCACGGTCAGCACGCCGGTGGGGTTCATTGCCCTGGCCAGGACGGAGCCTTCGCGGGTGCTGGCCGCTGCCCTGGCATTCGCGCAGGAGCCGCAGTGGCTGCGCCACGCCGCCTCGCATTCGGGCGCGCTGAGTGAATGATGGCGAGTGATTCAGTGGCTGAATGCGCAGATACACCGATATGATTTGACGGCCGCGCCGCGCGCGGCCACAGTGCCGGCATGAATCGCATGGACACTGTGCCCCTGGGCACGCCCGACGACCTGCGGCAGGGCTTGCGCCGTGCCGGCAAGCTCAAGGGCCGCCAGCCCGAACAGGCCGCCCTGGACGAGGTCCGCACGCTGATCGGCCCGCCGCCCGCCAGCGGCCATCGGCGCGACTTGCTGATCGAACACCTGCATGTGCTCAACGATGCGTACCGGGGCCTGCACGAGCGGCATCTGGTGGCCCTGGCCCGCGAGATGAACGTGCCGATGGCGGAGGTCTTCGAGGTCGCGAGCTTCTACCACCACTTCGAGTTTCTGCGCGAAGGCGAGGAGGGCGCGCCGCTCACGGTGCGCGTGTGCGATGGCCTGTCGTGTGAAATGGCCGGCGCGCGCGACTTGCGGGCCCGTTTGCCGGCTTACTTGAACAGCGGTGTGCGCGTGATCGCGGCGCCCTGCATCGGGCGTTGCGAGCAGGCGCCGGCCGTGCTGGTGGGCCAGGTCGCGGTGCCTGCGGCGACCGCCGAAGCCGTCGTCAATGCCGTGGCGCACGAGAATGAGCGTCCGCTGCCGCAGCAAGGCCGCGCAACGCCTGGGCAGGACCACATCGGCTACGAGCGCTACCGGGCCGATGGCGGTTATGGCCTGGCGGCGGCGGTGGTGAACGGCGAGGAGAATGCGGAAACCATCCTCAAGGCCATGGAGGACTCGGGCCTGCGCGGGCTCGGCGGCGCCGGGTTCCCCGCGGGCCGCAAGTGGCGGATCGTGCGCGAGCAGCCCGCCCCGCGCCTCATGGCCGTCAACATCGATGAAGGCGAGCCCGGCACCTTCAAGGACCGGCACTACCTGGAGCGCGACCCGCATCGCTTCCTGGAAGGCATGCTCATCGCCGCGCAGGTGGTGGGCTGCGAAGCGATCTACATCTACCTGCGCGACGAGTACCACGCCTGCCGCGTCACGCTCGAAGCCGAACTCGCGCGGCTGCGCGAGGACCCACCCTGCCCCTTGCCGCACATCGAACTGCGGCGCGGCGCCGGCGCCTACATCTGCGGCGAAGAATCCGCCATGATCGAGAGCATCGAAGGCAAGCGGGGCGAACCGCGCATGCGTCCGCCCTACATCGCGCAGGTCGGCCTGTTCGGCCGGCCCACGCTGGAGCACAACTTCGAGACCCTCTACTGGGTGCGCGACATCGTGCAGAAGGGGCCGCAGTGGTTCGCCGGCGTCGGGCGCCATGGCCGCACGGGCCTGCGCTCGTTCAGTGTGAGCGGGCGGGTGGCCGAGCCGGGCGTGAAGCTGGCGCCCGCGGGCATCACCTTGCGTGAATTGGTCGATGAATATTGTGGCGGCATGGCCGAGGGTCACACGCTGTACGCCTACCTGCCCGGCGGCGCGTCCGGCGGCATCCTGCCCGCCAGCCTGGCCGACGTGCCGCTGGATTTCGACACCCTGCAGCCACATGGCTCGTTCATCGGCTCGGCGGCCGTCATCGTGCTCAGCCAGCACGACAAGGCGCGTGATGCCGCGCTGAACATGATGCGGTTCTTCGCGCACGAAAGCTGCGGGCAATGCACGCCTTGCCGCGTGGGCACGGCCAAGGCCGCGAAACTGATGGAGGCGACCGCGTGGGACAACGCCACGCTGGAAGACCTGAACCAGGTGATGGCCGATGCCTCCATCTGCGGCCTGGGCCAGGCCGCACCCAACCCCGTGCGCAGCATCCAGAAATACTTTCCCCATGAAATCGCCTGACCTGCCCGTGATCGACTTTGTGCTGGATGGCCAGCCCGTGCAGGCTCTGCAGGGCGAGACCATCCTGCAGGCGGCCGACCGCATGGGCGTGGCGATTCCGCGCCTTTGCTACAAGGACGGCTATCGGCCCGATGGGAATTGCCGGGCTTGCGTGGTGGAGATCGCCGGCGAACGCGTGCTCGCGCCGAGCTGCTGCCGCGCCGTCACGCCAGGCATGGAGGTGCAGGCGGGCAGCGACCGCGCCCGCAAGAGCCAGGCGATGGTGCTGGAGATGCTGCTGGCGGACATGCCGGAGGTTGGCTACAAGTGGAATGACAGCGCTCGTGCCATGGATTGCGGCTCGGGGGCCGCAATGACAGGCTCCTGTCATGCCGGACTTGATCCGGCATCCACCTCACCCAGTCAGCACGGCGAACTCAGCGACTGGGCGGAGCGCCTGAACGTCAGTGCGCGCCCCGAACTCAGGGCCTTGCGCCGCGAGCCCATCGCCCCCGACCTTTCCCACCCCGCCATGGCGGTGAACCTCGACGCCTGCATCCAGTGCACCCGCTGCGTGCGCGCCTGCCGCGAGGAGCAGGTGAACGACGTGATCGGCTACGCCCGCCGCGGCGCCCACAGCGAAATCGTCTTCGACCTGGCCGACCCGATGGGCGCCAGCACCTGCGTGGCCTGCGGCGAATGCGTTCAGGCCTGCCCCACGGGGGCGCTCATGCCCAAGACCTTGATCGGTTCGCAGGCCGTGGACCGTGAAGTCGATTCCGTCTGCCCCTTCTGCGGCGTCGGCTGCCTGGTCACCTACAAGGTGCGCGGCAACACCATCGTCGGCGTGGATGGCCGCGACGGCCCGGCCAACCACAGTCGCCTGTGCGTGAAGGGGCGCTTCGGTTTCGACTACGCGCACCATCCGCACCGCCTGACCCAGCCGCTGATCCGCAAGCCCGGTGTGCCCAAGAATGTGAATCTGCTGCGCGACCCGAACCTCTGGCGCGAGGTTTTCCGCGAGGCCACCTGGGACGAGGCCCTGGTTTTCGCGGCCGGCCAGCTCAAGACCTTGCGCGACACGCGCGGCCCCAAATCGCTCGCCGGCTTCGGCTCCGCCAAGGGCACGAACGAAGAGGCCTACCTGTTCCAGAAGCTGGTGCGCACCGGTTTCGGCAGCAACAACGTGGACCACTGCACACGCCTGTGCCATGCCTCCAGCGTGGCCGCGTTGCTCGAAGGCGTCGGCTCTGGTGCGGTGAGCAACCAGGTCAGTGACGTCGAGCAGGCCGAGCTGATCCTGGTGATCGGCTCCAACCCCACCAGCAACCACCCGGTCGCGGCCACGTGGATGAAAAACGCGGCGAAGCAGGGCACGAAGATCGTGCTGGCCGACCCGCGCATCACCGACATCGGCCGCCATGCATGGCGCACGCTGCAGTTCAAGCCCGACACCGACGTGGCGCTGCTCAACGCGATGATCCACACCATCATCGAGGAAGGTCTTGCCGCCCAGGATTTCATCGCCGAGCGCACCAGCCATTTCGACGAACTGCGCGCCAGCGTGCTGCCCTTCAGCCCGGAAGCGATGGAAGGCGTCTGCGGCATCCCCGCGGCGCGCATCCGCGAAGTGGCGCGCGCCTTCGCCACCGCCCGGGCCGCCATGATCCTGTGGGGCATGGGCGTCAGCCAGCACGTGCATGGCACCGACAACGCGCGCTGCCTGATCGCGCTGTGCGCCGTGGCCGGCCAGATCGGCAAGCCGGGCAGCGGCCTGCATCCCCTGCGCGGTCAGAACAACGTGCAGGGCGCGAGCGACGCCGGCCTGATTCCGATGATGTTCCCCAACTACCAGCGCGTGGACAACGGCGCGGCCCATGCGTGGTTCGAGAATTTCTGGGGCGCCAGGCTGGATGCGCACCCGGGGTACACCGTCGTCGAGATCATGGACAAGGCACTGGCCGGCGAGGACGACCCGCACAAGGTGCGCGGCATGTACATCATGGGCGAGAACCCCGCGATGAGCGACCCCGACCTGAACCACGCACGCCATGCGCTCGCCGCGCTGGAGCATCTGGTGGTGCAGGACATCTTCATGACCGAGACGGCGTGGATGGCCGACGTGGTGCTGCCCGCCACGGCATGGCCGGAGAAGACCGGCACTGTCACCAACACCGACCGCATGGTGCAACTCGGGCGCAAGGCGATCGATGCACCGGGCGATGCGAAGCCGGACCTGTGGCTGGTTCAGCAGATGGCACGCGGCCTGGGCCTGCAATGGAACTACCCGGGCGAACACGACGGCGTGGCCGCTGTGTACGAGGAAATGCGCCAGGCCATGCACACGGCGATCGCCGGCATCCGCTGGGAGCGGCTGGAGCGCGAAGGCAGCGTCACGTACCCGTGCCTGACCGACGACGACCCGGGCCAGCCCATCGTCTTCACTGACCGCTTCCCCACGGCCGACGGGCGCCTGCATCTGGTTCCAGCGCAACTCGTGCCGGCCAACGAGAAGCCCGATGCCGAATTTCCGTTCGTGCTGATCACCGGCCGCCAGCTCGAGCATTGGCACACCGGCAGCATGACCCGCCGCTCCACCGTGCTGGACGCCATCGAGCCGGTGGCCAGTGCGTCCCTGTGCGGCCGCGACATCGAGGCGCTGGGCCTGGTGGCGGGTCAGCGCATCCGCGTGCGGTCACGCCGCGGCGAGGTGGAGCTATTCCTGCGCCGCGACGACGGCACGCCCACGGGCAGCGTGTTTATTCCCTTCGCCTACGCGGAGGCTGCGGCGAACCTGCTGACCAATGCGGCGCTTGACCCTTTCGGCAAGATTCCTGAATTCAAGTATTGCGCGGTGGCGATCAGCGATCCCTTAAAGTGAGGGCATGACCGCACGCCCCAGCATCGAGGTCGCCGTGATCATGCGCCGCGAGCGCATAGCCAGCCGCTGGCAACCCTGGCGCTGGGCCCTGGCCGACGTGGTGCCGCACGAGGAGGTCTTCGGCACCGAGCCGCGGCTCTTGTTGAAGAACGACGACGAAGAGCGCTGGCTGCATCCTGCCTTCAAGGTCGAGCTCTTCCGTGACGATGCCGAGGGTTACTACCTGAACGCGACGACACCGGCGCCGTGCTGGTTCGTGCTCTGGCGCATGGAGGACGAGCTTTCGGTCGGTGACGAGCCGATGGCGCGCCCGACCATGGTGTCGCTCAGCTACCACGACGCCGGGCGCTGGCTGGACGCGCAGGAAACGGTCGAGCAGGTGCCTGCGCCCGTGGACGTGGTCGAATGGATGCGCGCCTTCGCCGACGAGCACTTCGTGGTGGAGCCCAAGCAGCGCAAGCGCCCCGAAAGTTTCAAGCCGCTGCAGGACCGATTCGGCAATCCGGCGTCGGTGTCCACCGAGAAGAAATTCGGCGGGGGCGGCCATGGCTGACGGTTTCCTGGGCCGCTGGTCGCGGCGGAAGCTGGATACGAAGGAGGGGAGGGAGGTGGAGGCGGAGCCGGTCGAGGCTTTGCCAACCGCCGAACCGCCAACCCAACCCGTCGCCCCAGCGCCACCCCCACCCACACTCGAAGACGTCAAAGCCCTCACCCCCGAGTCGGACTTCACCCGTTTCGCCGCGCGCGACGTCACGCCCGACGTGAAAAACGCGGCCATGAAGAAGCTCTTTACCGACCCGCGCTACAACGTCATGGACGGCATGGACGTCTATATCGACGACTACGCCAGGCCCGATCCCCTCCCGGATGCGATGCTGAGGCAACTCGCCAGCGCGAAATTCCTCGGCTTGTTCGATGAGAAAAAGCCCGAGGAAGCGGCAGCCCCGCCGGCAAGGGATGTTGCGGATAACCCCAAGGCGCAAAGCGTGGCACAGTCCCAATCGGCCCCAGCCGAAGTCCCCGAGCCGCCCGACCATGCCGACCCTGATTTGCGATTGCAACCAGACCATGCCGCTGCAGGAAAAGATCCTGGGCCAGCCGCTGCATGAAGACCTGACGCGTCACTCCAGCTTGTGCCGGCGTGAAGCCGGCGCCTTCCAGAAGGCGATCCAGGGCGGTGAGGAGGTCGTGGTGGCCTGCACGCAGGAAAAGCGCCTGTTCGCCGAGATCGGCGAGAACACCGAGCGCGCCACCTCTCCTATTAAATTCGTCAACATCCGCGAGACCGGCGGCTGGAGCCGGGATGCGTCCAAGGCCATGCCCAAGCTGGCCGCCTTGCTGGCCGCCGCGCACCTGCCCGATCCCGAGCCGGTGCCCACCGTCACCTACAAGAGCGCGGGGCGCCTCTTGATCATCGGCAGGCTGGACGCCGGCGAGCGGGTCGCGGCCCTGGTCAGCGACGTGCTGGACGTCACGCTCTTCGCGCAAGGCGGCGCCGGCGCCCAGGAGCGGCGCTATCCGGTCCTCGGCGGCCGCATCGACAGCCTGCAAGGCTGGCTGGGCGCGTTCGAATTGAAGTGGACACGCGACAACCCGATCGACCTCGACCTGTGCACCCGCTGCAACGCCTGCGTGGCCGCCTGCCCCGAAGGCGCCATCGGCCTGGACTATCAGATCGACATGGCCCGATGCGCCTCGCACCGCGAATGCGTGAAGCTGTGTGAGGCGGCCGGCGCGATCGACTTCACGCGCGACCCCCAGCCCTTCAGCGAGCAGTTCGACCTGGTGCTGGACCTGCGCGAATCGCCCGCCTTCCTGCGTCACGCGCCGCCGCAGGGCTACTTCCATCAGGCGCCGTCCCCGATGGGTGAGGGCAGGGAAGCAGGCCTTTCCCCGGACATGTTCCCCACGCTGCTCAAGCTGCGAGAACTCATCGGTGAGTTCGAGAAGCCGAAGTTCTTCGCCTACAGACAGAAGCTCTGCGCGCACAGCCGCAACGAAACCGTGGGCTGCAACGCCTGTGTCGAGGTGTGCTCGGCCGAGGCCATCGACAGCGACCGCAGCCGCCAGCAGATCAAGGTCAATGCCAACCTGTGTGTCGGATGCGGCGCGTGTACGACGGTCTGCCCCACCGGCGCACTGACTTACGCCTACCCGCGTGCCAGCGAGCAGGGCCGGAAGTTCAAGACGCTGCTGTCCACCTACGCGCAGGCGGGCGGCGAGGCGCCCATGCTGCTGCTGCACAGCCAGGAGCGCGGGCAGGCGCTGGTCGAGGAACTGGGGCGCGCCGCGCAGCTCGGTGTGGCCCATGGCGTCCCCGCCAATGTGATTCCCGTCGCCGTCTGGCACACGGCCAGCCTGGGCGTGGACGTGTGGCTCAGCGCGGTGGCCTATGGCGCGTCGCAGGTCGCCGTGCTCACCACGGGGGAGGAAGCTCCGCAGTACCTGGATGCGTTGCGCGAGCAGATGGCCGTCGCGCAGGCTCTCCTCCAGGGCCTGGGCTACGCGGGGCAGCACTTCACGCTGCTGCAAGCCAATCACTTGACCGATCTCGACCAGGCGCTGGGCCTGATGGCGGCGACGCGGTCCATGACGCCGGTGGCGGCGCGATTCGCGGTCGCCGCCGAAAAGCGCGCCACGCTCGAACTGGCCCTGGACCACCTCGTGGCGCATGCGCCCGCGCATCCCGAGGCGATCGAGCTGCCCGGGGCCGGCTCGCCCTTCGGCAGCGTGGTGGTGAACAAGGACACCTGCACGTTGTGCCTGAGCTGCGTCAGCGCCTGTCCGTCCAGCGCCCTGCAAGACAACCCGTTGCAGCCGCAGCTGCGCTTCATCGAGAAGAACTGCGTGCAGTGCGGGCTGTGCGCCGTCACCTGCCCGGAAGATGCGATCACGCTGCAGCCGCGCCTGCTGCTCACGCCCGAGCGCAAGCAGGCCCGTGTGCTGAATGAAACCCAGCCCTATGGCTGCGTGCGCTGCGGCAAGCCCTTCGGCACCCTCAAGGCCGTCGAGGCGATGCTGGGCAAACTGGCCGGCCATTCGATGTTCCAGGGCGCGGCCCTGGAACGCCTGAAGATGTGCAGCGACTGCCGGGTGATCGACATCTACTCGGCCGACAACGAAGTGAAGATCACGGACCTATGAACGCTCCCGCCACGTCGGCGATCCCCATGTCTTCGGCGCTCGACGAAGAGACCGCACGCGCCGAGGTCTATGGCCTCCTCGCGCAGCTGTACTACGCACCGCCCACCCCCGACATCATGGAAGCGCTGCGCGTGGCCGTGACCGAGGCGCCCTTTGCCGGCGCGTTCCTCGAGGCGCCCTGGCGCGATCTCGTTGCCGCCGCGCGAACGATGTCTGACGAGGATGTCGCGCGCGAGTACGACGCGCTCTTCGGCGGCGTCGGCAAACCCGAGGTGTACCTGTTCGGCTCGCACTACCTCAGTGGCTTCCTCAACGAAAAGCCGCTCGCCCGCCTGCGCACCGATCTCGCCGGACTCGGCCTCGCCCGCGACGAGGCCATGCCGGAGACCGAGGACCATATTGCCTACCTGTGCGAAGTGATGCGCTACCTGATCGCCGGCGATGACGTGGCAGTCGCTAACCTTACCCGCCAGCGCGAGTTCTTCTCAGCGCACGTGCAGCCCTGGGCGCCCGCCCTCTGCGAAGCCATCGCGGCCCATCCCAAGGCCCGCTTCTACGCCGGGCTCTCGACGTTCACGCATGCGTTTTTCAGCATCGAGGCACAGGGCTTCGACATGCTGGACTAGCCAGGTTGTCATTGCGGGCTCGACCTGGTCAAGCCCGCAATGACAACGGCATGACATCGAGGATGAGATTGAGCAGCATGTCTGCTGCGGTGCAGCAACCTCGCTTTTCATCAGCTCATCCACGCCAAAGGCGTGGCATGCTTTCTGCCGCGTTTCCACCCCCGTGTTTGCATGCTTGCACTCGCCTGTCGCGGGCAGTACATTCAGTTGGAATGTCGCTGAGTCCGCATTCACGTGACCACCGGGAGACAAGCATGAGCCAGCCCAAGAGCAAGCTATCACGCCGTACCCTGTTTGCCGGCGCGGGTACCGCCGGCGCCGTTGCGGCGGCAGCCACCCTGTTGCCCGGTGTGGTGCGGCAGGAAACCTCCGAGCCGCAGGAACCGAAGGCGCCGCCCGCCAAGGGCGGGGGCTACCAGCTGACTGAACACGTCAAGCAGTACTACAAGTCCACCCTCGTCTAACTCTCACTTCTTCGGAGAGTCTGTTATGTTGCTGACCAAGAAATCGGGTGGCGCCCCGGGTGCCGCGGCCGCCGCACGCTCGCCGTTCATCCACAGCCTGCAACGCGGCCTGTCGAATGCGATCCCGACCATGGACCGCCGCGCGTTCCTGCGCCGTTCGGGTCTGGGGGTGGGGGTCGGCATCGCCGCCTCGTCGCTCACGCTGGTGAAGAAAGCCAAGGCCGCCGAGGGCAGCGCGCCCGCCGTCGGCCAGGGCAAGATCGAGGTGAAGCGCACGGTGTGCAGCCACTGTTCGGTGGGTTGCGCCATCGACGCCGTGGTGGAGAACGGCGTGTGGGTGCGGCAGGAGCCGGTGTTTGACTCCCCGTTGAACCTGGGCGCGCATTGCGCCAAGGGCGCGGCCATTCGCGAACACGGGCACGGCGAGTTCCGCCTGCGCTACCCGATGAAGCTGGTGAACGGCAAGTACGAGCGCATCAGCTGGGACACGGCCCTTAACGAAATCAGCGCGAAGATACTGGAGCTGCGCAAGGCCAGCGGCCCGGACGCCATGTACTGGATTGGCTCCTCCAAGCACAACAACGAGCAGGCGTACCTGATGCGCAAGTTCGTGAGCTTCTGGGGCAGCAACAACTGCGACCACCAGGCGCGCATCTG
>DATILF010000323.1:0-24487 GCA_035476755.1 Ramlibacter sp.
CAGATCGGGCCCGAACTTGGCCTGGCCACCCAGGTCGAGCGTGAGGTGCACGCCGAGCCAGGCATCGGCCGGCGCCGGGTAGATCAGGCGCGAAAAAGGCGACCGGCCCGCCAGCGCGTAGTAATTGCCCTTGGCAAAATACTCGCGCGGGATAAAGCGCGGGTCCAGCCCGTCAAAGCGCCGCGCCAGCGCGCAAGCATGCAAGGAAGCGGCATTCACCACCACCCGCGCCGCGACAGCGCTACCGTCCACCATGCGCACCTCGTGCGCGTGACTCGTGCCCTGCGCGAGCCGCACGCTCTGGACCGGCGAGTTCAAAGCCACCGCGCCGCCGGCCGCCTCCAGGTCGCCCTGCAAAGCGAGCATCAAGCCGTGGCTGTCCACGATGCCGGTACTGGGCGACAGCAGGGCCGCCACACAGTGCAGCGCAGGCTCCAGGGCACGCGCCTGGCCGGCATCCAGCCACTGCACCGGGACGCCGTTGGCCAGCGCCCTCGCCTGCAGGGCGAGCAAGGCCGACGCCTCGGCTTCGCTGTTGGCCACCACCAGCTTGCCGCATCGGCGATAGGTGACACCGTGGCTGGCGCACAGCTCATACAGAAGCGCCTTGCCCCGCACGCACAGCCGCGCCTTCAGCGAGTCCGGCGGGTAGTAAAGGCCGGCATGGATGACTTCGCTGTTGCGCGAACTCACGCCCTGCCCGATCGCGGATTGCGCCTCGGCAACAATCGTCTCCAGGCCGCTTTGGGCCAGCGCGCGGGCAACCGCCAGGCCCACCACGCCCGCGCCGACGATCAAGGCATCGACCTGGTCCATCAGAGGTCCCGGCGGGGGTCGGTCCGCAGCAACATGTCCACCAGCGAACGCAAGTCTCGCCGGAGCGGCTCGAAGCCCGCGTGAGGCGCCAGCGTGCGCTCGTCCATGTAGAGCCGGCGGTTGACTTCCACCTGCAGGCTGTGGCGGTGGCGCGCCGGGTCACCGTAGCGGCGAACCAGTTCCACGCCCTTGTAGGGATGGTTGTAGGCCACGTCGTAGCCGGCCGCCCGCAGGTGATCGCATACCTTGCGCGACAACGCCGCGTCGGCCGTGGTGCCATCGCGATCGCCGATCACGAAATCGGCATGAACCAGACCCGGATACTCGGTGGCGTGGCTTGCGCCCACCGCCGGCATCGAATGGCAGTTGAGGTGGATGCTGTAGCCATGCCGGGCATGTGCCGCATCGATAGCCGCCGCCACGGCCGCGTGGTAGGGCCGCCAGCAGCGCTCGATGCGCTCCCGCACTTCCCGCACGGGAAGGCGCCGCGCGTAGATGGGCAGCCCGTCATCAGTGAAGCGCCACACCAGGCCCTTGCCCAGCCGCACTTTCGACAAGGTTCGCTCATCGGTCTCGACCGGGTCGGGCCAGGGCTCGTCGAACATGGACACGTCGATCTCGGTGGTATTGCGGTTCGCGTCGAGATAGCTGCGCGGAAACAGCGCCTCGATCCACGCGGCCCCCAGCGCCGGGGCAAAGTCGTAGAGCTTCTCCACATGCGTGTCCTCGGCCTGCCGCAGCAATGCGGGGTCGCAGGCGTGGCGGAAATCGTCGGGATAGACCACCCCGCTATGGGGGGAGTCGAGCACGAGTGGCGTCGTGCCGGGCACGCTGGCGACGGGGAAACTCATGGGCATCATTGTGGCGCAGCGTGCCGTGGCACGGGCGCGCAATAGCTGTAACACGGACATCCAGCGGGGAATCCCTCAATCCAGACTGATGCGCGCGTAGCGGCTGATGCGCTGCATCTTGTCGAGCTCTTTGCGGATCTGCGCTGCGAATTCATCCGGCAGCGAACCCGACGGGAACAGGCCCTGGCTGGCCAGGCGTTCGCGCACGCCCGGCTCGCGCAATGCCCTGGCCACGCCGTCCTGCAGCCGTCTCACCAGGGCGGGCGGCGTGGCCGCAGGCGCCACCAATCCGAACCAGGAGGGATCGTTGTTGGAGAACAGGCTCAATTCGGCATAGGTGGGCACGTCGGGCAGCACGTCCAGCCGCTGGTTCCACGAAACAGCCAACGCACGCAGCTTGCCCGAACGGACGTGGGGCAAGGATGAAGCGACCTGGTCGAAGTAGACGTGCACCTGCCCGGCCAGTACATCGTTGATTGCCGGCGCCGAGCCCCGGTAGGGAATGTGCACCATGAACGTGTTGGTCGTGTTCTTGAAGAGCTCAGCCCACATGTGGCCGATCGTGCCGTTCCCCGGGGAAGCGTACGTGACCTGCCCCGGGTTGGCCTTGAGGTAGCGGATGAACTCCTCGAAGGTGCGCACCGGCAATGCCGAATTGACCACGAGGATGCCCGGTGCCTTGACCATCTCGGTGACGGGCGCAAAGTCCTTGACCGGATCGTACGGAAGCTTCTTGTAGACCGCGGGATTCACGCCGTGCGTGGACAGCGTGGCCACCGCCAGGGTGAGCCCGTCCGGCGCCGACCGGGCGACCTCCGCCATACCGATGGAGCCCCCCGCGCCGGCCCGATTGTCCACGATCACCGGCTGGCCCAGCGTGCGAGAAAGGGGCTCGGCGAGTGCGCGGGCCGAAATATCGGTGCCACCTCCCGGTGGAAACGGCACCACCAGCTTCAGAGGCCGCGCCTGGCCCCAACTGATTCCTGGGAGCAATGAAGTGGCAGCCAGGGACAACACGATACGTCTTTGCATGAAGTCTTTCCTCGTCATTGAAGGTGAGTGATTTTGGCGTTTACACAGCGGGGATTCAAACGAAAAGGTGGCACGATCACATTCCATTATGGAATGTTCTGAGCTAGCATTCGCGCATGCGCCGACTGCACCCCCCCGTCCACCTGCTGCAGGCATTCGCCACCACCGCCCGCTTCGGCAGCATCTCCCGCGCCGCCGAAGCCTTGCATCTGACCCAAAGCGCAGTGAGCAAGCAGGTTCAGGAGCTTGAGCGCTGGACGGGCGTGCCGCTCTTCGAGCGGGTGCGCAAGCGCCTGAACCTCACACCCGCCGGACAGCGCTACGAAAGCGCCGTGCGCCCCCTGCTCGCGCAGCTGGAGGCCGCAACGCTGGACCTGATCACCAGCGGCGACGGTGGCGGCGCCCTGCACGTTTCCACCCTGCCCACTTTCGGCGCGAAGTGGCTGATTCCGCGACTCCCGGCGTTCCAGCAGCAGCATCCACAGATCGCGCTGCACTTCGTGCCATACATGCACGGCTACGACTTCCACCGCGCCGACCTGGATTGCTCGATCCTGTTTGGCGATGGTCACTGGCCCGGTGCGAAAGCAATCTATCTCACCGGCCGGCCGGTGGTGCTGATTGCGCCTCCGGCTCCAAAGAAAGCACCTTTGCTGAAGCATCCGCAGGACATCCAGCGCTTCGCCCTGTTGCAGCACACGTCCGTGCCGCATGCCTGGCGCCACTGGTGCGATGCGCACGGTGTGCAGGGGGTAAATCCGTTCGCAGGGCCCCAGCTCGACCAGTTTCATAGCCTGATCCGGGCGGTGGCGGCAGGCATGGGGCTGGCACTGGTGCCCCAGTGCCTGGTGGGCGAGGACATCGCGAACGGCGTGGTGTCCGCGCCCCTGCAGGATGGCTACGTCGACGACCTCGGCTACTGGCTTTGCTTTCCCGAGGCACGCGCCAACCTGCAGCCCCTGCTGCATTTCCAGCAATGGCTTCTGGCGGAAACCGGCCAATCCGGATAATCCGCTCAACACAGGGGGCCCCAACGTGACGTTCTTCAAACCTAGCAAAGCAGACATCGCCCGCCTGATGGACGCCGTGGCGGGCAACCGGGCCGACGACACGCTCGGGCGTTTCATGAAGCCCGAGGCGTGGGACATCCTCGCGCTCTACCTCTCGCAGGAAAAGATAGAGCGCGGCCATGTGTTGATCGCGCAGGGCGCGCTCGATCGCACGCTCTACTTCGTCGAATCGGGCGTCTTGAGGGTGCACTTCGCCGCGCGCAACGGCGACCTGCAACTGGCGCTGATCGGCCCGGGCTCGGTGGTCGGCGAAGGCTCGTTCTTCTCGGAGATCGCTCGCAATGCGACGGTGCAGGCGACCCAGACCTGTGTGCTGTGGGCCCTCACGCCGGAACGCTTCGCGCAGATGTCGAAGAAGGACCCGGTCACGGCCCTCGCGCTGTCGATGGCCCTGGGCGCGGTGCTCTCCACCCGTATGCTGGACGTGAGCAGAAAGATCTCGGTGACCTGACGCTCACCTCACGGAGGCACGCAGCGAGATCATCATGCAATCCTTCGAGCGGCATCCACCATGAAGAACGGCACCCGAAGGTGCCGTTTTCATCCAGATCTGGTGGGCGATACATGGATCGAACATGTGACCCCTGCCGTGTGAAGGCAGTGCTCTACCGCTGAGCTAATCGCCCGGTTCCCGTTTCCCCGGGAAGCCTCGAATTATGCCACAGGCCGCGAGGGCTCGATCCGCCAGAGCGTTTTTCCGCCGCTGGCCTTATCCAGTTGCTTCAGGACTTCCTCGTGGGCAGCCGCTTCCTGGTCGCTCGCGAGCAGCACCGGCAACGTGAACGCGGTGAGGTCCACGCGCGTCACGATGCCCCCAATGGAGCCCGTGTCGGCCATGTCGATCAGCAGCGCGTCCTGGCCGCGCGTGAGGTTGATGTACACGTCGGCCAGCAGTTCGGCGTCCAGCAGGGCTCCGTGCAAGGTGCGGCTGGAGTTGTCCACGCCCAGGCGGTCGCACAGCGCATCCAGGCTGTTGCGCTTGCCCGGGTACATCTCCTTGGCCATGGCCAGCGTGTCGGTCACCTGCCCCACCTGCGCCTTGAACGCGGGCATGCCCAGGAGCTCCAGCTCCTTGTTCAGGAAGGCAACGTCGAAGGCGGCGTTGTGGATGATGATTTCCGCCCCGGCGAGGTAGGCCATGAGTTCGTCGGCCACGGCCGCGAACTTGGGCTTGTCCCGCAGGAATTCGTTGCTGATGCCGTGAACCTTGAGCGCGTCCTCGTGGCTGTCGCGCTCGGGGTTCAGGTAGAAATGCTTGTTGTTGCCGGTCAGCTTGCGCGCGAGCAGTTCGACGCAGCCGATTTCGATGATGCGGTCGCCGCCTTCAGCGGACAGGCCGGTGGTTTCAGTGTCGAGGACGATCTGGCGCATTGGCGCCGATTGTAGGGGGCCTCAGTGATTTTCCTTGGCGTGGTTGATCGAATACTTGGGGATCTCCACCACCAAGTCTTTCTGCGCCACGATAGCCTGGCAGGACAGGCGGGAATTGGGCTCCAGGCCCCAGGCGCGATCCAGCAGGTCTTCCTCGTTTTCGTCCATCTCATTGAGTGAATTGAAGCCCTCGCGCACGATGACGTGGCACGTGGTGCATGCGCAGCTCATGTCGCACGCATGCTCGATCTTGATGTCGTTGTCCAGCAGTGCCTCGCAGATCGAGGTGCCGGCGGGCGCCGACACCTCGGCGCCGTTCGGGCAGTACTCGGGATGCGGGAGGATTTTGATGATGGCCATATCAGTCTCCGCACGGCCGCCCGAAGGAGGCTGAAGCCCCCTCGGGGGGCAGCGCATTACACGTAGTGAAAAGCGTGGGGGTCAACATTTCTTAGATTGCTTCCACGTTCTTGCCCGACAACGCTTTCCTGATGCTGTCGTTCATGCGCTCCGCGGCGAAGGACTCGGTCCCCTTGGCCAGCGCCTCGGTCGCGCGTTCGATGGCGGCGGCGTCCTGGCTGCCACCGGCGACCTCGCGCAGTTGCAGCATCAGCGCGTCGATGCTGGCTCTCTCTTCGTCGGACAGGATGTGCCCGTCGGCATCCAGCGCACTCTGGGTCGCCAGCAGCATGCGGTCGGCATCGACCCTTGCCTCGGCCAGGGCGCGGGCCTGGATGTCCTGTTCGGCGGTGCTGAAGCTCTCCCGCAGCATGGTGGCGATCTGGTCGTCGGACAGGCCATACGAAGGTTTCACGTCGATGCGCGCTTCCACACCGCTCGCCTGCTCGCGCGCGCTCACGTTCAGCAGGCCGTCCGCATCGACCGTGAAGGTCACGCGAATGCGCGCCGCACCGGCGGCCATCGGGGGGATGCCACGCAGCTCGAAGCGGGCGAGGCTGCGGCAATCCTGCACCAGGTCTCGCTCGCCCTGCACCACATGCAGTGCCAACGCGGTCTGGCCATCCTTGTAGGTGGTGAAATCCTGGGCCTTGGCCGTGGGGATGGTTTCGTTGCGCGGCACGATGCGCTCGACCAGGCCGCCCATCGTCTCTATGCCCAGCGACAGCGGGATCACGTCCAGCAGCAGCAAGTCGCCGGCGGCATTGTTGCCGGCGAGCTGGTTGGCCTGGATGGCGGCGCCGAGCGCCACGACTTCATCGGGGTTGAGGTTGGTGAGCGGGTCGCGGCCGAAGAATTCGGCGACAGCGCGGTAAACCTGCGGCATGCGCGTGGATCCACCCACCAGCACCACACCCTTCACTTCGTCTCTGGCGAGCTTCGCATCGCGCAGGGCCTTGCGCACGGACGTCATCGTGCGCGCCGTCAACTCGGCGGTGACCAACTCGAAATCGCTTCGCTGGACCGCTACCACGGCCTCCTCGCCGCCCAGGTTGATGTGGGCCACCGTGGCATCGGCTGCCGACAGCTGCTCTTTCGCTGCGCGCGCGGCCATCTTGATGGCGGCCCGGTCACCGGCGGACACGGCCTGCAAACCAGACTGGCGCTGCAGCCAGTCGGCCAGCGCACGATCATAGTCGTCGCCGCCCAGCGCGGAATCGCCGCCGGTGGCGATCACCTCGAACACCCCGCGCGTCAACCGCAGGATGGAAATGTCGAAGGTGCCGCCGCCCAGGTCATAGACCGCGTAGATGCCTTCGCTCGCGTTGTCCAGCCCATAGGCGATGGCCGCGGCCGTGGGCTCGTTGATCAGCCTCAGCACGTTGAGGCCGGCCAGTTGCGCCGCATCCTTGGTGGCCTGCCGCTGCGCGTCGTCGAAGTACGCCGGAACCGTGATCACGGCCCCGTACAGGTCGTCGTTGAAGGTGTCTTCGGCCCGGTAGCGCAGCGTCGCCAGGATTTCGGCGCTGACTTCCACCGGCGACTTTTCGCCGGCACGCGTTTGCAGCGTCACCATACCGGGCTTGTCCACGAAGCGGTAGGGCAGCTTGTCGCGGCCGGCGATGTCGGCCAGCCCCCGGCCCATGAAGCGCTTGACGGAAGCGATCGTGTTCTCAGGGTCCTCGGCCTGCGCGGCCTGTGCGTCGGAGCCGATCTGGCGGCCCGCATTTTCAAGGTAGCGAACCACCGAGGGAAGTATCGCCCTGCCCTCGCCATCGGGCAGGCATTCGGCCACGCCGCTGCGCACGGCGGCCACGAGGGAATGCGTCGTGCCCAGGTCGATGCCCACCGCGATGCGCCGCTGGTGCGGATCGGGGGACTGGCCGGGTTCGGAAATCTGGAGCAGTGCCATGTCAGGAAATCAAGCGCGGACGGTTCATGGCGCTATTGTCCCAGTTGCTCGAAGCGCGACTGCACGTCCTGCCCAAAGCGCTCAATGAACATAAGGCCTCTGACCTGCTGGGCGGCGCCTTGGGGGTCACCCTTCTCGTCCAGCAATTGCCCGATGCGCAAGAGGGTTTCACGGCGCGCGCGGCTCAACTCACCGTCCAGCGCATCCAGGCCGGCTTCATCCGTTGCCTCGTCAAGCGCTTCACGCCACGCCATCTGCTCCATCAGGAAATCGGTGGGCATGGCTGTGTTGTTCTCGGCATTGATGGGCGCACCGCGCAGCTCGCACAGGTAGGCGGCGCGCTTCAAGGGCTCTTTCAGGCGCTGGTAGGCCTCGTTGATGCGCACCGACCACTGCATCGCCACGCGCTGGGCGGCCTGCCCCTGGGCCGCAAAACGGTCCGGGTGGGCTTCGCGCTGCAGCTCCTTCCAGCGGGTATCGATCACGGCGCGGTCCTGGTCGAACCGCTCGGGCAGGCCGAACAGTTCGAAGTCGCTGGATTGCAGGTTGAGATTCATCAGGTCAATAAAAAACCGCCGGCACGCAGAAGGTGAAGGCGGCTCCTCGAAAATGCAGGTGCGTCAGACGCGGAAGCTTTCCCCGCAGCCGCAACGGTCGCGCTCGTTGGGGTTGTTGAACTTGAAGCCTTCGTTCAGGCCTTCGCGCACGAAATCGAGCTGCGTGCCGTCGATGTAGGCCAGGCTCTTGGGGTCGATCAGCACCTTGACGCCGTGGTCTTCGAACACGATGTCCTCGGGCGCTATTTCGTCCACATATTCGAGCTTGTAGGCCAGGCCCGAGCAGCCCGTGGTCTTGACGCCCAGCCGCACGCCAACGCCTTTGCCGCGTTTGCCAAGGTAACGGGTGACGTGCCGGGCCGCTGCTTCTGTCAGTGAAATTGCCATTTTTGGATAACTGCGAGTCAGGCTGCCGCCGGGCCGCCCCAAGGCAAGCCTGGGCCCCCTCGGGGGGCAGCGAACAAAGCGAGCGTGGGGGCCATTCAGTGGGTGTGCTTCTTCTTGTAGTCTTCCACGGCCGCCTTGATCGCGTCTTCGGCGAGGATGGAGCAGTGAATCTTCACCGGCGGCAGGGCCAGTTCCTCGGCAATCTGGCTGTTCTTCAGCGCCGCGGCCTGGTCCAGCGTCTTGCCCTTCACCCACTCGGTCACGAGCGAGCTGGAAGCGATGGCGGAGCCACAGCCGTAGGTCTTGAAGCGCGCATCCTCGATGACGCCGGTCTGCGGGTTCACCTTGATCTGCAGCTTCATCACGTCGCCGCAAGCGGGCGCACCCACCATGCCGGTGCCGACGGACTCGTCGCCCTTTTCGAAGGAGCCGACGTTGCGGGGGTTTTCGTAGTGATCAACGACTTTTTCAGAATAGGCCATTTGGGGTACCTCGTAAATTCTCTGGTGCTTCAGTGCGCCGTCCACTGGATGGTCGAGATGTCGATGCCATCCTGGTACATCTCCCACAGCGGGCTGAGTTCGCGCAGGCGCGCGACGTTCTGCTTGATGGTGGAGATGGCGTAATCGATTTCTTCCTCGGTCGTGAAGCGGCCGATGGTCATGCGCAGGCTGCTGTGCGCGAGTTCGTCGCTGCGGCCCAGGGCGCGCAGCACGTAGCTGGGCTCCAGCGACGCGGACGTGCAGGCCGAGCCGGACGACACCGCCAGGCCCTTGATGCCCATGATCAGCGATTCGCCCTCGACGAAGTTGAAGCTCATGTTCAGGTTCTGCGGCACGCGCTTTTCCAGGTTGCCGTTGATGAACACCTGCTCGATGTCTTTCAGGCCGTCCAGCAGCCGCCGCTGCAGGGCCCGCGCCTTGGCATTGCTCTCGGCCATCTCCGCCTTGGCGATGCGGAAGGCCTCGCCCATGCCCACGATCTGGTGCGTGGGGAGCGTGCCGGAACGCATGCCGCGCTCATGACCGCCGCCGTGAATCTGCGCTTCCAGCCGCACGCGCGGCTTGCGGCGCACGTACAACGCGCCGATGCCCTTGGGCCCATAGGTCTTGTGCGCCGTCATGCTCATCAGGTCGATGGGCAGCGTGGCCATGTCGATCTCGACGCGGCCCGTGGCCTGCGCGGCGTCCACATGGAACAGGATGCCCTTCTCGCGGCACATCGCACCGATCGCCGGGATGTCCTGGATGACGCCGATCTCGTTGTTCACGAACAGCACGCTGACCAAGATGGTGTCCGGGCGCAGCGCAGCCTTGAGCTTTTCCAGGTCCACCAGGCCGTCTTCCTCGACGTCCAGGTAGGTGACCTCGAAGCCCTGCCGCTCGAGTTCGCGCATGGTGTCGAGCACGGCCTTGTGCTCGGTCTTCAGCGTGATGAGGTGCTTGCCACGCGTCTTGTAGAACTGCGCCGCGCCTTTGAGCGCCAGGTTGATGGACTCGGTCGCGCCGCTGGTCCAGACGATCTCGCGCGGGTCGGCGCCGATCAGGTCGGCCACTTGGCCACGGGCCTTCTCGACGGCCTCCTCGGCTTCCCAGCCCCAGGCATGGCTGCGAGATGCCGGGTTGCCGAAGTGCTCACGCAACCAGGGAATCATCGCGTCCACCACGCGGGGGTCGACCGGCGTCGTCGCGCCATAGTCCATATAGATGGGGAAATGCGGGGTCATGTCCATGGCTGGCGTGCTCAGCGGCTAGCTTAGAAGGGTTGAAAAAGGTCAGTTCTTGGCCGACATCAGGACTTGGCAAACGAGTTGCCAAGGGCAAACACCGAGTTCGGCGCATTCACGCGAATGGGCTTCACCACCGGCTGGCTGGAGATGGCGCGCTTCACCGCGGGCTTGTCCTCGATCTGCACGCCCTTGGCCAGCTGGTCATCGACCAGCTTCTGCAGCGTGACAGAGTCCAGGAACTCGACCATGCGCTGGTTCAAGGAGGCCCACAGCTCGTGCGTCATGCAGCGGCCGCCATCGCCCTGGCAATTTTCCTTGCCGCCGCACTGGGTGGCATCAATCGGCTCGTCAACGGACACGATGATATCGGCCACGGTGATGTCCGCCGCCTTGCGGCCCAGCGTGTAGCCGCCGCCCGGCCCGCGGGTGGATTCCACGAGTTCGTGCCGGCGCAACTTGCCGAACAGCTGCTCCAGGTAAGACAGCGAAATCTGCTGGCGCTGGCTGATCGCCGCCAGTGTGACGGGACCATTGTTCTGGCGCAGCGCCAGATCGATCATCGCGGTGACCGCAAAACGGCCTTTGGTAGTGAGACGCATCGCAAGCTCCTTAATGCTTGGCCTAACTGTCAATCGCCCCGGCAGCTTGTGGCTGCCGAAGGTTCCGTCTCCGCCCATGCCCGGCTCCCCGCCGGCCCCCGGCCACGCCTTGCAGCACGCCCTGTCGAGTTGTTGGACTGTTCTTGAGTATTTCCGTCAAGTTTAACAGAAAGCCCATCGAATCGCTCGGGTAATAGAGCGCCGCAACTCGGCCGGAGTTCCGGACACTGGCCACGGAGCCCCGCTCACAGACCGCGATCAGGGCTTTCCGACGGCCTGGATGGGCACGATGTTGTCGTGCACCACCGCGCCGAAGGCCTGCTCCTTGAGCAAGGCCAGCTGGTCGCGTACCCGGGCCGCTTTCTCGAACTCGAGGTTGCGCGCGTGCTCAAGCATCAGCTTTTCCAGGCGCTTGATCTCCTTGGCCACGTCCTTTTCCGACATGTCCTGGGTCAACGCGCGCTGAAGCTCCTGCTTTTCCATCTCCTTGCTGGCCTTTTCGCTGTAAACACCGTCGATCAGGTCGCGCACCTGCTTGACGATGCTGCGCGGCGTGATGCCGTGCAGCTCGTTGTGCGCGATCTGCTTCGCCCGCCGGCGCTCGGTCTCGCCAATGGCCTTTTTCATGGACTCGGTCATCCGGTCGGCGTAGAGGATGGCCTTGCCGTTCAGGTGGCGGGCCGCCCGGCCGATGGTCTGGATCAGGGAGCGCTCGGCCCGCAGGAACCCTTCCTTGTCGGCATCGAGGATGGCCACCAGCGAGACCTCGGGAATGTCCAGGCCCTCGCGCAGGAGGTTGATGCCCACCAGCACGTCGAAACTGCCGAGGCGCAGGTCGCGCAGGATCTCCACGCGCTCCACGGTATCGATGTCGCTGTGCAGGTAGCGCACCTTCACCCCGTTGTCGCTGAGGTAGTCGGTCAGTTGCTCGGCCATGCGCTTGGTCAGCGTGGTGATCAGCACCCGCTCGTTCTTCTCCACGCGGATGCGGATTTCCTGCAGCACATCGTCCACCTGGTGGGTGGCGGGCCGCACCTCCACTTGGGGGTCGATCAGGCCCGTGGGCCTTACCAGCTGCTCGACCACTTGGCCCGCGTGTTCGGTCTCGTAGGCGGCCGGCGTGGCGGAAACGAAGACGACCTGGCGCATGCGGGCTTCGAACTCCTCGAACTTCAGCGGCCGGTTGTCCAGGGCGGACGGCAGGCGAAAGCCGTACTCCACCAGCGTGGTCTTGCGGGCCTTGTCGCCGTTGTACATCGCGCCCAGCTGGCCGATCATCTGGTGGCTTTCGTCCAGGAACATCAGCGAGTCCTTGGGCAGGTAGTCGGTCAGCGTGGAAGGCGGCGAGCCCGGCGCGGCGCCGCTGAGATGGCGCGTGTAGTTCTCGATGCCCTTGCAGTGGCCGATCTCGCTGAGCATTTCCAGATCGAAGCGGGTGCGCTGTTCGATGCGCTGCGCCTCCACCAGCTTGCCCTGTGACACGAACTCCTTCACGCGCTGGTCCAGCTCGATCTTGATGCTCTCCACGGCAGACACCACCTTCTCGCGCGGCGTCACGTAGTGGCTGGAGGGGTACACCGTGAAGCGCGGCACCTTCTGGCGGATGCGCCCGGTGAGCGGGTCGAACAGCTGCAGCGACTCGATCTCGTCGTCGAACAGTTCGACGCGGATGGCGAGTTCGCTGTGTTCCGCCGGGAAAATGTCGATGGTGTCGCCGCGCACGCGAAAAGTGCCCCGCGCGAAGTCCTGCTCGTTGCGGTTGTATTGCATGCGGATCAGCTGCGAGATGATGTCGCGCTGGCCGATCTTGTCGCCCACCCGTGTGATGAACCGCATCTGCGTGTAGTCTTCCGGCGCACCGATGCCGTAGATCGCGCTAACCGTGGCCACGATGACCGTATCGCGGCGCTCCAGCACGCTCTTGGTCGCCGAAAGCCTCATCTGCTCGATGTGCTCGTTGATCGAGCTGTCCTTCTCGATGAACAGGTCGCGCTGCGGCACATACGCTTCGGGTTGGTAATAGTCGTAATAGCTGACGAAGTACTCGATGGCATTCTTCGGGAAAAATTCCCGGAACTCGGAGTACAGCTGCGCCGCCAGGGTCTTGTTGGGAGCGAACACGATGGCCGGGCGGCCCAGGCGGGCGATGACATTGGCCATGGTGAAAGTCTTGCCCGAGCCCGTCACGCCCAGCAGGGTCTGGAACACCTCGCCGTCCCGCACGCCCTCCACCAGCTTCTCGATGGCCGCCGGCTGGTCCCCTGCCGGGGGGTACGGCAGGAACAGCTCGAACGGTGAATCAGGAAAACTGATGAACTCGCCGTTTTTCTTTTCCGGTATGACTTCAGAAATCTCTGGCATGGGTTTGCGGCGGATGCGGCATCACGCCGACAGTAAAATTGGGGGAAACCGGACAGCCTACCTCAATCGCGGCGTCCCGGGCTACTGACAACTTCCCAAGGAACTCCATGTCTCTGTTCACCGCCGTCGAAATGGCCCCGCGCGACCCGATCCTGGGCCTCAACGAGCAATTCAACGCCGACACCAACCCCAACAAAGTCAACCTCGGCGTGGGCG
This sequence comes from Ramlibacter sp., assembly GCA_035476755.1. Lineage (GTDB taxonomy): Bacteria > Pseudomonadota > Gammaproteobacteria > Burkholderiales > Burkholderiaceae_C > Ramlibacter. Next base: position 13,301 of record DATILF010000323.1, read on the forward strand.
TCTATTACGACGACACTGGCAAGCTGCCCCTGCTCGACTGCGTCCAGCGCGCGGAAAAGCAGATGATGGAGTCTCCCAAGGCCCGCGGCTACCTGCCGATCGATGGCATCGCGGCCTACGATGACGCCGTCAAGAACCTCGTATTTGGGGCCGGCAGCGAGCCCGTCAAGTCCGGGCGCGTGGCCACCGTACAGGCCCTGGGCGGCACCGGCGGCCTGAAGATCGGCGCCGATTTCCTGAAGAAGGTCAACCCCGGCGCCAAGGTGCTCATCAGCGACCCGAGCTGGGAAAACCACCGCGCCCTGTTCGCCCAGGCGGGCTTCACGGTCGAGGCCTATCCTTACTACAACGCCGCCAAACGCGGCATCGACTTCGACGGCATGCTGACGGCCCTCGAAACGGCGCCCAAAGGCACAGTGGTCGTGCTGCACGCCTGCTGCCACAACCCCACCGGCTACGACATCACCCCCGCGCAGTGGGACCAGGTCATCGGCACCGTGAAGGCCCGCGAACTGGTGCCTTTCCTGGACATGGCCTACCAGGGCTTTGGCTACGGCATCGCCGAGGACGGCGCCGTCATCGGCAAGTTCGTGGCGTCCGGCCAGAACTTCTTCGTGTCCACCTCCTTCTCCAAGAGCTTCAGCCTCTACGGCGAGCGCGTAGGCGCACTCTCGGTTCTGTGCCAGGACAAGGAAGAGGCGGGCCGCGTGCTTTCGCAGCTCAAGATCATGATCCGCACCAACTACAGCAACCCGCCCATCCATGGCGGCCAGGTGGTGGCCATGGTCCTGGGCACGCCTGAGCTGCGTGCGCAGTGGGAACAAGAGCTGGCCGGCATGCGCACCCGCATCAAGGAAATGCGGGTGGCCCTGGTGGAAAAACTCAAGGCCGCCGGCGTGAAGCAGGACATGAGCTTCATCACGCAGCAAATCGGCATGTTCAGCTACTCGGGCCTGAACAAGGACCAGATGGTGCGCCTGCGCAATGAGTTCGGGGTGTACGGCACGGACACCGGCCGCATGTGCGTGGCCGCGCTGAACAGCCGGAACATCGACTACGTCTGCGCCTGCATCGCCAAGGTGCTTTGATGGCCGGCTGACCAATCGAGCACTCTGGGGGCAGCTCCTCAATAGCTTCCCCTCAGGCGGAAAATCATCCTTTGGTACTATAAAAATTCCGCCCTTCCCTCTGGGGCCGGAACTTAGGGATGTAAGCGCGCGTAGATATCGGTAGTTCTACGGCCATGCCAACGGTGTTACCGGGTGCTATATTGCACTGCACAAGGACGGACTCCAGAACATGCTCTACCAGATCTACGAAACACAGCGCAACATCATGGAGCCCTTCGCGGATTTCGCGCAGGCTGCTTCCAAGTTGTACAGCAACCCGCTGTCTCCCTTCGGGCAAAACCCGTTCGCACAACGGGTCTCCGCCAGCTACGACCTGGTGTACCGGCTGTGGAAGGACTACGAGAAGCCGCAGTTCGGCATCAGGACGGTGAACATCGACGGCATCGACGTTGCCATCCACGAGCGCGTGGAAGTGGACAAGCCGTTCTGCGAACTGCGCCGGTTCAAGCGCTTTTCCGATGACCCGGCCACCCTGACCCGCCTGAAGGGCCAGCCCGCCGTGCTGATCGTGGCGCCGCTGTCGGGCCACTACGCCACGCTGCTGCGCGACACCGTCCGCACCATGCTGAAGGACCACAAGGTCTACATCACCGACTGGAAGAACGCCCGCAACGTGCCGCTGGAACAAGGCGAGTTCCACTTGGACGATTACGTGAACTACGTGCAGGCGTTCATTCGCCACCTGCAAGGCATTTACGGCAATTGCCACGTGATCAGCGTGTGCCAGCCGACCGTGCCGGTGCTGGCGGCCGTTTCGCTGATGGCGTCGCGCGGCGAAGTGACCCCGCTCACCATGACCATGATGGGCGGCCCCATCGACGCGCGCAAGTCGCCCACGGCGGTGAACAACCTGGCGATGAACAAGAGTTACGACTGGTTCGAGAACAACGTGATCTACCGCGTTCCCACGAACTTCCCGGGCGCCGGCCGCCGCGTGTACCCCGGCTTCCTGCAGCACACGGGCTTCGTCGCGATGAACCCCGACAGGCACATGTCGAGCCACTACGACTACTTCAAGAACCTGATTCGCGGCGATGACGCAAGCACCGAGGCGCACCGCAAGTTCTACGACGAGTACAACGCCGTGCTCGACATGGACGCCGATTACTACCTCGAGACCATCCGCGTCGTGTTCCAGGAATTCGCTCTGGTCAACGGCTCCTGGGACGTGATCAGCGATGAAGGCGAACTGGAGCGCGTGCGCCCCGAGGACATCAAGACCACCGCCCACTTCACCGTGGAAGGCGAGCTGGACGACATCTCCGGCTCCGGCCAGACCGAAGCCGCGCACGACCTCTGCTTCAACGTGCCCAAGGCCCGCCAGAAGCACCTGGAGGTCAAGGGCGCCGGCCACTACGGCATCTTCAGCGGCCGCCGCTGGCGCGACGTGGTGTACCCGCAGGTGCGCGACTTCATCCGGCAGTTCAGTGACGGCCCGCAATCGAAGCCCCGTGGCGACAAGGCGCCGGCCTCCGCCAAGGCCGCGCCCGCCAAAAAGACGCGGCAGGACAAGGCCGCCGCCTGAGGTGAGTCCGCAGGCCGAGCGCATCCACGCTGCCCTGCCCCAGACGCAGTGCACCCGCTGCGGCTTGCCCGATTGCGCGGGCTATGCGCAGGCCGTCGCCGACGGCACGGCGGGCATCAACCAATGCCCGCCCGGCGGCGCCGAGGGCATCGCCCGGCTCGCCGGACTGACGGGGCGACCCGTGATTGCGCTCAACCCCGACAACGGGATTGAAGGCCCCCGCGCCGTGGCAGTGATCGACGAAGCCTGGTGCATCGGCTGCACCCTTTGCCTGGACGCATGCCCGACCGATGCGATCCTGGGCAGCAACAAGCTGATGCACACCGTGATCGAGCCCGCCTGCACGGGCTGCGAGTTGTGCGTGCCGGTCTGCCCGGTGGATTGCATCAGCCTGGAAAACGTCACCGGCGAGCGCACCGGCTGGCAGGCGTGGTCGCCGCCACAGGCCCAGGAGGCGCTGGAGCGCTATCGCTGGCGCACCGAGCGGCTGGAGCGTGAGGCGAAGGAGCGCGATGAGCGGCTGGAGCAGAAGGCGCGCGCCAAGCTCGCCGACCTGCCCTCGCACACACACGGCGCCGAGGGCGCCGAAGCCGAGCGCAAGCGCGCGGTGATCGAGGCCGCGCTGGCACGGGCGCGGGCCCGCAAGGAACAGCAGAAAGGCTGACGTGCCTGCCAAGGAAGCTCAGAACAAGGCCTGCCAGGACTGAGCTTGTCCAGCACATCCCTAACCCAGGGCGTCGTTCACCTGCTCGTTGAATTCAGCCAGGCTGAGTGCGTTGCTGATCTCGCGCGGCAGCGCGTCACGCACCGAGAACACGCCCAGGATCTTCCCGCCCGGGCCCACGATCGGCAGATGCCGGAAACCCCGCTCGATCATGATCACCACGGCATCGGACACCCGCGTCTCCGGCGCCACGCACTGGGGATTGGGCGTCATGACGTCGCGCAGGCGGGTGGTCTGCGGGTCGCGCGCCTTGGCCAGCACCCGCGTCATCAAGTCCCGCTCGGTGACGATGCCCTGCAGCTTGTCCGGCGGCTCCATCACCAGCACGCTGCCGCAGCTGGCCGCCGTCATCGCGCACGCGGCCTCCCAGACATTCGCTTGCGGACCCAGGCTCACGACGTGTTTCTGGGACATGGATTGGAAGACGGTGCGTTCGGCCATGATGCGGCCCTTTCAGAGATGGTCTACATGGGAATGGCGCTGGCGGGCGCTAGCGCAGGGAAGCGTTGATCCTGTCGAGCGCCTTGGCGCCGGGGCAAAGCTGGTCGCGGTCCATGAGGTTCAGCGGGGTCTCGCTGGTGTTCATGGCCGTGTGCAGGTCGGTGGCGAGCGGGTCCACGTAAAGCAAGCCGGTGACTACTTCGCCCCGCGCCTGATGCGTCTGCATGTAGTTCATGGCCGACGTGCGATCGGTGGGGTCGTAATCCGCGTGCAGCTTGCGCAGCCGCAGCAGCGTATCGTCGTGCTGGCGCACCTCCACCACTTCGCCGGGTGCGTACATGGTGGTGATTTCGTCGCGCGGCGAGATGAAGTCGATGCGGCTCACCGCGTCATTGTGCTGGCGCACGTAGTCGTAGCTCTTGGTGCTGCCGCCATGATTGTTGAAGGTGACGCAGGGGCTGATCACATCGATGAACGCCGCGCCGCCGTGCGACATCGCGCCCTTGATCAGCGGCACCAGCTGTTCCTTGTCGCCCGAAAAACTGCGTGCCACATAGGTCGCGCCCAGTTGCAGGGCCAGCGCGACCAGGTCCACCGGGCTGTCGCTGTTGACCACGCCCTTCTTGCTCTTGGAGCCGCGGTCGGCGGTGGCCGAGAACTGGCCCTTCGTCAGGCCGTACACGCCGTTGTTCTCCACGATGTAGGCCATGCAAACGCCGCGGCGCATGGCGTTGGCGAATTGGCCGAGGCCGATGGACGCCGAGTCGCCGTCGCCCGAGACGCCCAGGTACAGCAGGTCGCGGTGGGCCAGGTTGGCGCCGGTCAGCACCGACGGCATGCGGCCGTGAACCGTGTTGAACCCGTGCGAGGCGCCCAGGAAATAGTCGGGTGTCTTGGAGCTGCAGCCGATGCCGGACAGCTTGGCCACCCGGTGCGGCTCGATGTCCAGCTCCCAGCAGGCTTCGATGATGGCGGCCGAGATCGAATCGTGGCCGCAGCCGGCGCATAGCGTGGAGATGCGGCCCTCGTAGTCGCGCCGCGTGTAGCCCACCTTGTTCTTGGTGAGCGTGGGGTGGTGCAGCCGGGGTTTGGTGATGTAGGTCATGCCAGCTCCTTGCGGCGGGGCAGCCCGGCCGAAGCCGGTGTTGCCGGCTGAATGCTGTCGCGGATGGCCCGTGCGATGAAGCGCGCCGTGATCGGCGTGCCGTCGTAGTGCAACACGCGGATCAGCCGCGCCGGGTCGATGTCCATCTCGTTGATCAGCAGCGAGCGCATCTGCGCGTCGCGGTTCTGCTCCACCACGAACACCTTTTCGTGCTCCGCGATGAAGCGGCGCACCGACTCCGGGAACGGGAACGCGCGCAGCCGCAAGGCGTCCAGGTGCACGCCCTCCTCTTCCAGCACATCCAGCGCTTCGCGCATTGCGGGACTGGTGGAGCCGAAATAGATGACGCCCAGCGGCGTCTTCTGCGTCGCGTTGCGCAGCACGGGTTGCGGCACCAGGTCGGCCGCCGTCTTGAACTTGCGGATCAGCCGCTCCATGTTGTAGATGTAGTCGGGGCCGCGCTCGGAGTAGCGGGCGTACGGGTCGCGCGTGGTGCCGCGCGTGAAGAAGCTGCCCTTTGTCGGGTGCGTGCCCGGCAGCGTGCGCCACGGAATGCCGTCGCCATCCACATCCTTGTAGCGCCCGAAGTCCTTGCCGGCTTCCAGCTCGGCGGCGGTCATCACCTTGCCCCGGTCGTACGTGCGCGAGTCATCCCACTTGAAGGGCTGGGACAGGCGCTGGTTCATGCCGATGTCCAGGTCGGTCATCACGAAGATCGGTGTCTGCAGGCGATCGGCCAGGTCCAGCGCCGCGGCGGCCTGCTCGAAGCACTCGTGCGGGTCCTCCGGCAGCAGCAGCACGTGCTTGGTGTCGCCGTGCGAGGCGTAGGCGCACGCGATCAGGTCGGACTGCTGGGTGCGGGTCGGCATGCCCGTGGACGGCCCACCGCGCTGTACGTTGATGATGGTCACCGGAATCTCGGCGAAGTAGGCCAGGCCGATGAACTCGGTCATGAGCGAGATGCCCGGCCCGGACGTGGCCGTGAAGGCCCGCGCCCCGTTCCAGCCCGCGCCCACCACCATGCCGATGGACGCCAATTCGTCCTCGGCCTGCACGATGGCGTAGTTGTGGCGGCCGGTTTTCGGGTCCACGCGGTACTTGTCGCAATACTTCTGGAAGGCCTCGGGCACGGAGGACGACGGCGTGATCGGGTACCAGGCCGCCACCGTGGCGCCGCCGTAAACGCACCCCAGCGCGATGGCGCTGTTGCCATCCACGAAGATCTGGTCGCCCACCTTGTCGCAGGGGCGCACGCGGATGCCCAGCGGATAGGCCAGGTTCTCCTGCACGAATTCGCGGCCCAGCTGCAAGGCGCGCAGATTGGAATCGAGCAGCCTTTCCTTGCCCTTGTACTGTTCGGCGAAAAGCTTCTCGAACACGGCGGCGTCCATCTCCAGCAGCACGGAGAGCGCGCCGACGTAGATGATGTTCTTGAAGAGCTGGCGCTGGCGCGGGTCGGAATAGACCGCGTTGGTGATCTCGGTCAGCGGCATGCCGATGACGTTCACGTCCTCGCGGAACTTCGACGGCGGCAGCGGCCGCGTGCTGTCGTAGAAGAGGTAGCCGCCAGGCTCGATCTCGGCCAGGTCGGCGTCCCAGGTCTGCGGGTTCATGGCCACCATCATGTCCACGCCGCCACGGCGGCCGTGGTAGCCCTTTTCGCAGACCCGTGCCTCGTACCAGGTGGGCAGGCCCTGGATGTTGCTGGGAAAGATGTTGCGCGGGCTGACCGGCACGCCCATGCGCAGCACGGCCTTGGCGAAGAGTTCGTTGGCCGACGCCGAGCCGGAGCCGTTGACGTTGGCGAACTTGATGACGAAATCGTTGATGCCTTCGATGCGCTTCATGCCATCTCCCTCTCAGGTACGCGGTGGTCGCGGCATCCCGGACCGGCCTTGGTGGTGTCCAGCAGGAATTTCTGCATGTCCCAGGCCCCCGTGGGGCAGCGCTCGGCGCACAGGCCGCAGTGCAGGCACACGTCCTCGTCCTTCACCATCACACGGCCGGTCTTGAGCCCGCCGGAGAGGTAGAGCGATTGCGCGAGGTTCAGCGCGGGCGCCTTGAGGCGCGTGCGCAATTCCGCCTCGTCGCCATTGGCCGTGAACGTGATGCAGTCCATCGGGCAGATGTCCACGCAGGCATCGCATTCGATGCATGCTGTTTCGACGAACACGGTCTGCACATCACAGTTCAGGCAGCGCCCCGCCTCCTTCACCGCCGTGGCGACGTCGAAGCCGAGTTCCACCTCCACCTTGATGCTGGCCAGCGCCTTCTCGGCTGCCGCCCAGGGCACCTTGAAGCGCAGGTCGTTGGAGGTGTCGTTGTCGTAGCTCCATTCGTGGATGCCCATCTTCTGGGACATCAAATTGGTCATCGGCGCCGGGCGCACATACGTCTGCTCGCCATGCAGGAACCGGTCGATGGACACGGCCGCCTCGTGGCCATGGGCCACCGCCGTGATGATGTTCTTCGGCCCATAGGCCGCGTCGCCGCCGAAGAAGACCTTGGTCACCGTGGACTGGAAGGTGTCATTGAACAGCTTGGGCAGGCCCCACTCGTCGAAGGCGATGCCGCAATCGCGCTCGATCCACGGAAAGGCGTTCTCCTGCCCCACCGCCACCAGCACCTCGTCGCACTCGAAGAACGCATCCGGCTGCCCGGTGGGCACCAGCTTGCGGCGGCCCTTGTCGTCGTACACGGCCTCCACGATCTCGAAGCTCATGCCCTTCAACTTGCCGCCTTCATGGACGAACGCCTTGGGCACGTGGAAATTGAGGATGGGAATGCCCTCGTGCATGGCATCTTCCTTCTCCCAGGGCGAGGCCTTCATCTCCTCGAAGCCGCTGCGCACGATCACCTTCACGTCCTCGCCGCCCAGCCGCCGCGCGGACCGGCAGCAGTCCATGGCCGTGTTGCCGCCGCCCAGCACGATGACGCGCTTGCCGACCTTGGTGACATGGCCGAACGAGACCGAGGCCAGCCAGTCGATGCCGATGTGAATGCTTCTGGCGGCCTCCACGCGACCGGGAATATCCAGGTTGCGCCCGCGTGGTGCGCCACAGCCCACAAAAATGGCGTCGTAGCCCTCCGACAGGATGGCCTTCATCGACGCCACGCGCTGGCCGCTTCTGAACTGCACGCCGAGGTCGAGGATGTAGCCCGTTTCCTCGTCGATGACCGACTCGGGCAGACGAAAGCGTGGAATTTGGGTGCGAATGAATCCGCCGGCCTTGACCTCGCCGTCGAACACCGTCACCTCGTAACCCAGCGGCGCCAGGTCGCGCGCCACTGTGAGCGACGCGGGGCCCGCACCGATGCAGGCGATCCGCTTGCCGTTGCGGGGCGCCACGGTTGGCATGCGGTGGCTGACGTCCTCTTTCATGTCGGCCGCCACCCGTTTCAGGCGGCAGATGGCCACCGGCTCCGGCTGCCCCGCGTTACCCTCCTCCACACGGCCGCGCCGGCAGGCGGGCTCGCAGGGCCGGTCGCAGGTGCGCCCGAGAATGCCCGGAAACACGTTGGACGCCCAGTTGATCATGTAGGCGTCGCCGTAGCGGCCCTGCGCGATCAGGCGTATGTATTCGGGGACGGGGGTATGGGCCGGGCACGCCCACTGGCAATCGACGACCTTGTGGAAATAGGCCGGGTTGGCAATATCGGTTCGCTGCAAAGCTTTGTCTCCTTGCCTTGCCCGCGATGCCCCGGGCCGGGGCTCAACGGGTCCGTGGGGTCATTGTGGCCCCCGGAAACCAGTCTACGCTTGCGCTGTGTCAAACGGCTCCCCGGGGATTCCCCGAGTGTGTCAGTTTGGAGTCAGGCGGGAGCGCCGGCCAGCCTGGCAAAGGCCTCCACGACCGCGGGCGGTGCCTGGACCAGTTCGATCAGCACGCCCTCCCCGCCGATGGGGCTCTCCGGGCTGCCCTTGGGGTGAACGAAGCAGATGTCGAAGCCAGAAGCGCCGCGCCGGATGCCGCCCGGCGCGAACCGCACACCCTGGGCCCCCAGCCACTCGACGGCACGCGGCAGGTCGTCGATCCACAGGCCCACATGGTTGAGCGGCGTCTGGTGCACGGCGGGCTTCTTGTCGGGGTCCAGCGGCTGCATCAGGTCCACCTCGACCTTGAACGGGCCGCTGCCCAGGGAGCAGATGTCCTCATCGACGTTCTCGCGGTCGCTCTTGAACGTGCCGGTGATTTCCAAACCGAACATGTCAACCCAGAGCTTGCGCAACTGGGTCTTGTCCGGGCCGCCGATGGCGATCTGCTGGATACCGAGAACCTTGAACGGGCGTGTCGTCATGGTTGAGCCTTCAATTCCTGAAACGAAATGCGTTGCGAGCGGCGCACGGCGCCGGCTGAATCCTTGAGCGACAGGCTCACAGCGCCCGCGCCCCAGTCGATGTCGATGCCGCCGTAGTGATGCTCGGTGAAGAGCGCGCCGATGCGGTTGGGCCCGGCTTCCGATGCGGTGCGCCAGGGATGGGTAATGCCGCTGGACGTCAGTTCGTAGAACGGATAAGGCGTGCCGCCGGTTTCGCGGTAGAAGGCGCCGATGTGGCGGTCTCCGGACAGGAAGACGACCCCATTGGCCTGGGTCTGTGCGACCAGGCGATACAGCCGTTCACGCTCACGCGGGAAATTCCCCCAGCGCTCCCAGCCATGGCCGTCGGCCAGCACCTGCACGCCGGAGACCACCAGGCGCAGCTCGGCGGGCAGGCGCAGCTGCTCCTCGAGCCAGCGCCATTGCGCCTCGCCCAACATGGTCTTGGCCGGGTCCGCATCGGGCAGATACCGCTCCTTGCCAGGCTTGTCCCGTTCGTCCGTTACCTTCAGCGGCGAGCGGAACCAGCGCGTATCGAGCAGGATCACCTGCACGCGGCGCCCGGGTGGGCCGAAAGTCCGCGCGTCGTAGATGCCTTCCCGCGAATGCCGCGGGTCATCCGCCGGCGCGTTCCAGAAACGCAGGAACGCTTCCTTGGACGCCTGCCTGTGCCGGAACTCCAGGCCGCCGTCGCTCAATCCATAGTCGTGGTCGTCCCAGGTGGCCAGGTGCGGCACCGCGGCCCTCAAGCGGGCGAATTCCGGCACGCCGCCCTGTTGCCGGTAGGCAGCTTCCAGCTTCTCCAGGGTCCAGGGCACGGTGCTGGCATAGACGTTGTCGCCGCCGAAGATGACCAGGTCGGGCCGGTCGGCCAGAACCGCATCCCAGATCGGCTGCGGCAGCACCTGATTCATGCACGAGCCGAAGGCGATGCGCTGGATCGGCCCGGCGGGTGCCGCGGGCTGCCCGGTCTGCACCCGAAGAGCCGGTGCACAACCCGCGACTGCCGCGGCAGCCGCAAGCCCGAGGAGGAGGCGGCGGCGGTGCATGCCGCCCATCAGGCGAATTCGACGATGGGCTGGTCCACCACCAGGCTGTCGCCCTTGCTGGCCAGCACCTTGCCCACCACGCCATCGGCGACGGCGAACAGCACGTTCTCCATCTTCATCGCCTCGATCACGGCAACGCGTTCACCGGCCTGCACTTTTTGCCCCGGCTCGACGGCCACTTCCACCAGCAGGCCGGGCATCGGCGACAGGACGTAGCGGCTCATGTCTGGCGGCGCCTTGTAGGGCATGAGCGCATGCAACTCGGCGGCGCGTTGCGTCAGCACCATCGTGTCCAGGCGTGTGCCGTTGTGCGCGATGCGGATCGCCAGCGGGTTCTTGCCCACGCCACGCTCCACCAGCGCCGTGAACGGCTTGCTGTTGACGGTGCCGCGAATGCGCGCGCCGCCCAGGTGCCAGTTGCTGCAGATCTCGTACTGGCGGCCCGCGGTTTCCACGCTGCTGGAACCGGAGGTGGCCTGGAAGTCACGCACGCTCGCCGGCTGGCGGCGGTGCTGGCCTTCGGCATCGAGCACCACGACGACGAACTCTTCGCCCACCGTGAACTCGTGCCCCGGCAGTTGCCCGCTGATGCCCGCCGCGCGCTGGAGATTGCGGCGGTTCACATAAGCCGCGAGGGCCACCAGGAAATCCGGATCCTCGTGCGGCACATCCTGGGCCACGAAGCCCTTGCCGTAGTGCTCCGCGATGAAGCCGGTGTTGAAATCGCCGGCCACGAACTTCGGATGCGCGAGCAGCGCGGCCTGGAACGGGATGTTGCTGCTGATGCCGCGGATCACGAAACCGTTGAGCGCCTCGCGCATCTTGGCGATGGCATCGTTGCGATCCTTGCCGTGCACGATGAGCTTGGCGATCATCGAGTCGTAGTACATCGG
>DATILF010000324.1:0-17925 GCA_035476755.1 Ramlibacter sp.
CATGGTGCTCGCCGGCTTCTTCGGCAACCGGAACATCACCAACGTGGTGAGCGCCGGCCTGCTGGAAAAGGACAAGATCGCGCTGGTCGGCTACCGCACGGCCGAAATCCGGCCCGAGACGCCCTACCTGTACAACGTGCGTGCGAGCCTGCGCGACGAGATCAACAAGCTCACCGAGCACCTCGCCACCATCGGCATCACGCGGCTGGGCCTGTTCTACGAAGACGGCCCGGGCGCCGCGGCCCTGCTGGCCGCAGCGGAGGAAGCATCAAAGAAAGCCAATGCGAAGATCATCGCCAAGGCCGCCTACGAGTCGGGCACCGCGCGCGTGTCGCAGGCCATCGAAGTCTTCACAAAGACACCACCTCAAGCCATCATCATGGTGTCCAGCGGCGCGGCCGCCGCCGGCTTCATCGAGCAGTACCGTGCCGCGGGTGGCGCCGCGCAGCTTTTCGCCCACTCCGGCGCCGACATCGAGCAGCTTTCCAAACGCCTGGCCGAGGAGCAGATGCAAGGCGTCGCCATCGCCCAGGTCACGCCCAGCCCGTACAAGATCTCGACCCGCCTGACCAAGGAATTCACCGACGCCGTCGCCAAGGCCGACAAGCTCGACGTGCCGGTCAGTTACGCCATGATGGAAGGCTACATCGCGGCCAAGGTCATCGTCGAAGCCGTGCGCCGCCAGGGTGCCCGGCCAAGCCGTGAAGGCATGGTCACAGCGCTGGACGCCATGGACAACGTGAACCTGGGCGGCTACGTGGTCGGCTTCAAGCCCGGCATGCGCTCGGGCTCCAGGTTCGTCGAGTTGTCCATCATCAGCGGCGCCGGCAAGATCCGCCAGTAAGGCGGTCATGCCGGTCCCCGCGGGCCTAAGCCTGCCAGACCCCATACCCCGCTTCGCGCAGCGCAATCCCTAACTCCACTTCCATGTCGCGCGCGGCGTCGTAGGGCATGGGGTTGTACATGGCATACAAGCCCGGCAACAGGCGCAGGCCGTAGTCACGCACAAACGTGCTGGCCTGGATGCCGGCCTTGTGCTTGTCGAAACGCACGTCGGGGTCGAGCCCGGTCATGCCCACATAGACGAAGGGCTTGCCCAACTGGTAGTCGGGATTGGCGCGGCGGAAGCGGCCCAGGTTCCAGACCTGGTCCGAGAGTTCGACGACATAGACGTGGTAGTGGTGGCGGCGCCGGGTGGCCATGCGCCATTGTCATTCACGGATGCCAGCCCATGGCGTCAGGCCGACGGGTTCCAGCGCACGGTGACGATGGTCGAGCGGCGCTCGCAATGCCACCGGTGGTAGAGGCCCGCCCCCCAGGCCACGTAGTCGCCTTCGCGCCGAAGGACGATGCTGCGCAAACCCTCGGGCTCGAAGCCGGGCGTGCGCGAAAACTCTATCCGGAAACTTGCCTCGGCACTGACAAGCAGCGAGATCGTCCGGCCTTCGCTGACCGGCTTGTCATTGCCGCTGTCATGGCCGACAGGATGTTCATACCATTTCACGCACAGCCCCGCGACGGGCTGATCCCGCGGCACATGGCGCAGGCCCGATGCGCTTGGCACGGTCCAGGGACCGAAGCCGACGAGCCACCCGGTGCCGTGCGTGTCGAGGTCGTGCGCGTTGCCGGTATCGATGTCGAGGTCCATGCCGTTTTATAACAGCCGGCAAGGACGGGTGCCACGCCACTCGGCGCGCGTCGGACGCCACCGACACGGCGCGAGGCCCGAGTCCGACGGGGCAGCCCTGCCACGGCGTTTAAGGTGAACGCGACCACTTTGCCCGACTTTGCCCGACTTTGCCCCAAGGACCCCCCATGCAACGAGCCGCGCCGCGCCACTTTTCGATGTTGCGGGGTTTTCACCTGGCCGACTTCTTCACCCTGGGCAACGCGGCCTGCGGCGTCGGCGCCGTGTTTTTCGCGATGCTGTACATGTCCACGCAGCTGGCCGTGCACTTCTACGCGGCCGCGGCGCTCGCGCCGGCGGCCTTCATCTTCGACGTGCTGGACGGCCGTATCGCGCGGGCCCGGCACCAGCACTCGGCGCTGGGCCGCGAGCTGGATTCGCTGTCCGACGTGATTTCCTTCGGGGTGGCGCCGGCGGCCCTCGCCTTCGCCGCCGGCATGCAGGGCGGCTGGGACGTGGCGGCACTGGTCTATTTCGTGTGCTGCGGCGTGAGCCGGCTGGCCCGCTACAACGTCACGGCCGAGTCGCTCTCGGCGGGCGGCGACAAGGTGCGCTACTTCGAAGGCACGCCCATTCCCACCAGCGTGCTGCTCACGGGCGTGCTGGCGTTCGCAGGGTGGCAGGGCCGCGTGGGTGAAGCGCTTTATGGCGGCGCCTACGCCATCGGCCCCTGGGACTTGCACCCGATGTCGTTGCTGTTCGTCATCTCGGGCAGCCTGATGATCAGCAAGACGCTGCACATTCCCAAGCCCTGATGGGCCGTGGACGCGCCTCGACCCAGACCTCGTTACCACCCTGACAGCGCACCATGTTGTGGTCAGAGCCGGGGCCGGTTCTTTTGCCAGATGGCGGCCAGGATCAGCCCGTACGCGACGATGCGCACACCGTAGAACAGCGGGTTGTCCTCGCTCGCCCGCGCGAGCAGGCCCAGGGCGATGCGATTGAGCGCCTCGAGCCAGAACGACAACGCGAAGTACAGGAAGAACCGGTCGCGCGAGCTACGCCAGAAACGGAAGAAAAACAACCCCGCCAGGAGCGAGGCCACGGCGATGGCCCCCGTCAGCATCTGGTTCATGGCTATTCCTCCTCCCAGATCAGGCCGAACAGCAGCAGCAACACCCCGGAGAGGGCGGCAAAGAGACGCCACGTGGTCAGGTCCACCTGCGGCAGCACCACTTTGTCGACCACGAGCAGGATGTTGTTGATGCTCAGCCCCGCAAAGCACAGGGCACTCCAGAACAGCAGCCGGTAACGCGTGGCCAGCCACGCCCGCAGCAGCAGGCCGAAGGCGGCCAGGCAGGTCAACGCGCAGAGGAAATAGGTCAGTGCCGCCATCTCAGGAGTCCTTTCTCCAGCGGAACGCATCCGCAAACTGCTGTGCGCGCTTGTCGATGCGGGAGTGAATAAGGTCAGTCACACCCAGCAGGTGCGTGGTGTAGGCCTGAGCCACGCGATCCAGCATGCCGGCCAGTTCGGCCGTCACCGGACGGAACTGGAAGCAGCCTGGGGCCTCGCCCACCTCGCCGGCCACGCCGGCGGCCGCCAGCGCCTGCAGCAGTTCCGCTGCTTTCTGCTCGGCCAGGTACAGGCGGCGCGCGACACGGCTTGCGTCCCAGGACGCGCCGGGGTCGCTGCGCAGCAGCAAGATCGCCTCGAGATAGGGTACGGAGGGGACGCTGGTCAGGATGAAACGCCTCACGTCACCCGGCATGTCCGTTGGGGTCATCGAGCGCGATTCTAGGGACTGCGGCCCCGAAATGGGGGGGAGGAGCGCAAAAATGCGACATGCCCGCCCGTGCGCCGACGCAACCGCCGATGGACCGCCTGTTTCTCGCCCTGTGGCCCGATGCCGCCACCCGCGACGCCATCGCCCGGTGGCAGCAGGGATGGGCCTGGCCCGCCGGCGCCGCCCGGGTTCGCGCGGAGCGCCTGCACCTGACGCTGCATTTCCTCGGGAACGTCGAATCCGCTCGGGTGGCCGCGCTCGTTGCCGGCCTTCGCGTGCCCTTCAGGCCCTTCATCCTACAATTCGGGCAAGGCGAACTCTGGCTGCATGGCGTTGCCGTGCTCGCGCCCACACAAGTGCCCGAGGCCCTGCAGGCGCTGCACGGCCGGCTGGCCGGCGCGCTGAAGGCACAGGGCTTGCCGACGCAGGAGCGCGAATTCCGCCCACACGTCACCATGGCCCGTCGCGCCGCCCATGCCGCGCCGCCGGCCCGGGGACCGGCGTTGACCTGGCAAGTGAGGGATGGGTACGTGCTCGCGCGCTCCCTGCCCGGCGGACAGGGCTACGGCATCCTGGCGCGGTTCTAGGCCGGCCGCGGCAAGTGCGAGCGCGTCCAGCGCACGATGTCTGCCGCGCCCATGGCGCCGGGCTGGCGGGCCACTTCGCGGCCATTCACGAACAGGGCCAGCGTGGGAATGCTGCGGATCTGGAAGCGGGCGCCCAGCGCCTGCGCTTCTTCGGTATTGACCTTGGCCACTCGCACCTGCGGCTCCAGCTGCGCGGCCGCCTGCTCGAAGGCCGGCGCCATCTGGCGGCACGGCCCGCACCACGGGGCCCAGAAATCGACCAGCACCGGGATCTGGTTGCGGCCGATGTGGCGCTCGAAGGCGGCTTCGTCCAGCGCCGTAGAGTGGGCCGTGAACAGCGCCCTGTGGCAGTTGCCGCAATCGGGCGCCTTGGCCATGTCGGCCTGCCTCACCCGATTGGTGGTGTGGCAGTGCGGGCAGACGATGTGCAGGGACTCGCTCATAGGCAGGAAAGCTGGGGCTTTCCGCCGTGAATGCAAGTGCGCAAAAAGGGCTACAGCAACAGGCTGTTCAGCACGATGGCCGCCGGGCCGCCCTTGCCGCCGTCCAGGGCCTTGGCCGCGACCTCGGCGATGTGGTCCTGGTGCCGCCCGAACGCCTCCAGCAGCGCCGCGGGAGTCTCCAGCATGTTGTAGTCCAGGTCCTCCAGCCCGTCACGGGGAACCAGGAACCGCTGCGCGATACCGCCACGGGTGCCGGTGAATTCAACACCCTCCAGCCGATGGGCCACCGGGTTCGAGATGCTCACATTGACCATGTTCGCCTCCGTCAAGGTGGCTCAAGTATGGGCCTGCGGCGACGCAAGTCAACCGAGCGGACCCTGCGCCATCCGGATCAGGTTTCGCCCGGCCCGCGGTGGCGCCGCGGTTTGGCCTGGGGCAGCTCGGCCAGGTCCGCCGGTCGCGACATGAGCGCCTGCAGCGTTTGCAGGTCGGAGGCAAGCTCTTCCGGGTCGTCTTGCCGCGGTGGCTGGGTATCGGCCAGCTGCGGCGGCGGTTGGGTGTCGTCCTCATCCTTCCAGCTGCCCGGGTCAACCACGGGCGCGAAATCCCGCGTGGCTTTGCCGTAGAACTGCCAGGCCACACTGAAGAGCCAGTCCGACACCTGCGGATCGAAGCGCCCCATCTCCTTCCAGAAGCTCTCCTGGAACGCATGCACGTAGTTGAGAAGCTGATCGTCGCCCTTGCGCACGAGAAACTGCACGTGCACACCGGATTTGTGCTGGCGCGTCATCACGGACAGGATGCGGCAGTCGATCCAGTCGGTGGGAATGCCGTGCTTGCGCATGGTGTCGCGCAGCACCACCTGTACCAGTTCGCGCCGCGGCGCGTTGCGCGACTTCGTCTGCTCGACCGCGGTCAGGCTCTCCTTGAACTGCGAGGGCACGCTCTGTGCCAACTTGTCCTCTTTGCCACCGAATAGCTTGTTGATCAGTCCCATGAATGCAGCGTGCCTGTGTTCTGCTCTTGCGGCATTATGACCCGCGGTCGAGACTGCGGCGATGGGTTCGGCGCGCCGCTGCGCAATGCCCCTGCCCGGCATCGGATTGCGCGCCAGTCCACAATGCGAGGGGTGGCGAAAGGACGCTCCATGAACACTCCCCGCAAGAGCCCGTGCCAGTCGCGCTCGCACGCCCTGGGCGTCATCAGCGACAGGATTCTCGGGCTCGTCGCCGTGCTGGCCGTGGCCGCGGGCGCGTGGTGGGCGTCGAACTCCGCCGCCGAAAAGGCCGTGTTGCTGCCGCGACCCGCCTATGACGCACCTTCCACCGCCATGCGAGAAACCGCCGTGTTCGCGGGCGGCTGTTTCTGGGGCGTGCAGGCCGTGTTCCAGCACACGGCGGGTGTGCTGGGCGCGGTATCGGGCTACGCGGGCGGCCTGCCGCAGGATGCGAACTACGCGCTCGTGAGCGGTGGCCAGACCGGCCATGCCGAGGCGGTGCAAGTCACCTTCGACCCACGGCAGGTGTCCTATGGCCGGCTGCTCCAGATCTATTTCGCGGTGGCGCACGATCCGACGCAGCTGAACCGCCAGGGCCCGGACTTCGGGCCGCAGTACCGCTCGGCGCTCTTTTTCCAGGGCGACGCGCAGAGGGACACCGCGCTGCGCTACATTGCGCAGCTGGAGGGCGCGCGCGCTTTCCCCGCGAAGATCGTGACCGAACTCGCGCCGCTGACGGCCTTTCACCCCGCCGAGGCCTACCACCAGGACTACGCCGCACGCAATCCGTCGTCGCCGTATATCGTGGCCTTCGACCGCCCCAAGATCGACAACCTCCGAAAGCTGATGCCGGACCTCTACCGCGAGACCCCGGTGCTGACCACCACCCAATCCCCATGATCCCCTTTTCCGTTCTCGACCTCTCCCCCATCACCGAAGGCAGCGACGCGGCCCAGTCCTTTCGCAACACGCTCGATCTGGCGCAGCACGCCGAGCGCTGGGGCTTCAACCGCTACTGGCTCGCCGAGCACCACGGCATGCCGGGCATCGCCAGTGCGGCCACGGCCGTCCTGATCGGCCATGTGGCGGGCGGCACGCGCAGCATCCGCGTCGGCGCGGGCGGCATCATGCTGCCGAACCACTCACCCCTGGTGATCGCCGAACAGTTCGGCACGCTGGAGGCGCTCTACCCCGGCCGGATCGACCTGGGCCTGGGCCGCGCGCCGGGGTCGGACCAGGCCACGGCCCGCGCGTTGCGCCGCAACCTCATGACCGATGCCGACGAGTTCCCGCGCGACGTCGTCGAACTGATGGACCTGATGTCGGACGAGCCGCGCCAGGCCATTCGCGCGGTGCCCGGGCGAGGTGCGAAAGTGCCGGTGTGGATCCTCGGCTCCAGCCTCTTCGGCGCCCAGCTCGCCGCCATGCTGGGGCTGCCCTACGCCTTCGCATCGCACTTCGCGCCGGCGCAGATGATGCAGGCCATCGAGATCTACCGCGCGCACTTCAAACCCTCGGCACAGCTCGCGAAACCCTATGTCATGCTTGGATTCAACGTGTTTGCCGCCGACACGGACGAAGAGGCGCAGGTGCGCGCCACCTCCATGCAGCAGGCCTTCGTGAACCTGCGCAGCGGCCGACCCTCGCGCCTGCCGCCGCCTTTGCCCGGCTACCGCGACAAAGTGGGACCGGCGGAGAAAGCGCTGCTCGATGGCGTGCTGTCGTGCACCGCCATCGGCTCGCCCGACACTGTGCGGCAGGGCCTGCGGGCATTCATCGAACGCACCGGCGCCGATGAATTGATGATCACCTCGCAGATGTTCGATCACGCCGCGCGGCTGCGCTCCTACGAAATCGCGGCCGAAGTGCGCGACTGAATGTCCCCGCTGCAAGGGCGGTTTCCGGCCTGCCTTATGCTGCATGCCTTTCGGGAGCGTTTGCATGCCACCTCGCTTGACCGCCCAGGATTTCGACCAGGAACTGCTGATCCTCTTCGATGCCTACGTACACGGCGACCTCGATCGGCGGGGCTTCCTCTCGCAAGCGGGCCAATATGCCAAGGCAGGCGTCACCGCCGCGGGACTCCTCGCGGCGCTCAGTCCCAACTTCGCCGCGGGCCAGCAAGTGCCTCCTGGCGATGCCCGGTTGAAGACCGAAAAGCTCAGCTACCCCTCGCCCGCCGGCAACGCAACGATGAAGGGCTACCTGGCCCGGCCCGCCGCTTCCGGCAACACACGGCTGCCGGCCGTGCTGGTGATCCACGAGAACCGCGGCCTGAACCCGCACATCGAGGACATCGCGCGCCGCCTGGCGCTGGATGGCTTCATGGCCTTCGCGCCCGATGCGCTGGCGCCGGTCGGCGGCTACCCGGGCGATGAGGACAAAGCGCGGGCGGCGTTCGCCACGCTCGACCAGGGCAAGGCCCAACAGGACTTCATCGCGGCGGCCAAGTGGCTGAAGTCGCGTCCGGATGCCACCGGCAGGCTCGGCGCGGTGGGCTTTTGCTACGGCGGCGGCGTGGTGCACATGTTGGCGACACAGCTACCCGATCTGCATGCCGCCGTGCCCTTCTATGGCAACTCCCCCGCGCCCGCTGAAGCCGCCAAGGTGAAGGCCCCGTTGCTGGTGCACCTGGCGGGTGTGGACGAACGGATCAATGCCGCCTGGCCGGCCTACGAGGCCGCGCTCAAGGCCGCCGATGTGAAGCACGAGGCGCACCAATACCCAGGCACCCAGCACGGCTTCAACAACGACACCACACCCCGCTACGACGCGGCCGCGGCCCGGCTGGCGTGGGAGCGCACGGTCGCCTTCTTCAAGGCCAACCTGTCAGGCCCGTCCAGGTCGTAGTCGGGCGTAGCCGGGCCTCAAAGCCGTATTTCGTACATGGCGTCGCCCATATACCGATGGGGCCCGAACGCCGCGGCCACGGCCGCGGTTTCAGCCGCCTGCCAGCGGTCGAAGATGGCGCGCTCGGCGTCGGTCAGCGCCTCGGGGTCGGGCGTCTCGCCGTAGGCGGCCACGATGCGCAGGTAAGCCGTGTACACGGGCGGCACCAGGCTGGCGTCGCCCAGCTCGGTTTCGAGCGCATCGCGAAAGCGCTGCTCCGCCTCGCGGCGCTGCGTGTCGGTGGCGCCATCGGCTTCGTAAAAAACAAGGGAATAGGTCATTGAACTTCAGGCCAGGCGCCGATTATCGGCCGCGAGCGCCGGGTCGTGGGTGCGCCGGGTTATCCTGCCGCCATCCATGAACACCCGCCACGCCACCCCCGACAAGGAACAGATCGCCCTGCTGGAGCCGTTCGAGCGCCTCGGGCTCGAACGCATACACCTGGTCGCCACGGCCGCGCAGGCACAGGATGCGTGGACTGCGCTCGCATCCGCGTCCTGCTGGGGTTTCGACACCGAATCCAAGCCCACGTTCTTCAAGGACCAGGTGTCCGAAGGCCCGCACGTGGTCCAGCTCGCCACGCTGGAGCGTGCCTGGGTGTTCCAGCTGCACGACGCGCAATGCCGGGCCGTCGTCGCGGATCTGCTGGCGCTCGCGGGGGTGGTGAAGGCGGGTTTCGGCCTGGGCGACGACCGCAAGCGCATCGTCAGCAAGCTGGGCGTGGAGCCGGCCGACGTGCTGGAGCTCAACACCGTCTTTCGCGAGCGTGGCTACCGCAAGGACATGGGCGTCAAGGCGGCCGTGGCCGTGCTCTTCAACCGCCGATTCATCAAGTCCCGCAAGGCGACGACGTCCAACTGGGCGAACCCGCGCCTGTCGGAAGCGCAATTGGTGTACGCGGCCAACGACGCGTATGCGGCCGTCCGTGTGTTCCACGCGCTAGGTCTGGCATAGCGAAAGCGCTTCGTCATTGCGGACTCGACTCTGTCATTGCGGGCTTGACCCGCAATACATGCCCCCCCACCAACGCATCTCCGGCGAGGCATGGATCCCGGCTCAAGGCCGGGATGACAAGAGGACGCCGGGGTTGCGGGCTTGACCTCGCAGTCCACACCCTCTGTCATTGCGGGCTTGACCCGCAATCCATGCATTCCTGCCGTCACGAATGCGCCGCACCCGCGCCGCCCACCAGATCCTCGTAATACCGGAACTCGTGGCAGCTGCTGGCCCAGTGGCGGTTGGTGGTTTTGCGGGCGCCCACGCCAACGAGCGTGCGCCCGGCGGCGCGGATTTTCTGTGCCAGCGGCGTGAAATCGCTGTCGCCCCCCACCACGATGACCGTCGCGACATGTGCGAGCCTGCCGATGTCTTCCAGGGCGTCCAGGCACAGCTTGATGTCCGCGCCATTCTTGGCGGAGGCACCCGGCGGGAACAGCTGGACCAGGTCCACCGTGTGCTGCAGCAGCGCGTCACGATAGCGCCCGAAATACTGCCAGTTGCAGTACGCGCGATGGATCGCGAGGGGCCCGAACGATGCGGCCAGGCCGACGACCGCCGGCACGTCGATCAGGGGCTCCTGCACCTTGAAGCGGTTGTCGGACTTGCTGCCGTAGGCGCCCTCGCCGTACAAGCCTTCGTACAGGCTGGCGTGCAGGTTCTCGAAATCCCAATACAGCGCAACGCCGCCCTTCGGCCCAGCCATGTCAAGGTGGTTCATGGGCGCCCTCCATCGCGCACGCGCGGATGCAGGGGATAGGCCGGGTCGGTGTAGCCCGGCGTGGAGGGGTGCCCGGGACGCACGAACGAATCCACCAGCGCCTCGTCGTCGCTGCTGACCGCGTAATCCAGCGCAGGCAGGTAATCCTGCCACTGACGGAGTGTGCGCGGCCCCGCGATGACCGAGCTCACCGCGCGATGCGCGAGCACCCACGCGGTGGCGAACTGGGCCAGCGTGACGCCTTTGGCCTGGGCGTGCGCCTGCAGCTTCTGGGCGATGACCAATGATTCCTCGCGGAACTCGGTCTCGGCGATGCGCCTGTCGCCGCGCGCAGCGCGCGTGCCTTCCGCCGGCGGCTGGCCCGGCGGGTACTTGCCCGTGAGCACGCCGCGCGCAATCGGGCTGTACGGCGTGACGCCGATGCCGTGGTGTTCGCAGGCGGGCAGGATCTCCACCTCGGGCATGCGATTGAGCAGGTTGTAGTAGGGCTGGCACACCACCGGGCCGGGCAGTCCCAGCTGGCCCGCCATGCGGGTGATCTCCACGATGCGCCACGCGCGGAAATTGGAGATGCCCCAGTAGCGGATCTTGCCCTCGCGCAGCAGGGCGTCGAGGGCGCGCAACGGCTCCTCGAAGTCCATGCCGTTGATGTCGCGGTGCATGTAGAGAATGTCCACGTGGTCGGTGCCCAGGCGCTGCAGGCTGGCCTCGGCCTCCCGCAGCATCCAGCTGCGCGAGTATTGGCCTTCGTTGACGCGGTCCGACATCTTGTTGCCCAGCTTGGTGGCCAGCACCCAGTCATGCCGCTGCCCTTTCAGCACGCGGCCCACCATGGTTTCGGACGCCCCCTTGGTGTAAACGTCGGCCGTGTCGATGTAGTTCACTCCGTGGTCGCGAGCATGGGCGACGATGGCGCCCGCCTCCTCCTGGCCGGTCTGGTCGCCGAACATCATGGTGCCCAGGCACAGGGCGGATACTTGCAGGTTGCTCTTGCCGAGCTGGCGGTAGTGCATGCGGACTCCTTCAGCTGCCAGCTTAACGGTTGCGGCGGCAACGCGCAGCCGCGCCGTTAAACTGCCCGAAACCCCGCGCACCATGCCCTTCTCCTCACTCGGCCTTTCTCCACCCCTCGTGCGCGCCGCCGCCGAGCTCGGTTTCACCGCGCCCACGCCCATCCAGTCCCAGGCCATCCCGCTGGTCCTTCGCGGCGGCGATGTGCTGGCCTCCGCCCAGACCGGGTCGGGCAAGACCGCCGCGTTCGCCCTGCCCCTGCTGCAGCGGCTGCAGGATGCGCCGCCCGCCGCACCCAGGCGGCTGCGCGCGCTGGTGTTGGTGCCCACCCGCGAGCTGGCAGCGCAGGTTGGCGAGGCCATCCGCGCTCTGGCGCAATACCTGTCACGCCCGATCAAGGTCGCCGTGGTGTTCGGCGGCGTATCGATCAACCCGCAGATGATGGGCCTGCGCGGCGGCGCCGACGTGCTCGTCGCCACACCGGGACGCCTGCTCGATCTCGTTGCGCACAATGCACTGAAGCTCACGGCGGTGCACATGCTGGTGCTGGACGAAGCCGATCGCCTGCTCGACCTGGGATTCACCGAAGAATTGCACCGCGTGCTGTGGCTGCTGCCACCCCAGCGACAGAACCTCTTCTTCTCGGCCACCTTCCCGCCTGCCGTGGAGGCACTGGCGACCGGAATGCTGCGCGCGCCGACCCGCATCGAAGTGGCCCAGACACCCGCGAACGAACCGGCCATCCTGCAGCGGGTCATCGAGGTCGATGAAAAGCGCCGTACGGAGCTACTGCGCCACCTGGTCAAGCAGCACGCGTGGGAGCGCGTCCTGGTATTCGTGGCCACGCGCTACGCGGCCGAGCACGTCGCCTGGAAGCTGTACAAGAACGGCGTCTTTGCCACGCCATTCCACGGCGACCTGAGCCAGGGCGCGCGCCAACAGGTGCTGGAAGAATTCAAGAATGGCCAGTGGGACATGCTGGTCACCACCGACCTCGCGTCGCGCGGCATCGACATCGAGCAGCTGGGTGTGGTCGTCAACTACGACCTGCCCCGCTCGCCGGTGGACTATGTACACCGCATCGGCCGCACCGGCCGCGCCGGCGAGAGCGGGTTGGCCGTGAGCTTCGTCACAGCCGACACCCAGGCCCATTTCCGCTTGATCGAGAAGCGCAGGCACCTCAGCCTGCCGCGCGAGCAGGTGCCGGGTTTCGAGCCGGTGGATGCGCCCAAGGAAACCGCCGCCTCGGACGGCACAGGCGGGATCAAGGGCAAGCGGCCGAGCAAGAAGGACAAGTTGCGGGCCGCGCGAAGTTGACCTCTCGACGCTGTGATTGCGGGCCTGGCCCGCGTTTGTCATTGCGGGCTGGACCCGCAATCCATGCCTCCTCCACCGACGCATCTCCGGCGAGGCATGGATCCCGGCTCAAGGCCGGGATGACAAGAGGACCTCTGTCATTGCGGGCTCGGCCCGGAAGCCACGCATCTGTCATTGCGGGCTTGACCCGCAATCCAGGTATTCGGCCTCGCCGACGTGCAATCCCAGCGCAAAGCGACTGCATTCACCCCACGCCCGCCCACACGCCACGTTGGCGCGACAGGCGGTGCCCGGTGGGGGCGATTTCTGGGGCGGCTGCGGCAGGCCCGGCCTGGGGTCGCGCGCCTTGGCGCGCTTCGTCAACATGCTCGGCGCAGCTGTTTGAACGCAGCGCGCAGCGCGCAGCGCGCAGTGAGTTTTGCGCCGGACCCCAGGCCGGGCCGTGGCGCAGCGAAGTCGAAGCGACAGTGGAGACCGCCCCAGTATGAGCCCGCGCCGGGCACCGCCTGCCGCGACGCGAGGACATACGAACGCATGGATTGCGGGTCAAGCCCGCAATGACAGACGTGTGGATTGCGGGTCAAGCCCGCAATGACAGAAGGGTGCGGGTCAGGCCCGCAATGACAGAGTCAAGTCCGCACAAGTGGAATTCAGGCCGCGTCTTCCGCCGGCGCTGCCTCACCACCTTCGGTCTTCGCCTTGCGATGGCCGGGCTTGGAGAGGATCTCCACGTAGAACTGGTCTGCGCCGCTCTTCGCGGCCTCATCGATCAGGCCGATGACGTTGCCCAGGTGCGTGGGCGATGCAGTCTGCTCGGACAGGCCGAAGCGGCAGTCGAAATCCCAGAAGTCGGCGCCGGCGGGCACGTCGCGGCGCCGTTCGCGCTTCAAATACTTGCGAATCTCGTGCTTCACCGCGTCGAGCGTGCGGTCGCGATTTTTGCCCTCGACGTTGAGCTGGAATGTCTTTTTCATGCGCGATGGTACCCCGTGGATGCGGGGCGCCCGCCGTTCAGGCCTGCACTTCGATGTGGTACAGCGCCCAGGGACACAGCGCGAACCGCTGGTCCACCGGCTTGGCGGCCATGTCGGGGTAACGGTCGGCGTCGTACACCGCCCACAGCGGGCCCAGCCCACCCAGGGGCATGGCCCGGCCGTCGAGCGAGGTGGCGATGATGAACCGGTACTTGCGGGCGTCGGCCACGCTGATCGTCGGCGAGTAGCCGTCCACGGCGCGCATCACCAGCTTGCCCGTCTCGGACGACGCGCCGGTGGCCTTCAGCACCGTGGTGAGCAAAGGGCCGCGCAGCGTGTGCTGCTTGTTGTCGTACTCCAGCGTGGGCCGGATAGTCACCGAGGGCATGGCGGCCAGCACCGCGAACTGGAAAGCATGCGCCTTGTCGAAGCTGATCTTCTGCTTGGCCATCATCTGGTCCAGCACCGGGTCCGACGGGCCCCGATTGGTGTGCCTGATGGCGCCCGTCACCGTGAGCAGGGCCGGGGCGGGGCTGCGGCCTGCGCCAAGCGGCTGCGCGAAAGCAGGAAGCGATGCGGCCGACCCGAGGGCGGCGGCGGCGAGAAAACTGCGCTTGTTCATGGGCTCCTCCTTGTGTGCGATGCGACCGATGATAGAGCCCCTTCAGAATGTCGCCGAACCCGGCTTTTTGCGGCGCGGCGCCGCGGGCGTGCAAAATGAAAGCCACTTCAGCGCGGAGATGGCACGATGGCAAAGGCAGGCGAATGGGCGGGCAAGGTACTGGCACTGGTCAAGGGCGGCAACACGGCCGCGGCCATTGCCCAGATCAAGGTCGCGCCCAGCGTGAAAGACCTGCGGCAACTGCGCGATGCCGTGGCCGCCGCCGGCCTGGCGGGCCGCAGGCGGGAGCTGGACGAGGCCATCGATGACAACCTCGCCGCACTGTCCGCGCCGCGGCTGCACCGCTCGCCGTAATCAGCCTCCGATGGCGTCCGTGTTCGCCGTCATCACCGCAGGACCCAAACTGCGCGCCGCGCGAACAGCCTGCAGCTGCGCCTCCAGCACCGCGGCCTCTTGCGCGCCCAGCCGGGCGTTCTCGATGTGCCGCTGGGTCTCGCGGGGCAACCGGGCGGTGTTCCGGCCATTCCAGGCGTTGCGCCCGCGCGTGGACAGGTTGTAGTAGATCGACACGCCCTCCCGCAGCTTCTCGGCGCGCTCGTCGGCGTGCAGCGTGATGCCTTCCAGCCGCTCGGCGCTCCAGCGGGCCGCGTCCTTCATGTGCAACGCGGCGGCATGGACCGCCTCCACCGGGTCCTGCGGATCGCGAACGCCCAGCGCCCTGGCCGTCGCGGGCTCGAACTGCGCGATGCCCAGGTTGGGCGTGCCGTCCTTGCTGGCGCCCGTACGCGGCACCCACGAGGTCTCGGCGTTGATGATGCCGTACACGTCCTGGAAATTCAGCCCCACCTCGCTGAGCCTGGCGTGCCGGGCCGCGGACTTGGCCAGCAGCATTCTGGAATTCAGGTCGGGCGTCAGCAGCATGTCGCCTCCCATGCGCGTTTGCACCCAACGCAGCCGAGCGCGCAGCTGGTTGTAGTAGCCGGCATCCGGCGCGGCCTCCTGCGCGGCGGGGCCGGCCCCAAGCGCAGGCGCGGGCGACGGTTCGGCCAGCACGGTGACTGTCCCGCCGTGCTGCGGCAACGTCAGCGGCTTCTGGACGCCCAGCGAAAAAAGGCATCCCAGCGCGACAGCGGTGAAGCCGGCAATGGCCGAATAGGCGGGCCAACGGTGGCTGATCATGTAGTCCTTTTCTGACAGCGGGCCCCGGACGGACGGCCTGGGCAAGCCGAAGTTCAGCGTTGTTTCAATTCAAAACGCTGCCCGCCCCCGCTTCGCGAATTAATCCACGCCTTGGGCCTGCACCTGCTCGGCAGTAGGCGGCCTTCGCCGCAAGTCAGTGCGCGCCGATCTGGCGCAACAGCGCGAGCAGACGGCCACTTTCGATGGGCTTGATCAGATGGTGGTCGAACTCGGGAGCGACCGCGCCTTCGCCATTCGGCCCCCGGCTGTAGCCGGTGACAGCAATCAGCAGCGCTCCCGAGGTTTCGGGCAGCGCCCGCAGGCGGCGCGCGACTTCGTTGCCACTCATGCCGGGCAGGCCGATGTCCAGCAGGCAGACGTCGGGCTGCAGCAGGCGCGCCATTTCCAGTGCGTGCTGCGGGATGTGTTCGACGAATGCCCGGTGGCCGGCCAGCTTCATCAGCATGGCGAGCATCCGGCCGGCGTCGACGTTGTCGTCCACGATCAGCACCTTGAGCTCCGGCGTGTTCGCCGGCGAGAGGGATACCGACGTGGACGGCGCGGCCGGCGGCCGCTTGTCGCCGGCTTCGGGCAGCAGGACCAGGAACTCGCTCCCGCGGCCGATGCCGTCGCTGCGCGCCGTCACCGTGCCGCCATGCAGCGCCACGATGGCGCGGACCAGCGCCAGGCCAATGCCCAGGCCGCCCTCGGTGCGGTCGGGGCTGCGCTCGGCCTGCGCGAACAGCTCGAAGGCGCTCTCCACGAGATCGGGCGACATGCCGATGCCGTCGTCGCGCACGCTCATGGCGACATGCCCCGGCCGCACCTCGATGCCCACGTCGATCTGCCCCCCCGCAGGCGTGTACTTGGCGGCATTGTTCAGCAAGTTGGCGATGACCTGGACCAGCCGGGTGCGATCGCCCCAGACCCATGCGGGCCCCGGCGCATGGTTCACGATCAGCTGGTGCGCCCGCGTCCGGATGAGCGGTGACACCTGTTCCAGCGCCTCGGGCAGGATCTCGTTCATGTCCAGGGGGACGCGCTCGATCGCGACCAGCCCGCCGGTCACGCGCGAAATGTCCAGCAAGTCGTTGACCAGGCTGGTCATGTGGGCCACCTGCCGCGCGATGACATCGCTCGAGTGCTTGAGGTCGTAGGAATCCAGCTCCGAACGGGACAGCAGTTCGGCCGCGGCGGCGATGGGCGCCAGCGGATTGCGCAGCTCATGCGCCAGCATGGCCAGGAACTCGTCCTTGCGCCGGTCGGCCTCCTTGAGCTTCTGCTCGCCCCGTTTGCGCTCATTGATGTCCCGGTAGAAGACCGCCAGGCCCCCGTCCAGGGCCGGATAGGCCCGCACCTCCATCCAGGAAATCTCGTCGCCGTCCAGCACCCGCTTGTATTCGATCGAGCTGCCTTTGCCCGTCACCATCACCTGCTCGTACAGCTCATGCAGGCCCGAATTCACCACCTTGGGGAAAACCTCCCAGACCTTGCGCCCGATGACATCGCCCGACGTCACCCTGCTGATGCGGCGGCCTTCTGCGTTCATCTGCACCAGCGTGCAGTCCGGATCGAGCATGGCGAAGCCTTCGGTCATGCTGTCGAAAACGTAGCGGCTCTGGTCACGCTCGGCGCGAAGCGCCGCCTGGGCGCGCGCGGCTTCCACGCCCGACCACGCTCGCTCGGCCATGTCGCGGGCGCGCTGCACCTCCTGCTGCTGCCAGCGGCAAGGCTCCTGGCGATGCAGGAGCAGCACGATCGACAAACGCCCGCCGCGCACCAGGGGAAGCGCGAGAAACGAGCGCACACCCATGCTCGCGAAAGCCCGCAGATGGGCAGAAGTCCGCTCGTCCCGCTCCACGTCATCCACGGCCACGGCCTGGCCCGCGCGCAACTGCGCCAACGCGCCCGCGCCGAAGTGATGCACCTGGCTGATGCGGCCGGCCATGCCGGGCACGCCGGGCGCCGTCCAGCCATATTGCACGTCGAAGCTGGCCTTGGCTTCGTTCACCTGTGCAAACAGCACACGCGACACGTCCAGGTAGCGGCCCAGCAACGCCGTGGACGCCGCGATGATGTCGCCCGGTTCGCTCAGCATGCGCAGCGTGTCAGACAGCTCGATCTGGAAAGCCTGCAACTTCGCGTTGCTCAGCAGCGCTTCCTCGGCGGCGCGCCGCTGCTCCTCGGCCCTCGCACGCTCCACCGCGGCCCAGGTGCGTTCGGCGGTGTCCTGCGCCAACACCACCTCCTCATCGGTCCAGCGGTGCGGCTCGCGGTGATGGATGCGCAGCACGGCACAGAGCCTGCCGTCCTTGACCAGGGGCACGCCCAGCACCGACCGCACGCCGATGGCCTCGTAGCTGTGCGCAAACGCGGCGGAGCGCTCATCGCGGGCCGTGTCCTCGAGCTTCAGGATCAGGCCGGCCCGCAGGTCCTCCAGGGTCCGAGGGCCGAAATCGTCGTAGTCCATGGTCTGTCCGGTCAGCGGCGCAAGATCACTGGCCGTCCAATCGTGCCGCACGGTGAACTGGCCCTCGGCATCATTCACCTCGACATAGCCCACGCGCGCGGCGTCCAGATATTCGCCGAGCCTGCGGCTGGCGCGCACCAGGATCTCCTGCGGGCTGCCCAGCTCACGCAGCTCGTCCGCCAGGGTCAGCCGGAAGGCCTGGCGCAGCTGCATGACCACCTGCGCCGTGGTTTCGGTGCCGATGCACACCACGCCCGCCACCTGGCCGTCCGCATCGCGCACCGGCGTGTACGAGAACGTGAACCA
>DATILF010000325.1:0-6869 GCA_035476755.1 Ramlibacter sp.
GCCCAGCTTCGCGGCGGGGATGGCCGTGGTGCCGTCGCCGCAGCCCAGGTCCAGCACCTTCATGCCCGGGGTGATGCCGGCTTGCCTGACGATGTCTTCACCACTTTCGCGCATGCTCTCGGCGATGCGCGTGAAGTCGCCTTTTTCCCAGAGTGCCTTGTTCGGGTTCATGAGTTCACCTTTTCGATCATGTTGAGGGGGCCACGGGTGCTGCGGGTCCTGCGTCTATTCGTTGCACCCCTGAAGCGATAGACGGCATACTCATGATCCGCACCGGCCGTTCCTGAAACGTTCCCGGCGCCGGCAGGAAGGAGATCGGCGATGACCTTGCAGATCCGCGTGCTCGGGCAGTTTCACCTCAGCGTTGGCGAGGCCGCGCCGGGCGAGGCAGCCAAAGCACAGCCGCAGCTCCCCCGCCGTGCCGCCGAGCTGGTGCAACTGCTGTGCTTGCAGCCCCAGCGTAGCCTGTTGAATGAACAGGTGGTGGAGGCGCTGTGGCCGCAGCTGGACCCGGATGCCGGCAGCGCCAACTTGCGCAAGGCCGCGTTCCATGCGCGCCAGTTCATCGGCCAACCCGATGCGCTGGTATTGCGGGGCGGGCGTGTCATGCTCCTGCCCGACGGCAACGTCGAGAGCGATGCGCTGCGCTTCGAGGCCGCGGCCGACGATGCGCTGGCCAGCGCCGATGCGCAGGCGTGCAAGGCAGCAGCAAAGCTATACGGTGGTGATCTGTTGCCCGAGTCCCGCTACGAGGCCTGGACCGAGGCGCCGCGACAGCGCCTGCGCAGCAAATACCTTCGATTGCTGCGGCAGGCCGGTGACCTGGAGCGCCTGGTCCGCGAAGATCCCACCGACGAGGCGGCCCATGTGCAACTGATGCGCGAAGAGCTGGCCGCGGGCCGCCGCTCCTCGGCCTTGCGCTGGTACGGCCATTTGCGTGACCACCTGCAGCAAACCCTGGGCGTGCGGCCCGGGCCGCAGGTGGACGCGCTGTATCGGGACTGCGTCGCGGGGATGGAGGGTGCCGCACCGCGCTTCGTTGGCCGTGCGCTGGAACTGGTGCGGGTGCTGTCGTCGCTGCGCGCGAGCCTCGGCGGGCGGCCGGGGGGCGCCGTGGTGCGTGCGCCGGCGGGCATGGGCAAGACGGCTTTTTGTCGGCGCGTGGCTGAGGAGGCGAGGGGCCTGGGCTGGCAGGTGCGCTCCGTTCAGGCCAGCGACTGGACCCGACCCTACGGCATTACCGCCGACCTGGTGGAGCCCCTGTTGAGTGAGGGCCCTCAGGTGCTGGAGGTGATAGGCCCGCATGCACAGGCCGTGCTGGCTGCCATGAGCCCCGTGTCCGTGAGTGCGCCGGCGCTGCCGCTGCCGATGGGACGGCACCAGGTGGTGGGCGCGGTGCGGCGCCTGCTGCTCGCTACCGCGGCCAGCAAGCCCGTGCTGCTGATCGTCGATGACGCGCACTTGGCCGATGACGCCAGTGCCGACCTGCTGGCGCAGCTGGCGGCCAGCGGGCCGCCTGTGTTCGTGCTGCTCGCGTGCCGGCCGACGCTGCCGGAACTCTTGGAGCGCAACGTTTCGCGCATGCTGCGCGCTGGGCAGCTGGAGGCGATCGAGTTGGGGCCGCTCACCGAGGACGAGGCAGCGCTGTTGGCCGTGCGCGCGGCCGATGCGCCGCTGCCGCCGGATGCGGCAGCAGGCATCGCGCGGCGAGCCCAGGGCCTTCCGTTCGCGGTCGTCGAACTTGCGCGCGCGTCAACCTCAGGGGAAGGCGCCGGCGCGAGCCTGCCGCGCAGTGTGTCGGCGGCCTTGGCCGAACGCCTGTGTGACGTGGATGTGGACGTGCAGGAAGCGCTGCGCCGGCTCGCGCTTTTCGCTGAGGACTTCGATGTCGCGACCGCCGTGGCACTCATGGCCGACGAGGGCCACGATCCCTTGGCCCGGCTGGACCGGGCACTCGCCGCGGGTGTGCTGGTGGTGGCCGATGGCCGCTATCGGTTTTGCCATGCGCTCGTGCGGCAGGCATTGGCCGATGGCATCCCGCCGCATCGCCGCGTGGGACTGCATCGGGAGGTGGCCACGCGGCTGGAAAGCACGGGCGCAGCGGCCGGTCTGGTCGGCCAGCACTGGCTGGCTGCGGGGGACCCCGACAGGGCCTTGCCGTGTTCATTGGCCGCCGCGCGCCAGGCTTTTCGCCTCGCTGCGTACGAAGACGTGCTGCGTCACGTGGAGCCGCTTCTCGCCCACCGCCCGACGCAGGGGGAAGCCCTGGCGCTGCGCGCCGAGTCTTTGGACGCGTTGGGCCGCGCCGGCACGCTCGCAGCTTACGACGCGGCGGCCGACGTCGCGCCCGAGGCGCAGGCCCACGAGTTGCGCGCCAAGCGCGCGCTGGCGCAGGTGAAGATGAGTGATCCGCCGGGCGCGCTGCTGTACCTGCAGAACGTCCACCCCACCACGATCGCCGGCCGGCTGGCCGAAGCGCTGGCCTACAGCGGCGCCGCTGCGCTGGGCTTCGGCGATCCGGCGCAAGGCACGCGCCGGGCGGCCGAGGTGCGCCGCCTGGCGCTGGAGACGGGCGACGAGGGCACGCTGGTGATCGCATCGTGGGCGCAAGCGGCGGCGGCACACGCGCGCGGTGACCTGCATGGCAGCGTGTGGGCCGACCTGAAGGAGACCAGCCATCTCCCGCATCTCGCCACGCGGGTGTTCGACGGACACTTGTGCATCACGCAGCGCTTCCTGTATGGCTCACGGCCCTACGCGGACGTGATTGCTTTCGCGGATTCGCTGGCCGCCGAGGCGCAGCGGCTCGGCGCGGCGCGCGGCCATGCATTCGCCCTCACGTTGCGCGGCGAGGCCAGGCTGCTCAGTGGCCAGCTGGACGCGGCCGAGCAAGACCTGATCGCAGGCGGGCGGCTGCACCGGGCCATCGGCGGCGCGACAGGCGAGGCCTTGTCGCTGCAGCGCAGGGCCGAGCTCGCGATGTATCGCGGCCGGCTTGACATGGCGCGGGGCCTCCTGGACGAAGCGCTGGACGTCGCGCGGCAGTCGAGCATCGGCTTTCATTTGCTGGACCGCATCTACGGCACACGTATCGCGATGGCTGCCGGCACGGACGCCGCACTGGGCGCGCTGGAAGAGGCCGAGGCCGCCGTGCGCGGCCCGCTGGAGACGTGCCCGGGGTGCCGCATCACCTTCGCCATTCCCGCCACCATCGCGGCCGCCAGGGCGCATGAGATGGATCTGGCCGCCGGCCATGAGCGAGCGTCCGACTTCCTGGCCCATACCGTGATGAAGCTGCCCGCTTGGTACGCCGCGCTGCATGAGGCGCGGGCGCACGTGGCACTGGCGGCGGGTGAGCGAGGTGCCGCCCGCGAAGAATTCGCCGCTGCGGCACAAGGCTTTCGCGGTTGTGGGCAGCCGCTGGACGAAGCGCGCTGCCGGGATCTTGCGAAATAGGCGACGCGGGTACTGCATGCGCAACGTTTTCGACCAGTACCGCCACCACGAGAATCGCCTCACACATGCATTGGTGAGCAGCCTCGCGGCTGACCCCGCGCTGCTGCGATCGTTCGTGGAATGGGCGCTTGACGAGCGGATCACGGCGACGCGGGCAAAGGGCTTCACAATCGTGGAGCAGCGATTGCCCGGTCACGCTGAAGTTGCAGAGGACGAAGCGGTCACCAAGGGGTTGCCTGACGCATGGCTTTACGATGAGGAAGGCTGGTCGCTTGTCATTGAATCCAAGATCAGTTCGTCTGTGAACATTGATCAGTTGATCCGACACATCCGCGTTGCCACACAAAGAGGCTATCCTCACCCGAAGCTGCTCTTGTTGACTACCTCCAAGGGCTCGGTGCAGCTGCCGCGTAACTCATTCCACAAGACTTGGCCCGAGGTGTATCAATGGGCCTTCCGCCACTGTGACACGAGCGAGTGGGCTCGGATACTCGTCGACTTCATGGAGATCGCTGAAGGGCGCATGACTGCCGACGAATATCTCATTGATGGGACGTTGACCATGTTTTCAGGAATAGGCTTCGACGACAAGAATCCGTACACCTACCTTGAGGCAAAGCGCGTCCTCAAGCTGATCATGGAAGAGCTACGAAAGGACAAGACGCTGGCGGCGTCGCTGGGCGCGGATCTCAAGGCCGCCGGAAGATCGGCGATCACAGGCAGCGAGGGCACTCTCGTCTGGGACTTCATTCCTTTGAAGTCGGCGGCCGATGCGAGGAAATTCACCGAGCATCCCCATCTCACCTTCTGCATCGCGCATGATTCGGCGGTGGTTCAATTGACCGTTCCGAACGGTGTGGCCGCAGGCCTGCGAAACGCGCTTCTAGCGGGCGGTTTCGATGCCTTCAAAGATACATTGATCAAGCTCGCCAAGGCGAATGATCGAGTTCTGAAAATGGAGCCAAAAGCCCAACCATACGTCGCCGTTCTGCAAAGGCACTTCCCCATCCGTCATGCCTCTGTCACGGATGCACAGGTGGAGTTCGATCCTAGAACGGTGCGAGGAGCTGGAGGAAAAGGCAACAGTCGTTCGGTGATCAAGCCCCGTGATGAGTGGGCGCAGGCCGCCTATGGTTCGCTTGTGGCAAAGCGTGGCGCCAACCTCGAGTTGGGAGTCGGTTTCCGCTTTGCGTACCGCAATTGCATCTCTGTGCGAAAACGGGAGTTTGTCAATGTGATCGCTGAGGTCTGGCAGGCCCAACGTGCCATTCTCATGGCCATGAAGTTGATCTGAGTGGGCATCCCATCTCCCCGCAGCATGCGGTCGGGATCGTTTCATGAAAACCATCCGTGACCTCAACGCACCGCCGCATGTGACCGGCCGGGTCGAAACAATCATCGTGCGCGGCTCGCCCCGCGAGCCTGCTCGCAGCATTCCCGTCACCATGGCCCTGACCGGTATCGGCCTGGCCGACGATCGCCTCGGCCACCGGGGCGAGGCGGAGCTATCGACGCGGCAGGTCACGCTGATCCAGGCTGAGCATCTGCCAGTGATCGCGCAGCTCGCGCGTGTCGATGTGGCCGATCCCGTGCGCCTGCGCCGAAACATCGTGGTGTCGGGCATCAACCTGCGCGCGCTGCGCACCGCCAAGGTCCGTGTGGGTAATGCGGTGCTGGAGATCGTCGGGTCGTGCGCGCCTTGCTCGCGGATGGAAGAGGAAATCGGCCCTGGTGCGTACGCCGCGATGCGTGGCCACGGGGGCATGACGGCGCGCATCATTTCCGGTGGGCTGATTCGGGTGGGGGACGCGGTGCGAGCGGGCGAGGGCGCTGCATCCGACTGAACTTTACCTTGCGGAAACACCGCAGCGAATCTGTTCAGCCTGTGTTCATGGGCCCACCTGCACCATACGCTCCATCAACCACCCAGGAGCAATCCATGAACCGCCTCTTCTCCGCCAAACCTCTCGTTGTTGCCGCTATCGCGCTGGGCGCGGTTGTGGCGGGCACTGCGGCCCACGCCCGCAGCGACGTGATTCTCTCCATCGGCCTGAATGCGCCGCACGCCTACGTGCAGCCGGCGCCGGTGTACGTGCAGCCGCAGCCGGTCTATGTCCAGCCGCGCGCCACGTATGCGCCGGTCCAGACCGTGTACTACGGCCACGACCGCCGGAATGAGCGGAGCGGCGCCTACGCCGATTGGGACCACGACGGCGTGCCGAACCGCTTCGACCGCGATTCGCGCTTCTACGACCATCGCGCCGCGCGCAACCACGCGGCCTGGGGCGACGCGGACCGCGACGGCGTGGTGAACAAGTTCGACCGCGCGCCGCACAACCCGAATCGGCGCTGATAGCGGATCGAGCCGCAGTAGGTGTGTCATTGCGGGCTTGACCCGCAAATCCATGAAGTCAGAAGTCATGGATCCCGGATCAAGTCCGGGATGACAGCCTTGGGGCCCGGGATGACAGCTTGGGGCCCGCGGAGCGAAACTTCGCAGGCCTGCCAGGCGTTCCTGGCCGCGATGTAGGCCTGCACCGGGGCATCGCCGTCGGCCTTCGCGATCTGGGGGTTGCCGCCTGCGAGGAGCGAAACCGATTTCAATCGAGCCGCCCCAAGACCCGGCCGCTCTTAACGTGGTTTGGCGTATTGCGCCACGCCGGTGAAGTCGAAAAGAACGCAGCGATCCTTTCCGACCACCCATGCATCGTGGCCGGGCGGCATGTAGAAGACGTCGCCGGGTCCGTATTCCATCTCGGATCCGTCATCCAGCATCTTCACCACCATCCGGCCTTCGAGCACGATGCCGGTGTGCGTGGCCTGGCACGAGTCGGTTCCTGCGATGGGCTTCACGTGTTGGCTCCAGCGCCAGCCGGGCTCGAACTCGCCACGGCCCATGGTCTGGGCGCCGAACGTAAAGACCCCCATCTTGCCTTTCCCGTCCTTGAACGGCCGCACTTCATCCGGATGGTCCGCAGGCTTCTTCGCCAATGCCTTCTTTTCCAAGGTTGCAGTCATGACATCACCTCAAAAGTAGAAATGGGGAACCCATGGTATGGCTGGTGAGAACCTGCGCGCTCGTTGCAGTAACCATTTGTCGCGAGTGTCGAGCAGGGCTCGGGGTGGGGGACGCGGTGCGAGCGGTCGATGGAAGCTTTACCCTGCGGAAACACGGGGGCGAATCTGTTCAGCCTGTGTTCATGGGCCGGCTTGCACCATACGCTCCATCAACCACCCAGGAGCAATCCATGAAACGCCTCTTCTCCACCAAGCCCCTCGTTGTTGCCGCTATCGCGCTGGGCGCGGTCGTGGCGGGCACTGCGGCCCATGCCCGCAGCGACGTGATTCTCTCCATCGGCCTGAATGCGCCGCACGCCTACGTGCAGCCGGCGCCGGTGTACGTGCAGCCGCAG
>DATILF010000326.1:0-16494 GCA_035476755.1 Ramlibacter sp.
GACGGCGACGCCCTTCCCGAGGAGGTGCTCGTGTCGTTCCTGCGCCAATTGGTCAATGCCGGCGGCGACACCACCTACCGCGGCACCAGCATCCTGCTGGTCGGCCTGCTGGGAAATCCCGAGCAGCTCGACGCGGTACGCTGCGACCGCGCGCTGATCCCGCAGGCGATCGACGAGGCGCTGCGCTGGGACGGCCCGGTGCTGATGCAGTCGCGCACGGCCGCGCGCGACACGGAACTCGGCGGCATGCACATCCCGGCCAACGCGCTGATCGGTGTGCTGGCCGGCTCGGCCAACCGCGACCCCTCGCGCTACCCCGATCCGGACAAGTTCGACATCTTTCGCGAGCGCAAGCACCGTCACTTCGCGTTCGCCTACGGCCCGCATGTGTGCATCGGCCAGCACCTGGCGCGCGTGGAGATGACCCGCGCCCTCCATGCCATCCTGGATCGGTTGCCCAACGTGCGGCTTGACCCGGACATGCCGCCGCCGGAAGTGCGCGGCACGATGATGCGCGTGCCCAGGCACATCCACGTGGTGTTCGACCGATGACCCGGGCCGTAACGCTGCGCCCTTCAGGAGACCTTGTATGAGCGTGGAGTCCATCGTCAATTTCATCCGCATCGACGAGCGGATTGGCACCAGTGGCCAGCCCACGCGCGAGCAGCTGGAGGCGGCGCGTGATGCCGGCTATCAGGCCGTCATCAACTTGGCGCCGGACAACGCCGACAACCACGCCTTGCCAGGCGAAGCCGCGTGGGTAGCGGCGCTCGGCATGTCATACCACCACATCCCGGTGGAATGGTCGCGGCCCGAAGCGGCCCAGTTCCATGCCTTCGAGGCGGCCATGCGTGACATGCGGCACCAGAAGGTGCTGATCCACTGCGCCGCCAATTTCAGGGTCACCGCCTTCTTTGCGCTGTATGCGATGCGGCACGCTGGCTGGAGCGCCGACCAGGCCGATGCCTTGATCGACCGCATCTGGCGTTCGCGCCCTGACTACACCATGGATGCGACCTGGAAGGCCTTCATCGACGACATCCGCGGCACGCCGGTCTGACCTTGCGGCGCCTTCTGTCAGTCCCTTCCCGTACCTGAACCCCCCTGAATTCCCTTGATCAACTACGACTTCATCATCGTCGGCGCCGGTTCCGCAGGCTGCGTACTGGCCAACCGGCTGTCGGAGAACCCCGCCCACCAGGTGCTGCTGGTCGAAGCCGGGCCGGCTGACACCTCGCCTCTGATCGCCATGCCCAAGGGCTTCGGCAAGCTGCTGCAGGACCCCAAGCACGCCTACTTCTATCCGGTGAAGCCCCACGCGGGCAACGGCCATCGCCAGGAGGTGTGGGCACGCGGCAAGATGCTCGGCGGCTCCAGCTCCATCAACGGCATGGTCTACATGCGCGGCCATCCGCAGGACTATGACGACTGGGAGCGCGAGCACGGCGCATCAGGCTGGGGCTGGCAGACGATGGCGGAGTGCTTCCGCCGCATCGAGGACCACGCGCTCGGCGCGGACGAGGTGCGCGGCGCCGGCGGACCGCTGAAGGTCTCGGTGCAGGAGCGGCCCACGCCCCTTTCCGAGGCGCTGATCGAGGCGGCCCGAACGGAAGGCCTGCGCCAGCTGCCCGACATCAACCGCCCCGATCACGAGGGCGTCGCCTACCTGACCTACACCATGCGCGATGGCGTGCGCCAGAGCTCGGCCACCGCCTTCCTCAAGCCGGTGCGTGGCCGCGCCAACCTCACGGTGATGACCGACACCCGTGTGCAGCGCGTCGTGTTTACTGGACGGCGCGCCGTCGGCATCGAGGTGCTCGGTCCGCTAGGCGCCCAGCGGCTCGACGCGCGCCGGGAGGTCATCCTCAGCGCCGGTGCGCTCGAATCGCCCAAGCTGCTTCAGCTGTCGGGCATCGGCGATGGGGCGCACCTGCAGAGCCTGGGCATCCCGGTGGTCGCGCATCGGCCGGCTGTCGGCAGCAACCTGCGCGAGCACCTGCTCTACATGGTGCAGTGGCGCCTGCGCGACTGGCGCAGCGGCTCCGAGAACCGCGAGTACGCCGGGCTGCGGCTGGCCGCGAATGCGCTGCGATACGCGCTGGACAAAGCCGGTTGCCTGGGCCGCGGCACCTACCCGGTGGGCGGCTTCTTCCGCGCCACGCGCGAGGCCACGCGGCCCGATGCGCAGCTGCTGATGGCCGCGCTGTCGCTGGATTTCGCCGCGGGGATGACGCGCATGGAGCCGTTCCCCGGCTTCCAGATGTTCTGCTACGCGCTGCGGCCCGAGAGCACCGGAACCCTCCGCATCGTCTCGCCGGACGCCCAGGTGCCCCCGGAGATCGACCCGAACTATTTGTGCGCACCCGCCGACCAGGCCGTGGCCATCGGGTCGATGAAGATGGTGCGCCGGTTGGCGGCCGCCCCGGCGCTGGCCGCGCTGATCGACGAGGAAACCCGCCCGGGTCCCGCCTGCCAGAGCGATGCCGAAGTGCTGGCCGCCTTCCGCCAAGGCGGCCAGAGCGGCTACCACACCTGCGGCACCTGCCGCATGGGCGGCGATGCCGACAGCGTGGTCGATCCACAGCTGCGCGTGCGCGGGGTCGAAGGCCTGCGGGTGATGGACCTGTCGGTCACCCCGACGATGATCTCCGGCAATACCAACGGGCCGATGATGGCCATGGCCTGGCACGCCGCCGATTTGATCCTGCAATCCGGCGCAGAGAGCCCGGCTTCCCAACCTTTGCTCCAGGAGACAGCATGACCATTCAATTTGACGGCCGCGTCGCCGTGGTGACCGGCGGTGGCAACGGCCTCGGCCGCGACTACTGCCTGAATCTGGCTCAACGCGGAGCCCGCGTGGTGGTGAACGACCTCGGCGGCACCGGCGCCGGCGTGGGCGCTTCGCACGCGGCGGCCGACCGCGTGGTCGAAGAGATCCGCGCCGCCGGCGGCCAGGCCGTTGCCAACCACGACAGCGTCGCCACGCGTGAAGGGGGCGCGGCCCTGATCGAGACGGCGATGAAGGCCTTCGGGCGCGTCGACATCGTGATCAACAACGCCGGCTTCCTGCGCAACAACCGATTCGAGGACCTGACCGACGAGCAGCTCGACTCGGTCATCAACGTGCACCTCAAGGGCGCGTTCTACGTCACGCAACCGGCCTACCGGGCGATGAAGGACCAGGGCTACGGCCGCATTCTCTTCACCGCCTCGGCCTCGGGCATGTTCGGCCATCCCTGGCAGGCCAACTACGGCGCTGCCAAGGCCGGTCTGGTGGGCCTGATGAACGTGGTCTCGCTCGAGGGCCAGCGCCACGGCATCCTGGCCAACGCGCTATTGCCGACCGCCGCGACCCGGCTGGCCGCCGAGATGCACGAAGGCTGGATGGAGGCGACCAACGTTTCCAGCCTGCTGGGCCAGATCGATTTCGCCGCGTTTGGCGAGACGATGGGCGTGGAGGCGAACACGCCGCTGGTGCTGTACCTGGTCAGCGAACAGTGCAGTTCCACGCACGCCGCTTATTCATCGGTGGGCGGCCGCTACGCAAAGCTCGTCGTCGGCTCGACTGATGGCTGGTCGCGCGGTCCCCGGGGTCTGGCCACACCCGAGGAGGTGGCCGAGCATTGGGGCGAGATTACCGACGTCACGAAGTTCCATCAACCGCACAGCGTCTACGAAGAATTCATCCCCGCCATCGCCCGCATCAAGGCAGCCGCGAAGGAGTGATCCCATGAACACCAACACACCCACCATTCCCGCCCACGTCCCGCCCGAGCGCGTGCGCGACACCGACCTGTACCAGCTGCCGGGCGCGCAAGACGACGTTCACCTGGCGTGGAAGCGCGTGCAGGACGCCTCGCCGGATCTGTACTACACACCGCGCTACGGCGGCTACTGGGTGCTGAACCGGGCCGAGCTGCTCGAGAAGGTCTGGCCGGACCATGAACGCTTCTCGTCGGCCAAGGCGATCGGCATCCCCAGCATCCCGGAGATACCGGTGCAGATTCCGATCGAGGTCGATCCGCCGATGCACCGGTTCTTCCGCCAGCCGATCAACATCGCGGTGTCGCCCAGGGCGATCCAGAGCTTCACCGCCGAAGCGCGCCGGCTGGCGATCGAGCTGATCGAAGGGTTTCAGGGCCGTGGCGAATGCGAATTCGTCGGCGACTTCTCCCAGTTCCTGCCGATCACGATCTTCCTGCACCTGGTCGATCTGCCGCTGGCGGACCGCCCCTGGCTGCTCCAGCGTGCCGAAACCATGGTGCGCTCGGGCGACATGCTGGCCCGCCGGCAGGCCTACGGGGAGATCATCGGCTACCTGGATGGCTGGGTGCGCAAGCGCGCCGCGGCACCGGGCACGGACCTGATCAGCCAGATCCTGCAGATCCAGGTCGACGGGCGGCCGATCACGCACGACGAAGCCGTCAGCGAAAGTGCGCTGGTGCTCTTCGGCGGCCTGGACACCGTGGCCGGCACCATGGGCTTCATCGCCCGCTTCCTGGCGATGAACCCGGGCCACCGGCGCCAGCTGGTGGACGATCCGTCCCTGATCCCGCAGGCCATCGAGGAGCTGCTGCGCCGCCATTCGATCCCGTCGATCGGCCGCCAGCTGACGCAGGACGTCATGCTCGACGGCGTGACCCTCAAGGCCGGCGACCGCGTGATGATCACGGTGTGCATGCACGGGCTGGACGAACGCGCCTGGCCCGAGCCGCTGAAGGTCGACTTCCACCGCAATACACAAAAGCACATGGCTTTCGGCGGCGGCATCCACAAGTGTCCGGGCGCCAACCTGGCGCGCGCCGAGCTGCGCGTGTTCCTCGAAGAGTGGCTCAAGCGCATCCCCGACTTCTCGCTGAAGCCGGGCGACCCGCCGGTCAGCGCATCCGGTGCCGTGGCGGGCATGCTGCGCCTGCCGCTGGTGTGGCCGTCCTCCACCCACTGAAAGAATTCAAACGATGATCCAAGACACCGAAAACGCCCTGGTCCGCGAGGCCATAGCCACCGTCATCGCGCAAGGCCGCGAGGTCGGTGTGCAGGTGGCGGCCTACCACCGCGGAAAGCTGGTGGTCGACACCTGGGGCGGCCTGGCCGATCCCGCCACCGGCCGCGCCGTCGACGGCGACACCCTGTTCAACGTCTACTCGGTCACCAAGGCGGTAGCGGCCACCGCGATCCACATGCTGGTGGACCGCGGCCTGCTCGACTACGACGCACCGGTGGCACGCTACTGGCCCGAGTACGGCGCGCACGGCAAGGACAAGACGACCGTGCGCCACGTGCTGACCCATCGCGCCTGCGTGCCGCAAATGCCCGAAGGCGTGACGCCCGAGCGCATGGTGGACTGGGACTGGATGACCCGCGCCATCGCCGACCTCACGCCGCTGGCCGAGCCGGGCACCAAGACGCTGTACCTGTCGATGACCTTCGGCTGGATCCTCGGCGAACTGGTGCGCCGCGTCGATCCGCAGCAGCGCTCGCTCGGGCGTTTCGTGCGCGAGGAGATCGCTGCGCCGCTGGGCATCGCCGACCTGTGGATCGGCATTCCCGACGCGGTGGAGGGCCGCATCGCCAAACAGATCGATGCCATGGTGCCGGTGCCCCCGGAATACCTGCCGCCGCTGTTCCTGGCTTCGATGCCCCCGGCCGTCGCGCTGGCGCCGCCCGTGTTCGAGCGGCCGGAGGTCCGGCGCGCCGAGGTGGCCGGTGTCGGCGGCATTTTCACTGCCCGCAGCGAGGCGCGGTTTTGGGCGATGTTGGCTCAGGGCGGGGAACTCGACGGGGTTCGGCTGCTGTCCAAGGAGCTGGTCGGCACGCTGAGCACGCCGCGCGCCAACAGCGAAGAGCCTGATCCGGTGATGTTCGGCTTTCCCATTCCCATCACGATCGGCGGCTACTGGTTCGGCGGCGAGCATCCGCCGGTGTGCTCGGTGAAGAACCCGCGCGCCATTTGCCATCCGGGGCAGGGCGGCTCGATCGGTTGGGCCGATCCGGACGCGCAACTCGCGGTCGCCATCTGCCACAACCGGCTGTTCAATCCGACCAGCCTCGAAGAAGACGCGATCCTGCCGATTGCGCAAGCGGTGCGCCGGGCGGTCGGGCTTTGACACAGGCGCCGCCCTCCGTTCCGCAACGCATCCTCGATGCGGCCGAGGCCCTGTTCGCCAAGCAGGGCTACTACGCCGCGACGATCCGCGACATCACTGACGCCGCCGGCGTGCAGCTGAGCCTGTCGCGCTATCACTTCGGCTCGAAGGACGAACTGTTCAAGCAGGTCATCGGCCGGCGCGCCAAGCACACCTGCGACCAGCTGGACGCTTCACTCTCGCTGGCCATGGACGGCCTGTCCCCCGGTGCCGATGCGTTGACCGCGATCGTGGACGCCATGGTGTCGGTGCCGGTGCGCCAGCTCGCCAGCGGCGACACCGGGTGGCGCAACTATCTGGAACTGCTCGCCCACGTCAGCCAGCTGCGAGACCGTCAGGAGCTGCTTCTGCCGTTTCGCGGTCCGTACACCGACACGCTGCGCCGCTATCGCCTGGCGCTGCGGCAGGCGCTGCCGGACGCCCCCTCGGCCGTGCTGGACTGGGGGCTGCACTTCCTGCAGATTCTGGTCGGCCACGCCATTCTGGACCTCCCGATCACCCGTTGGATGGAGGGCGTTGACGGTGGGCAGGACGACGGGGATGGCCTGCGCCGCCATCTGGTGGCGCATGTCGTTGGCGGCATCCGCGCACAGATGGGCATGCAGGCGCAGGGCCACGACGGCAAGGGTTGAAGCACCCCGAGCGTTGGCGACCCGGGATTTTCGGGGGGAAGGGAATTTCCGGATCAGGTTTGTGAAATCGAGGGTTGTGCGTTGCGATTCGCCAGTTTATATTATCGAACTGTGTTCACATAGTTGATGTCCGGGTTGGCCCGGCGTCGCATAAGCGGGCCTCGCGGCTTGCAATCAAAGGAGCAAGGACATGGTCAGTGCGGCAAGCGATTCGGGTGCAGCTCTTCAGCTGGCAGGCCGGCGCGCCGTCATCGCGATGGCGGGAATGCCCATCGGCAGGCAGTTGGCCCAAGGGCTGGCCCGCCACGGTGCGCAGGTGTTCGAGATCCCGGTGGTGTTCACCTCGAAAGCCCAGGCCGATGAAGCCTTGGCCGAGGCTGCGCGGGAAATTGGCGATGCCGATCTCATCGTTCACGCAGCCGCCACGCCGGCGGCCCTCGTCGTGCGCCCACTGGAGGCGCTGACGCCTGCCGATTGGCGCGCCGCCGTGCACCAGAGCGTCCTGGCCACCCTGTTCTGCCTGCAGGGCGCGCACAGCCAGCAGCGCGAGCGCGGCGGCTCGGTCGTCGTCGTCGGTCCCTCCACGGCGCTGGTGGGGGCCGCCGGGCTGTTGCCGCTCATGACGCTGGCGGAGGCCCAACGCACGCTGGTCAAATCCGCAGCGCGGCAGTGGGGCGCGCTCGGCATGCGACTGAACTGGGTGGGCGTCGCGCCGCTCCACTACGACGCCGCGCTGGCGCAGGCCGCGCTGCCGCAAACACCTGAGCTCGGCCCACCGCCCCCGGCGCTGGGCCGCAGGCCCGAACCGCAGGCCGACGTCGCCGACGTCGTTGCCTGGCTCGGCAGCGCAGGCGCGCGCGCCATCACCGGCGCAAGTTTCAACCTCGACGGCGGCGATTGGATGGTGCCATGAGCAGAAATGGGAAGAACGGGAAAGACAAGGCGGCCGGGCTGCTGGAAGGGCGCGTGGCCCTGGTCACCGGTGCGGGCGGCGGCATCGGCCGCGGCATCGCACTGGCGCTCGCCGCGGCGGGCGCGAACGTGGCGGTTTCAGGGCGGCGCATGTCCACCTGCGAGGAAACGCTGCAGCTGATCGACGAAGAGCATGGCAACGCGATCGCGCTCGAGATGGATGTGAGCAACGAAGAGGCCGTGCGCGACGCGATCACGCACACGGTGACGCAATGGGGACACCTGGACATCGTCGTGCAGAACGCCAATGCCGGCGGCGACTCGGCGCACCCGTTTGCGCTGGAGAGCGTCACCGAGGAAGACTGGTACCGCCAGGCGCGTGTCGCCTGGGATGGCACCTTCCATTGCGCGCAGGTCGCCCTGCCGCACCTCAAGGCCAGCGGGCGCGGGCGGTTCATCGTGCTGGGCTCGGCCTTCGGCCTGCACGGCGCGGCCATGAACCCGGTGTACGCCGCGCTCAAGGGCGGCGACCGGGGGCTGGTGAAGTCGCTCGCGCGCGAATGGGGTCCGCATGGCATCACCGTGAACGCCATCGAGCCGGCCGCCCTGACCGAACCGGCCGAGGTCTTC
Organism: Ramlibacter sp.; assembly: GCA_035476755.1. GTDB lineage: Bacteria > Pseudomonadota > Gammaproteobacteria > Burkholderiales > Burkholderiaceae_C > Ramlibacter. Next base: position 8,321 of record DATILF010000326.1, read on the forward strand.
TTCGCGCAGAACCCCGCCGTGCGGGACATGTACATCTCCATGTTTCCGCTCGGCCGTATGGGCGCGCCGCGCGACGACATCGGCCGTGCCGTGGTCGCCCTGTCCAGCGACCTGATGGGCTATGTGACGGGGCAGAATCTCCCGGTTGACGGCGGCCTGTACACCGCGCTATGAATACCAGCATCATGACTAATACAAATACAAATGGCCGAGTTCAAGGCAAGGCCGCCCTGGTGACCGGCGGCGGCGGCGGCATCGGCGCGGCTTGCGCGCTGGCGCTGGCCCGCGAGGGCGCGGCCGTGGCCGTGGCCGACATCGACCTGACCGCCGCGCAGCGGACGGTGGCCGACATCGAGGCCAAAGGCGGGCGGGCCATCGCGCTGCACGTGGACATGGGCGACGAAGCGTCCGTGGCCACGATGGTCGAGGCCGCGGCCCAGGCGCTGGGCGGCCTGGACATCCTGCACAACAACGCCGCCGACACGCGCCTCTCCGGAACCCGTGACATGCCGGTCGAGCGCGTCGATACCTCCGTGTGGGACGACATCCTGCGCATCAACCTGCGCGGCACCCTGGTCGCTTGCCGGGCGGCCATCCCGCACCTGCGCCGGCGTGGCGGCGGCGCCATTATCAATACCAGTTCCAACGCCGCGCTGGCCGGCGCGCAGTCGCACAGCGCCTACAGCGCATCGAAAGCGGCGATCAACTCGCTGACGCAGAGCATCGCCACCCAGCATGGCAAGGAGGGCATACGCTGCAATGCGGTCTCGCCGGGCCTGATCGTGACAGCCGCCACGCAGGACAAGTACGTCACCTCCGGCGTAGGGGACATCATGCTGCGCCACATGCTCTCACCCCGGCTCGGACGTCCCGAGGACATCGCCGCGGCGGTGGTCTTCCTGGCTTCCGACGAGTCGGCTTTCATCACCGGCCAGGTGATCTGCGTCGATGGCGGCTCCTTGGCGCACCAGCCCTACGTCACCGATCTCGTGGAGCACCTGGCAAAGAAATGATGCACGAGCAACCCGATCTGCAACAACGCCTGGAGCGCGTCGAGGCCCAACTCGCTATCCAGCAGCTGCCGGCGCGCTACGCGGTGGCGGTCGACTCGCGCAACCTGGATGACCTGGTCAACCTGTTCGCCGTGGATGTGGATTGCGGCCGTTGGGGCAAGGGCCGCGAGGCGCTGAAAGCGTATTACGGCAGCCAGCATGTGCTGACCGGCTTCTACCGCTGCGTCCACCTCATCTGCGGCCAGACGATCGACCTGCTGGACGCCGACCACGCCACCGGCACCGTCTACTGCCGCGCCGGCCACGAAGACAAGGACCACTGGGTCGAAATGGCCATCTGCTACTTCGACACCTATGTACGCAGTGAAGGCCGCTGGTGTTTCCAGCGGCGCGAAGAAAAGCACTGGTACTCCACCGACTGGCAGCAGCGCCCGCAAGGCCCGAAGTTCCAGAACTGGCCGGGCAAGTACGACGGCCCGCGCTACCAGCCGCAATTGCCGCACGCTTGGCCCAGCTGGCAGAGCTACTGGACGCAAGTCGGCGACGAGGCACGCGATGCCGTCACCCACTGCCCTTGAGCCCTTTGGAAAATTCAATGAGCATTGATGTAGAGCCCCTGTTCCAGCCGCTGCAAGTGCGCGGCCTGACCCTTGCCAACCGGATCGTCATGGCACCCATGACGCGCAACTTTTCGCCGAACGGCGTGCCGGGCGACGACGTCGCCGCCTACTATCGGCGCCGCGCCGAAGGCGGCACCGGCCTCTTGATCACCGAGGGTGTCGGCGTTGATCATCCGGCTGCGCTGGGCGATGCCGGCCTGGGCGAAAGCGCCCTGCCTCATTTGTATGGCGACGAGGCGCTGGACGCCTGGAAGCGCGTCGTGGAGGGTGTTCACCAAGTGGGCGGCAAGATCATTCCGCAGCTGTGGCACCAGGGCGTGATGCGGGACCCGGGCACGGGACCGAATCCGGAGGCGCCTTCGGTGCGACCTTCGGGGCTGTGGGGCCCGGTGGGCCGAACCAGCTCCATCGATCCCGGCTACATCGAGCGGGTGCAGGCGCCGACGCAGCCCATGAGCGAGAGCGACATCCAGGATGTGATCGACGCCTATGGCCGCAGTGCCCGCCATGCCCGCGAGCTGGGCTTTGACGGCGTGGCGGTGCACGGCGCGCACGGCTACCTGATCGACACCTTCCTGTGGGACGAAACCAATCGGCGTACCGACGCCTGGGGCGGCGACCGCCGCGCCCGCACACGCTTCGCCGCCGAGGTGGTGCGCGCCATTCGCCGGGAAGCGGGCGAGGCCATGCCGATCTTCTTTCGCTTCTCGCAGTGGAAGCAGCAGGACTTCAAGGCTCGCCTGGCCGCCACGCCCCAGGAACTGGAAGAGGTGCTGGGCCCGATCGCCGATGCCGGCGTCGATGTGTTCGATGGCAGCGTGCGCTACTTCGACCGCGCCGAGTTCGACGGCTCGCCGCTGAACCTGTCCGGGTGGGCGCGCAAAATCACCGGCAAGCTGGCCATGGCGATCGGCGGCATCGGCCTGGACCGCGGCTTCTACGATTCCAGGCGTGACGGCCGCGCCGGCGGCGCCGATAACATCCAGCTCTTGATGACGCGCTTCTCGCGCGGCGAGTTCGACCTGGTCGGCGTGGGCCGCGCCCTGTTGAACGAGCCGGGCTGGACCCAGAAGCTGCGCCGCGGCGACGAGTTGCCCGCCTTCGACGAGGCCCGCCTCAAAGAACTGCATTGAAGGACAAGACATGACGGATGCGATCCGCTGGGAACTCGCCGACAACGGCGTGCTGACGCTGAGCTTCGACCGGCCCGAAGTCAAGAACGCCATCGACACGGCCGGCCAGAACCTGCTGGTGCGCCTGCTTCAGGATGCCGCCCGCCACCCCGGCGTGAAGGTGGTGGTGCTCACCGGCACGGGCTCGTCGTTCTGCACGGGCGCCGACGTGCGCAGCATGGGCGCGCCCGACCCGGATGACGCCATCGCCCAGGCGTTCGGCCACACCGAGCTGTGGCAGGCGCTGGAGGCGCGCACCGATCGCCTGAAACATATGGCCAAAGCCTCGCTACTGTTGCACGGCATGGGCAAGCCGACCATCGCCAAGCTGCGCGGACCGGCCGCGGGCATGGGTTTCTCGATGGCGCTGGCCTGCGATTTCCGGCTGGCCGCGGACAACGCCTTCTTCATCTCCAGCTTCGCGAAGATCGGCACGCCCGGCGACTATGGCGGCAGCTACTTCCTCACGCAGCTGGTCGGCCCCTCCAAGGCCAAGGAGATCTACATGTTCTCCGACCGCGTGGGCGCCGCCGAGGCGTTGTCGCTCGGCATGGTCAACCGCGTCGTGCCCGACGCCGAACTGGACGCCGCGACCGACGCCTTCGCCTTGCGCCTGGCACAAGGCCCCGGCATGGCGCTGCGCTACATCAAGCAGAACATCCATGCCGCCGCGCACCAGACGGTCGAAGAGGTGTTCGACCTGGAAGCGCGCAACATGATCCGCTGCCGCCTGAGCGACGACTGCAAGGAAGCCCTGGCGGCCTTCCAGCAAAAGCGCGAGCCGCGCTTCAACGGGCGGTGAGGCCATGAGCAACGCCAAACCCATCGCCCGCCCGGCCGACATGGTGCCGATGTCGCGCTCCGGCGCGGTCGCCGTGCTCACGCTCAGCTTCCCCGCGCGGCGCAACGCCTATTGCCTGCAGATGCGCACGCAGCTGCGCGAACGGCTGGAGGCCGTGATGGCCGACGCCGAGGTGCGCGCCATCGTCCTCACCGGCGACGCCGGCCACTTCTGCGCCGGGGGCGACATCAGCGAGATGCAGGAACGCACGCTGCTGGAAAACCGCGAACGCTGGAACCTGGTCATGGCGCTCATCCGCTTGATGGCGCTCGGCCCCAAGCCGATCGTGGCCGCCGTGGAAGGCTCGGCCATGGGCGCCGGCCTGTCGCTGGCGTCGCTGGCCGATTACGTCGTGGCGGCGCGCGATGCGAAGTTCGGCGCGGCCTTCGTCAAGATCGGACTGATGCCCGACATGGGTGCCTTGTGGAGCCTGCAACAGCGGGTGGGCCCGGCCAAGGCGCGCGAACTGCTGGGTCTGGCGCGGTCCTTCGACGGCGTGGAGGCCGGCCGCATCGGCCTGGCCAACGAAGTGGCCGAGCCGGGGCAGGCGCTGGCGCGGGCCATGGCCGTCGCGCAGGAATATGCAGCGATGCCGCCGGTGGCGACCGCCCTGCTGAAGAACGCGCTGGCCCAGGGCACCGACAGCCTGGATGCGGCCATTCGCAGCGAGGTCGAATTCCAGGCGGTGGCCATGACGTCCAAGGACCATGCCGAAGCCGTGCGCGCCTTCGCCGAAAAGCGCGCGCCGCGTTTCGAGGGCCGCTAGCATGTCCGGCATCGATATCGACCATCTGCGCCAGTGGATCGGCCGGCGCGAGACGCTCAATGACCTGGTGAGCGCCGCGCCGCTCGCCGCGCTGGCCGCGACCCTGGACCGGGAAGAGGCCTGCGCGGTGGTGCCGCCCCTGGCCCATTGGCTCAGCTTCCTGCCGATCGTCCCCATGGCTGCCGTGGGGCCGGACGGCCACCCGGCGCGCGGCGGGTTTCTGCCGCCCGTTCCGCTGCCGCGCCGCATGTGGGCCGGCAGCCGGCTTGGCTTTCACCAGCCGGTGCAGGTGGGCGACAGCGTGCAGCGCATCTCGGAGATCACCGACGTGCAGCTCAAGCAGGGGCAGGGCGGCGCGCTGGTCTTCGTGAAAGTCAGGCACACGGTGACCGGCCCCGCGGGCGGCGACGCCATCACCGAGGAGCAGGACATCGTCTACCGCGATGATCCGCGGCCCGGCGAAGCGCCCGCGCCGCCGCGGCCGGCGCCTGAGCAGGCGGCATGGCGCCGCACGATCCACCCCGACCCGGTGCTGCTGTTCCGCTTCTCGGCGCTCACCTTCAACGGCCACCGCATCCACTACGACCGCGCCTACGCGACCGGTGTCGAAGGCTATCCGGGGCTGGTGGTGCACGGCCCGCTGATCGCCACGCTGCTGGTGGACCTGGTGCGCCGCGAGCGGCCGGACGCGAGGTTGACGGCCTTTCGATTCCGCGCGGTGCGGCCGCTGTTCGACACCGCGTCGTTCGAGGTCTGCGGCCAGCCCACCCAGGACGGCCGCAGCGTGAGCCTGTGGGCCCGTGACACGGGCGGCGCCTTGTGCATGGAAGCCACCGCGGACCTCGCATGACCCTGTTTTCCCTGACCGGCCGCGTGGCCCTGGTGACCGGCGCCTCGCGCGGCCTGGGCCAGGCCATGGCGCAGGCGCTGGCCGCGGCTGGCGCGCATGTGGTGCTGGCGGCGCGCGACGAGGCCAGGCTCGCCGAAGTGGCCGAGGGCATCCGTCGCGCCGGCGGCCAGGCCGACATCGAGGCCTTCGACCTGCTGGACGAGGCCGCCGTGGTGGCCGCCGTCCCGCGCATCGTGCAGCGCCACGGCCGGCTCGACATCCTCTTGAACAACGCAGGCATCTGCCTGTGGGGCGGGCTGCTGGAGTCGACGATGGACGTCTGGCGCCGCACGCTGGATACCAACCTGACGGCGGTGTACCTGCTGGCGCGCGAAGCGGCGCGGCCGATGATCGCCCAGCGCTCGGGACGCATCATCAACATCGGCTCCTATGTGTCGGTGATCGGCCGCGAGCGGCTCACAGCCTATGTCGCCAGCAAGCATGGCCTGGCGGGCCTGACCAAGTCGCTGGCGGGCGAACTCGGCCGCCATAACATCACCTGTAACGGCATCGCGCCGGGCTTCTTCCAGACGGAGATGGCCGCGCCCATCCTGAACGATCCGGCTCGTGCCAAGATCTTCACCGACGCCATTGCCATGGGCCGCTGGGGCCGCCCGGAGGAACTGGCCGGGGCCGTGGTGTTTCTGGCGTCCGACGCGGCGTCTTACGTCAACGGCCACATGCTGCATGTGGACGGTGGCGTCGCCGAAGTGCTGTCGCTGCCGGTGGCAGTAGCGTCATAAGCCATGGCTGAGCCACGCGTCCTTCAGGCCGCACCCACTCGGGATTTGGCCGGCATGTACGTCGTGCTGATGCTCAATGGCTTGGTCGCGGCGGCGGGACTGACCGTCATTTACCTGATGTTGGCGACGCTCTACCGACAGCACGTGGGCAGCACGGGGGTCGGCTGGGCGGTGACCAGCTACCTGCTGGTGGGGGCCATCTGCGCGGCGCTGTGCGGGCGCCTGGGCGACTTGCTGGGACGGCGCTTCATGATGCTGGTGGTGCTGTGCATCTCAGCGGCGGGCTCGCTGGTGAGCGCTACTATGCCCACTCTAGCCGGCCTGGTGGTCGGCTGCGCCTTGCAGGGCACCTCGAGCGCGCTGATGCCGCTGTCCATCGGCCTCGCCCGCGAAAACCTGCCCGAGCAGCGCGTGCCGGTGGCGCTGGGCGTGCTTTCGTGCTCGGCCATGTTCGGCGCGGGCGTGACCTACCTGCTGGGCGGCATGGTGGTCGAGCATTACGACGCTTCCGGCGGATTCGTCCTGAAGATCGTCCTGGCCGCGCTGACGTTCGCCGCTGTAGCGCTGATCGTGCCGCGCCCCTCGCAGCCGCCATCTTCGCTCAAGGGGGTGGACCTGCTGCGCGGCGTCCTGTTCGCGCCCGCGCTGGCCTTGGCACTGATCTGCCTGGAGCTGCGACGCACGTGGGGCTGGGGCGATGCCCGCATCCTCGGCGGCTTTGTGGCCGCCGCATTGCTGATGGCCTACTGGGTGCGCCACCAGGCGGCCCAGGCGCGGCCACTGATCGACGTGCGCATGCTGGTCCGCCCGCGCATCGCCCTGACCAACCTGGCGATGATCTTCATGGCGCTCGGTGCGATTCAGCTGGCCCAGACCTTGTCACTGATGCTGCAGCAGCCCGTCTGGACAGGCGTGGGCTTCGGCCTGTCGCCCAGCGCCATGGGCTGGGTGCTGCTGCCCCTGAACGCTCTGACGCTGGTCGCCAGTCCGCTCTCGGGGCTCTGCGGACAGCGCATCGGCATGCAGCGCGTGGCGGCGCTCGGCGCTTCTGCGTGCCTGGCCGCCTGGCTGCTGCTGTTGCCCTGGCATGCGAGTTTCGTGCAGGTGATGACGGCCGCGGTGATCTGCACCGTGGGCTACGCCGTGCTGACGCCGTCGCTCTACAACCTCATCGCCGAAGCATCGCCGGTCGAGCGCGCCAGCGAAGCCGCGGGCGTGAGTTCCGTGTGCCAGGGCGCCGCCATGGCGGTCGGCTCACAACTGATCTTCGGCCTATTGGCCGGCGACACCGTCCACGACGCCGCGCAGGCGGCTGCCAGCTATCCCAGCGAGGCGGCGTTCGTCAACGCCTTCATCTACGTGGCCGCCATGTCCTTGGCTTGCCTGCTGGTGTTGCTGGCCCTGCCAGGCCGCGCGTCGGTGCCGGCGCGGCCACTCGTGGCATCCTGATGATTTACACAGAGAACTGAACCCATGACAGCGCCACGTTCCCTTCTCTTCGTTCCCGCCGACCGGCCGGAGCGCATCGCCAAGGCCTGGACCAGCGACGCCGACAGTGTCATCGTCGATCTGGAAGACGCGGTGGCGCCGGATGCCAAGCTGGCCGCACGCCACGGCCTGCCCGCGATGCTCGACGCGAATCGGCCGGTGGTGCTGCGCATCAACGGCCTGGACACGCCGTGGTTCGACGACGATGCGCGCCTGGCCGCGCACCCGGGCGTCGCCGCCGTGATGCTGCCCAAGGCCGCGGGCGCTGACGACGTTGCGGCCCTCCGAAGCCGTTGCGGCGGCAAGCCCGTGCTCGCCCTGATCGAAACCGCGCTCGGCTTGCACAGGGTGGACGCGATCGCTTCGGCCCCCGGCGTGGCCAGGCTGGTTTTCGGCAGCATCGATTTCCAGCTCGACATGGACATTGAAGACGAGGACGAAGCCTTGCGCCCCTACCGGGCCCAACTCGTTCTGGCCTCGCGTGTCGCGCAACTGGCAGCGCCGGTGGATGGCGTCACCGTGGCCATCGACGATGCCGAGCGCATCGGCGCCGATGCGCGGCGTGCCCGTGCCTTCGGCTTCGGCGGCAAGCTTTGCATTCACCCCAGGCAGGTGGCCGTGGTCAATGCGGCCTTCAGCCCC
>DATILF010000327.1:0-4086 GCA_035476755.1 Ramlibacter sp.
ATCAGATACCCAGCAGCTTCTTGGCCTCGCCCAGGGACTTCATGGAATCGTCGTGCTTGCCGGCCTTGTGCGACGCCTCGCCCTCGGCGCGCAACTTGGTCACCTTGTCCGACACATCCTTGGACAGCGCCGGCTTGGTGGCGAGCTTGGCATCGATCGCCTTCATCTCGTTGGGGCAGTTGTGGGCCCAGGCCGCGCCGGCCACAAAGACAGCCAGTGCACCGACGAGGACAGATGGTTTGCGCATGGGAGGCTCCTGCAATGGGAAAAGAAGCTGACATTAGTGCAACCACGGCGCGGCCGCTTCGGCGTTTTCCCCCATGCCGCCCGGCCGTGGGGCCCGCACCGCCGCTCAGGCGCTGAGGGCGCCGGCTTTCCGGGCGGCCGCGCCGTCCAGGGCGAACGCCACCGCGGCGCCCAGGGATGTGATGTCGAACGGCTTGCGCAGGATCGCGGGCTTGCCGGCCAGCCGCTCCACCGCGGCCATGTCGGCGTAGCCCGTGGCGAGGATCACGGGCAGGTCGCCCACCATCTCCCGGGCTTTGGAAATTACCTCCGCGCCGGTCATGTCCGGCATGGCGTAATCGACCACCAGCAGGTCGGGTTTGGACTCGGCGATCGCGGCCAGGCCTTCGGTGCCGTTGGGTGCCTCGGTCACGGCATAACCGATCAGCCCCAGGCACTCGACGATCACCCGGCGCACTTCCGCATCGTCTTCGACCACCAGGATGTTGCGCGAGCGCACGCGCTGCATCGGCAACGCCGCCGTGCTTTCCGGCTCGCCGGCGTTCACCGCGCCGGTGGGCGCAGCGGGAAAGTACATCTCCACACTCGTTCCCTTGCCTTGTTCGCTTCGGATGAACGCCAGGCCACCCGACTGGCGCGCGAAGCCGTACACCTGGCTCAGGCCCAGGCCGGTGCCGTGCCCCAGCGTCTTGGTGGTGAAGAAAGGATCGAACACCTTGCTGAGCAACTGCGGCGGTATGCCTTCGCCGTTGTCGCTCACGGTCACCACCACGTAGTCCCCGCGCTTGAGCTCGCCATCGCCTTGCGCATGGTGCCGATTGCTCGTCGAGATGGTGAGTTCGCCCCCGTCTGGCATGGCATCGCGCGAATTCACCGCCAGGTTGAGCACCGCCATCTCCAGCTGGCTCGCGTCCACGACCACCGACGCCTGGTCATCGCACAGTTCCAGCGCCACCGCGATACCGGGCCCGGCCGAGATCTCCAGCAGGTCCTTCATGCCGACCAGCAGGCGGTTCACGTGCGTGAGCTTGGGTAGCAACGACTGGCTGCGCGCGAAGGACAGCAACTGGCCCGTGAGCTTGGCGCCCCGGCGCGCCGCGCTCTTCGCGCGCTCCACGACGGGTTTCACCTTCTCTTCCTTGGCGTACAGCGAAATCAGCTCCAGGTTCATGTTGACCACGTGGAGCAGGTTGTTGAAGTCATGCGCGATGCCGCCGGTCAGCCGGCCGATGGCTTCCATCTTCTGACCCTGCGTCAGCGCAGCCTGGGCGCGTTCGCGCTCGGCGATTTCCTTCATCAGCCGGTCGTTCGCCATGGCCAGCTCGCGGGTGCGCTCCACGATGCGCGCCTCCAGTTCTCCGTTGAGCCGTTCGATGTCCATGCGCGTGCGGCTGATCTCGTCCAGGTGCTGGCGCGTCACGTACTGCCGCTTGCGGGCGCGCACGGCCGCATCGGCGGCGCTGGCGAGCGTCTGCGCATTCAGCGGACGCTCCAGCAGGATGACGTTGCCCAGCCTGTGGAGCGATTCGATGGCCCGTGCCGACCGCCGCCCGGGCTGCCGCGTGGCCAGCACGATGAAAGGGTAGTCCGACCAGGTCGGCTGGGTGCTCAGCCAGAGCGCGAGCGCCTGGACCAGAGTGTCGTCCACCAGCGCTTCTTCGGTGAGGATGGTGGCGCCTGAGCCGCTGTCCAGCGTACCCAGCAATTCGCGTGCATTGCCGCAAACGGCCACCTCGTGGGCGGCCCCCACCACGCTCTGGACCACCGCGGCGTCCCGGCCCCGTGGCGCATGAATGACGACCCGCAGCTCCATCTAGGGCCTGCTCCGGGCGCCCTGGCGGCCATGACGGTCGCCGAGCAGGGGAATCGCGCCCTTGTAGGAAGTCACGCCACTGAGCACGCCTTCGAAGTCGGTCAGCGCCTGGCCCACCTCGATGCCATCGCTGCCCAGGCGGAATTCGCGGATGGTCAACTCGTGCGCGCTGATGCGGCTCTTCACCACCGACACGGCCTTGAGCAGGTTGCCGCGCGCCTCGAAGAAACGGAACATCAGGATGCCATCGCTCAGGTAGCTCAGATCGACGTCGCTGCGGATCTCGCCCAGCACCCCGTGCTGCGCCAGGATGAGGATGGTGACCAGCCCGCGCTGATTGAGGTAGGTGAGCAGCTCGTGCATCTGCAGCAGCAGGTGCTTGTCGCCCGGCATCGCCTGCAGGTAGGCATTGAGGCTGTCGATGACGACGGTCTGGGCGTGCGCCTCCTCCACGGCGGCGCGGACCATGTTGGCGAATTCGCCGGGCGAGACCTCGGCCGGGTCCAGCGTCCTGATCTCCAGCTGGCCGCTTTCCAGGAACGAATCGATGTCCAGTCCCAGCGCCCGGGAACGGAGCAGCAGCGTGCCCAGCCCTTCGTCGAAGAGGTAGTACACCGCATGCTCGCCCCGCATCAGCGCGGCCCGCACACAGGCGATGGCCGAGGTCGTCTTGCCCACGCCCGAGGGCCCGCTGAACAGTGTGTTGCTGCCTCGCGCGAGGCCGCCACCCAGAAGGGTGTCCAGCGCGGGGTTGCCGGTGCTCACCAGCGCTCCGTTGAAAGGCCGGCGGTGGTCGGCGGCTACCAGGCGCGGGAACACCGCCAGCCCGCCGGTATCCAGGTTGAAATCGTGCTCACCCCCACGGAAGCGGATGCCACGCATCTTGATGACCCGCAGGTGCCGCCGCTCCGGGCCATACTGGTCCACGGACTGCTCGAGACTGATCACCCCGTGCGCGAGGCTGTGCAGTTGCAGGTCGTCATGCTCGGCGCTTCGGTCATCCAGCAGCAGCACGGTGCAGCCGCGCGCCGCGAAGAAGCTCTTGAGCGCCAGCACCTGCCGGCGGTAGCGCAGCGGGTTCTGCGCCAGCAGGCGCATCTCCGACAGGCTGTCGAAGACGACGCGGGTGGGCTTGAGCTGCTCGACCGCGGCCATCACGCCGCGCGTGGTTTCGCCCAGCTCCACCTCGGAGGGGTGCAGGATCGACTGCTCGGCCTCCGGACTCAGGCCCTCCTCGGTGACCAGCTCGAACACCTCCACGCCTTCCAGCGACCAGCCGTGCGAGAGCGCCACCGTCTCCAGCTCGGACGCGGTCTCGGACAAGGTGATGTAGAGGCCCCTCTGGCCTTCCTGCACGCCCCGGCGCAGGAACTGCAGGCCCAGCGTGGTCTTGCCCGACCCGGGCACGCCTTCAACAAGGTACAGGTGATTGGAAGGCAAGCCGCCACCGAGGATGTGGTCCAGGCCATCAACGCCCGTGGAAGCCCTGCGCTGCTCGGGAACGTTCGTTTCGCGGGTGGTCTGTCTCATGGGGTTTCGCCGTGCGACCCATGCTAGGCCCAATCCCATTCGCGGCGTGTAGGCCGTCTCCGACAGATGAGTAAGGCACGCGCGCCAAGGGCGCGGGCGGAGCCTCTCAGGCCGCGCCGCGGCCCTTCTGGCTTTCGTAGTACACAACCTTGCGCGCGCGCTGCACATCGCCCAGCGGTTGGTGCGCCGCGAGGGCCTGCCAGGGGTCGATGACGGTTCCGTCCACCTGGGCGGCCAGCGCCTGGCCATCGGCCGCGGCGCAATCCTGGCGCGGCAGCATCAGCCGGGCCACCGTGGTGTAGGGGCTTCGCCAATTCACGGCCGCGTCCTCGATCGGCGTCGAGCTTTCATCGACAAAGAACTGCAGCTGCATGTCCCAGTGCAAGGGCTGCTTCGCGAGCCGGGCCGCGAAATCGGCCGACCAGTCGGCGCTGGCACCCGGCGTGGCCGAGCCATTGGAGGCGGCCGGCACCAGGCGAACGCGCGCGGCATAGGGA
>DATILF010000328.1:0-4376 GCA_035476755.1 Ramlibacter sp.
CGTGCGCTTCGGCGGCCTCACCGCTGTCGATGCCGTTTCGCTCGACGTGCGCGAGCGCGAACTGGTCGGCGTGATCGGGCCCAACGGGGCCGGCAAGACAACCTTCTTTCACACACTCTCGGGCGTGCTGGCGCCCACTGAAGGGCAACTGCTCGTCTCGGGGGACGACCTCACGGGCGCACCCGCCCACCGGTTCGCCATGCATGGCGTGGCTCGCACCTTCCAGACGCCGCGCGTGTTCCGCGAGATGAGCGCGCGCGAGAACGTGCAGTTCGGCCTGGACCATGCCGGACGAGGGCGGCCCCACGCGCATGACGCCTTCGACGACGCGCGCTCCATCCTCGCCTTCCTGGGCCTGGGCTCGTTCGCCGAGACGCCGGCGGGGGCGCTGACGCCCTCGCGCCAGCGTCTGCTGGAGATCGGCATGGCGCTCGGTGCACGTCCCCGCGCACTGCTGCTGGACGAAGTGGCCGCGGGCCTGACCGAGGCCGAGATCGAATCGACGGCGCAGCTGATCAGGCGATTGCGCGATGACCTGGGCCTGGCCGTGATCTGGATCGAACACGCGGTGCGCATCCTGATGGATTGCGTGGAGCGCGTGGTCGTGCTGCACCAGGGCCGCAAGATGGCCGACGGCACACCCGCCGAAGTGGCGCGCGACCCGGCAGTGATCGAAGCGTACCTGGGCCAGGAAGTGGCTTGATCTAAAAACCAACTGACATGACAACAAACCTCACCATCCGAAAACTTCGCGCCGGCTATGGCGGTGTTCACGTCCTGCACGGCATCGATCTGGATGTGCCCGCGGGCCAGCTCACGGTCGTGGTCGGTCCCAACGGCGCCGGCAAGTCGACGTTGCTCAAGACGCTTTCGGGCTTGATGCCGCACGAAGGCGAAGTGCGCTATTGCGGCGCGCCGCTACCGGCCTCGCCCGCGGGCATCGTCAAAGCCGGTCTCGCCCACGTGCCCGAAGGGCGTCTGTTGTTCGCGCAAATGACAGTGGAAGACAACCTCGAACTCGGCGCTTACCTGCGTCCGGCCGCCGAACGCGGCGAACGAATGGAAAACGTGTTCGATCTCTTCCCCAAGCTGCGCGCGCGCAGACGCCAACTGGCCGGCACGATGTCAGGCGGCGAGCAGCAGATGCTGGCCGTGGGACGCGCGCTGATGGGTCAGCCCCAGTTGCTGATGCTCGACGAGACATCGCTGGGCCTGGCGCCCAAGATGGTCGACGAGTTGCTGGCCATCGTGCGCCGCGTCTGCGACGAGGGCGTCACCGTGCTGTTGGTCGAACAGAACGTCGGCAAAGCCCTGGCCGTGGGCGACCGGGCCTACGTCATGGAGCGGGGCCGCGTGGTGATGCAGGGCTCGGCACGGGAGGTGCTGGAATCTGAACACCTGCGCGCCGCTTACCTGGGTGTTCACGCCGCACCGGCAGCGATCGCCGCGTGAGATTGGGAGCCGGTGAATCGGCTCCCCTGATCAGGCTTGTGGGCTCTGGCCGATCGACTTGAGCACCGTTTCAACACTGCGCTGGGTGCCCTGGATATGCTCTGCGAGCAACGCGCACGCGATCTTGGCGTCGCGCTTGAGCGTGGCCTCCATGATCTTCTTGTGTTCGTTCGACTTGCGCCGCGAAGTCTTGCGGTAGCGGGCGGAGTAGCGGCGGTAACGCTCGGCCTGGTCGAACAGACTGAGGCTCCAATTGCGCTGGCGCTCCGACGGGCATGCGGCCAGCAGGGATGCATGGAACTCGCGATGGAGCGCGCTCCATTCCTCGTCCAGGATCAGCGGTCCTTCGCCCAGCCGCGATTCAACCTTCTCCAGCCGGTAATAGGCCGAGACGATGGCCGCCTCCCAATGGTCGTGGCCGTGCTGCATGGATTCCGCAAGCGCCTGCACGTCCAGCATCAGGCGCATGCGCGTGATGTCCGCGAGGTCCTCCGCGGTAATCGACGCGACCCGGAAACCGCGGCGCTCGTCCGCGCGTACCAAGCCCTCCTGCGCCAGGCGGCTGAGCGCCTCGCGCAGCGGGCTGCTGGAAAAACCATAGGCTTCCTGGAGTTCTTCCACTTTCAGCTTCGTTCCGGCGGCAAGCGTTCCTGTCAGGACATCTTTGCGCAAACGGCTGAATGCCTGTTCGACGAGTGGCGGACTGTCGGCCATGGATGACTGCTTTCTCTGCGTTTTCATATTTTATGCACAGAATCGCCGCCGCGCCCGCGCCGGGGCGGTCAGCGCCGTGCCGCGCCAATCAGGACGAACAGCATCGTGGCCGGCTTGTCGGTCTTGTTGCGCCAGGCGTGCCGAGTGCCATGCTGCACGCAAATGTCGTGGCGCCGCAGCACGACTTCCTTGCCGCCGTCCAGTTCCAGCGTGATCTCGCCGTCCAGCACGACGTCGTAGTCGATGCTGTCGGTGGTGTGCATGCCGGGCGCTTCCATCTCGAACCGCTCCGCCAGGCCGGGTGCGTTCTGCCCGAACTCGGCACCGAACGCCGCCGGATCGAAGTCGGCACGCATCATCACCGAGTCGGGAGGAAAGGTCACCGTCATCAGCCGGGTTTCCCCCGGGCCGGGGACGAAGTTCACCTCCGGGGTGGCGTCGACCGCCGGCACCGCGGCGCCCACCGCCGGCGCCGCCGGGGTGGACCACAGCAGCGCCGAGGCGAAGCCGGGAACGCTGCGGTATTCCACGGCGCGCGGGGCGGCGCCGTCCGATTGCACCTGGCTCTTGCCGCCGGCGCCGTTGTTCACGACCACGCGTCTGACTTTCATGGTGGTTTCCTTCTCGGTTCAGGGTTGGATGACGAAATTGCTGAAGCCGCCGTTGCGCTGGGCGATGCCCGAGATGGCCTCATTGACATTGTCCAGCGGGCTGCACACATGCTCCAGGACGGACAGGTCCAGCGTGCCCGCTTCGGCCATGTCCGCCATGTCCTGGCCCTCGGCGGCGGTGAACCAGGCCGAGCCTTCGATGCTCTGCTGGTCGTCCATCATGGTGTGCAGGTCCATGCCCACCATGCCCATGATCGCTCCGATGTTGACGGCCCGGCCGCCGCGCCCCAGTGCGCGCACGCCCTGCTGCATCGTCTCGTGCTTGGCCCCGGGGCCGGTCGCGTCGATGAACACGTCCACGCCCAGGCCGTTGGTCCTGCTCTTCGCCCAGGTGTCGATCGGCTCGTTGTCGGTGACCGAGAACACCTCAATGCGGTCCGGCGCCAGTGCCTTGACCTTTTCCAGAAGACCCTTGTCGCGCCCGGTGCCCAGGATCTTCGTGACGCCCATGGCCAGGCCGAACAGCGCGCCACCGATGCCCAGCGTTCCGCTGATGCCGTTGACCAGCATGCTCTTGCCCGGGCCCAGGTTCGTCTTGCGCATGGCCGAGTACATCGTGCCAAGATAGCCGAAGCGCGCCGCCTGCTCGTACGTCACGTTGTCGGGCAATTTCACCAGCGCGTACTGGGGCGCGGTCATGTACTCGGCCAGGCCGCCGCCGGGGTAGTTCTCGTACAGCTTGAGCGAGTTCTGCGAGAAGCCGAAGTAGCCGCGGAAGGCGTAGTGAGTGCAGTTGATCAGGTCGCCCTTGCGGCAGGCGCGGCAGCCGCCGCAGTACAAGCCGGGGTTGACGTAGACGCGGTCGCCCGGCTTCCACGTGTGCACATGCGAGCCCACCGCCACGATCTCGCCGGCCGGGTCCAGGCCGAAGATCGCCGGCAGCGGCGGCAGCGGCAGCTCGGGGAACCAGGTGGTCCAGTTCGCCAGGATGTTGCCCAGGTTGGGCACGATGCCGCAGGCGCGCACGCGCACCAGCACGTCGTGCGACCCCGGCGTCGGGACCGGCACTTGCTCAATCTTCATGGTGTCGCCGACCTTGTGCAGGCGGGCCGCTTTCATCATCGAGGTCATCGTAGCTCCTTTGTGCATAGAAAGATATTTATGCACAGTTTAGGCAGGAAACGTGTCACCGCCATCAGTGTAAACCCGATGCGCAAAATCATTTCTTGCGCACAAACTGTATTTTATGCACAAATGCTGATTGGCGGCCGTGTGCTATCCGCCTGGAGCTTCAGGCTCCGGCATGACGTGGTTCCCACCATCCAAGACGAGGTGAAACATGGCGATCTCCCACATGGCTATATCCCCCATGGCTATCTCCCGGCGCGACCTGATCATTTCATTGGGCGCGGCAAGCGTCGCGATGCCCGCCGCGGTGCTGGCGCAACCGCCCGCGCAGGGCGCCCCCTCCGACCGGGAAGTCCTGATCGGCCGCACCACGCCCGCCAGTTCGCCCTTCAGCGAGATGGCCCGGCAGCGGCGCACCGGCGCCGACGCCTGCATCGCGAAGCTGAACGCAGCCGGCGGCGTGCACGGCCG
>DATILF010000329.1:0-10348 GCA_035476755.1 Ramlibacter sp.
ACCTTCTTGGACAGGATGGACTTTTCCATCGAGCTGATGATCAGGTCGGCCGCTTCGGTCCAGCCCATGTGGCGCAGCATCATCTCGGCCGAGAGGATTTCGGAACCGGGGTTCACATAATCCTTGCCGGCGTACTTGGGCGCGGTGCCGTGGGTGGCTTCGAACATGGCGACCGTGTCGCTCAGGTTGGCGCCAGGGGCGATGCCGATGCCGCCCACTTGCGCAGCCAGGGCGTCCGAGACGTAGTCGCCGTTCAGGTTCAGCGTGGCGATCACGCTGTACTCGGCCGGGCGCAGCAGGATCTGCTGCAGGAAGGCGTCGGCGATGCTGTCCTTGACCACGATGTCCTTGCCGGTCTTCGGATTCTTGAACTTGCACCACGGGCCGCCGTCGATCAGCTCGGCGCCGAATTCCTTTTGCGCCAGCGCGTAGGCCCAGTCACGGAAGCCACCCTCGGTGAACTTCATGATGTTGCCCTTGTGCACGATGGTCAGGCTGGGCTTGTCGTTGTCGATGGTGTACTGCAGGGCCTTGCGAACCAGGCGCTCGGTGCCTTCGCGCGAGACCGGCTTGATGCCGATGCCCGAGGTGTCGGGGAAGCGGATCTTCTTGACGCCCATCTCGTCCTGCAGGAACTTGATCAGCTTCTTGGCCTTGTCGGACTCGGCTTCGAATTCGATGCCGGCGTAGATGTCTTCCGAGTTCTCGCGGAAGATCACCATGTTGGTCTTGTGCGGCTCCTTGACCGGGCTGGGGACGCCGTCGAAGTACTGGATGGGGCGCAGGCAGACGTACAGGTCTAGCTCCTGGCGCAGCGCAACGTTCAGGGAGCGGATGCCGCCGCCGACGGGCGTCGTGAGCGGGCCCTTGATCGAGACGACATAGTCGCGCACGGCGTGCAGCGTCTCTTCAGGCAGCCACACGTCGGGGCCATAGACCTTGGTGGACTTTTCGCCGGCGAAGACTTCCATCCAATGGATCTTCTTCTTGCCGCTGTAGGCCTTGGCCACGGCCGCATCGACGACCTTGAGCATGACGGGGGTGATGTCCATGCCGGTTCCATCGCCCTCGATATACGGAATGATCGGCTGGTCCGGCACGTTCAGGGACATGTCGGCGTTGACGGTGATCTTCTGGCCCTGGGCAGGAACCTTGATGTGCTGGTACATGGGGGAAACGTCTCCGGAGAGGGAACAGGATGATTGGTTTTCGCGCGCGCCGCTGGTGGATTGTCGCGTTGCGCAAAACCATTGAATTCTAGCGTCGAAACTGTCGCCCTTCTTGGGGCGCCGCTGCGGGTTTGCGGAAGGCTCGGCAACTTTCGTGTCAACCAACTCGGCAGCTGGCGCGTTGGCGGTGAAGTTTCCCGCGTCCGCGGGAGGCACTCTCGAAAAATCATTCACTTAGGACTCAACCCCATGAACAAGCTCCTCGTCGCTCTGGTTTCGGCATTCTTCGCTGTCGCTTCTTTCGCCCAAGCCGCCGCCCCGGCCGCCGCCGCTTCCGGCGCCAAGCCCGCTGCTTCGGCCGCCAAGGCTGAGAAGAAGGAAGTCAAGGCCGCCGCCAAGACCGAAAAGAAGGAAGAAGCCAAGAAGTAATCTTCTGGTTTCCCCAAGAATGCCCGCCCCTGGCGGGCATTTTGCTTTTTGGCCCCTGTCAACCATCTGGGTGCGGGCGCCGTTACGGATGGGCCTTCCCTCAGTGTGGGAGGATTTTCGACAATGTTCATCGTCCTTTAGGAATCCCAAATGACCAAGCTCCTCGCCACCCTGGTTGCCTCCTTCTTCGCCGTCTCCGCCTTTGCCGCTTCGCACGCCGGCGCCCCCATGGCCGCCGCTTCCGGCGCCAAGCCCGCCGCTTCGGCCGCTGCCAAGGAAGACAAGCCGGCTGCCAAGGCCGAAAAGAAGGCTGCGAAGAAGCCCGCCAAGAAGGCCGCCGCCAAGAAGACGGAAGAAAAGAAGTCGTAATCCACACGACGGCTTTTTTGCCCTGAAATGCCCGCCGCGTGCGGGCATTTTCCATGGCGCGCCACAATGCCGATCATGAAAAGAGCCCTCCTCCTGTCCGCGATGCTGGCGCTGGCTGCAGCCTGCCTGCCCGCCGTAGCCCAAGAACCCCAGATGAGCCTGCCGCGCGTGAAGCTGTCGGCCGGCATGCACCAGATTGATGCGCAGCTGGCGCAGACGCCCGACCAGCGCGCAACCGGCCTCATGCACCGCAAGGAAATGCCCCAACACGAGGGCATGCTGTTCGCCTTCGAGCAGCCCTCGATGCAGTGCTTCTGGATGAAAAACACGCTGCTGCCCCTGGCGATCGCCTTCGTCGCCGACGACGGCACGGTGGTGAACGTGAGCGAGATGAAGCCCCTCAGCCTCGATTCGCACTGCTCCGAGAAACCGGTGCGCTATGTGCTGGAAATGAACCAGGGCTGGTTCACCAAGAAGGGGGTGAAGGCCGGGGCGAAACTGGCGGGAGAGCCATTCAGGAAGTAGGCCCCGCCATCGTGGTCGCCAGCGAAAAGGGCCCCGAGGGGCCCTTTTTTTTACTCACAGCCGAAGTAATCAGCTGAAGTTGGCTTCCGCGAAGCCCCAGTTGGCCAGCTTGTCCAGGAATGTCTCAACGAACTTGGGGCGCAGGTTGCGGTAGTCGATGTAGTACGCGTGCTCCCACACGTCCACGGTCAGCAGCGCCTTGTCGGCGGTGGTCAGCGGCGTGCCGGCGGCGCCGGTGTTCACGATGTCCACGCTGCCGTCCGGCTTTTTCACCAGCCAGGTCCAGCCCGAACCGAAGTTGCCCACGGCCGATTTCACGAACGCCTCGCGAAATGCCGCGTAGCTGCCCCACTTGTTGGTGATGGCCGCAGCCAGCGCACCGCCGGGCTCGCCGCCGCCGGCGGGCTTCATGCAGTTCCAGAAGAAGGTGTGGTTCCAGATCTGCGCGGCGTTGTTGTAGATGCCGCCCGAGGATTTCTTGATGATTTCCTCGAGGGTCATGGCCTCGAATTCGGTACCCTTTTGCAGGTTGTTGAGGTTCACCACGTAGGCGTTGTGATGCTTGCCGTGGTGGTACTCCAGCGTTTCCTTCGAGTAGTGCGGCGCCAGCGAATCGATGGCAAAGGGCAGCGGGGGAAGGGTATGTTCCATGGTTTTTTCCTCTCGGGAGTTGTTGTCTGCTGAAGGCGCTGATTCTAAGAACTAATTGAGGCCTGTGGCGCGACCGTGAGAGCAACCTCGCCATCGGCAAGGGTTGCCACCAGCGACTGCCCGGCATGCGTCTGTGCCGCGCTGGTAATGGGGCGCCCGGACGAGTCGGCGAGCAACGCATAGCCGCGCTGCAGCACCAGCTTGGGATCGAGCAACTCCATGCGCAGGCGCGCACGGTCCAGGGCCAGGGCGCCCTGATGCAAGCGCGACTGCAGCGCCTGCCGCAGCCGGGCATCGAGCGCCGGGAATCGGGCGCGCTCCTTCTCCAGCCGGCCCATCAGGGCGTAGCGCAGGCGATGCGCCACGCGCGCCACGCGCAGTTGCTGGGCGCCCATGCGAGCCAGAGGGCGTCCCAGCCTGGAGCCGGCAAGGTCGAGCCGCTGCCAGGCACTGTCGAGCCTGTGGCCGAGCGCGGTATGCAGGCGATCCTCGGCTAGGCCGAGCGCGGCCAGCCAGTTGTCGCGCGCCACGGCTGCCAGTTCGGCCGCCGCCGTGGGGGTCGGGGCCCGCACATCGGCGCAGAAGTCGGCGATGGTGAAGTCGGTTTCGTGGCCGACACCGCAGATCAGGGGAACCGGGCTCTGCACGATGGTCCGGGCGAGCTGTTCGTCGTTGAACGCCCACAGGTCTTCGAGGGAGCCGCCGCCCCGCACCAGCAGGATGACGTCGATGGTGCCGGCCTCGGCCAGCCGGTACAGGTGGGATAACGCCCGCACGAGGTCGGCCGGCGCCTGTGCGCCCTGCACCGCCGCGGGCGCCAGCACCACAGGGATATGCGGTACGCGCCGTCGCAGGGCCACCACGACGTCGTGCAATGCTGCCGCTTGGGGCGATGTTGCGATTCCGATGCCCCGAGGCAGAACAGGCGCCTGGCGCTTGCGCGCCACGTCGAACAGCCCTTGCGCTTCCAGGCGGGCCTTCAGGCGCAGAAACTGCTCGAACAGCGCGCCCTGCCCGGCCCGCGACATGCTCTCGATCACCAGCTGGAGGTCGCCGCGCTGCTCATAGACGCCCAGCCGCCCGGTCACTTCGACCATTTCCCCGTCCCGGGGGCTGAAGTCGAGCAGCCCGGCTGCGCGGCGGAACATCGCGCAGCGCACCTGGCCCTGCGCATCCTTCAGGTTGAAGTAGCAATGCCCGCTGGCCGCACGCGAGAAGCCTGAAATCTCCCCGCGCACCGCCACCGGATTGAAACGGGCCTCCAGGGAATCAGCAATGGCGCGGCATAGCGCGCCAACTGCCCAGATACGCCGCGCCACGCCTTGAAACTCAGGCTCAGCCATTGAAGTAATGCGCCTTCCGCACGGTCGAGCAGGTTTCTTTAGTCCACAGCAGCCCCCCATTCGCGGGCGATGGGCCGTGCTCCCCGGAAAACGCTGATTCTGTCGAGCAAGTCATTGATTTTTAAAGGTTTTTTCCTGCTCAAATTGTCATCGATTTGTCACGATGAAGGATTGGCGCGGCTTGGCGGGCCGCCGGAACAGGCTTCTACACAAAGTTATCCACAACTTCTGTGAGTCGGATCCTACGGTCCATCGCCGTTTTCCTACAACGCGGCCGGTGCACGATAATCGGCCGCTACTCAGCACTCGCACCGCGCCGGAGACCCTCTTTTGTTTTCGATCATACAAGCCGCAGGCTGGCCCATCTGGCCGTTGGTTGCCTGTTCCATCCTCGCGCTCGCCCTGGTCATCGAGCGCTTCATCAGCCTGAAGACCGCCAAGGTGGCGCCGCCCAAGCTGCTGGATGAGGCCCTCGCGGTTTCGCGGGCGTCGGTGCCGGCGCCGGACGTGGTGATGCAGCTGGCTCAGAACTCCGCGCTCGGCGAAGTGCTTGCCAGCGGCTTGCGTGCCCTCAATTCCGACCCGGGCTGCTCGGAGATCGACATGCGCGCCACCATGGAGAACACCGGGCGAGCCGTAGCCCACCGTCTGGAACGCTACCTGAGCGCGCTGGCCACCATCGCTTCGGCCGCGCCCCTGCTGGGGCTGCTGGGCACGGTGATCGGGATGATCGAGATCTTCGGCTCGCAGTCTTCGGCAGGCGGGGCCACCGGAGGCAATCCGGCGCAGCTGGCCCACGGCATTTCGGTCGCGCTCTACAACACGGCCTTCGGCCTGATCGTGGCCATTCCTTCGCTGATCTTCTGGCGCTACTTCCGTGGCCGCGTGGACGAGTACCTGCTGACGCTGGAACTCTCCGCCGAGCGCTTCGCCCGCCACCTGAACACCTTGCGCGGCAAATGAAACACCCCCACTGCACAGGCCGGGCATGAACTTTCGCCCCCGCAAGACCGAGGAGCCGGAGATCAATCTGATCCCGTTCATCGACGTGCTGCTGGTGGTGCTGATCTTCCTCATGCTGTCCACCACCTACAGCAAATTCACCGAGCTGCAGCTGAAGCTGCCGGTCGCCGATGTGGATGCGCAACGCGACTACCCCAAGGAAGTCATCGTGGCCGTGAGCAGCGAGGGCAAGTTCTCCATCAAGGGAACGGCCGTCACCGGCCGCAGCGTGGAAGCCGTGGCACAGGCACTCGGCGAAGCGGCCGTGGCGGGCAAGGACAGCGTGGTCATCATCAGCGCCGACGCCGTCGCCCCCCACCAGGCGGTCATCACGGTGATGGAGGCCGCGCGCCGCGCCGGGCTGGTCCACATCACCTTCGCCACGCAATCCTCGGCGCAGGCCGGAAAGCGCTAACGCCCATGGCGCAGGCGCTGCAGCGCGCATGGTTGCGGCGCGGCGCGCTGGCTTGCGTCCTCTGGCCGGTGTCCGTGTTGTTCGGCGCGCTGGCCGCCTTGCGCAGAGCCGCCTATCGCGCCGGCATTTTCGAGAGCCATCGGCTGCCGGTCCCGGTGATCGTGGTCGGCAACGTGATCGTGGGCGGCTCCGGCAAGACACCCGTGGTCCAGGCCGTTGTGGAGCACCTGCAGGCGCGCGGTTTGCGGCCGGGCGTGGTGTCGCGCGGCTATGGACGCCGCACGGCCGGCTGCGTTGAGGTCGGGCCGGACAGCCCGCCCGCCGACGTGGGCGACGAACCTTTGCTGCTGGCGCGCAACTGCCGCGTCCCCGTGTTCGTCGCCCGCGCCCGTGCACAGGCGGCGCAGGCCCTGCTGGAAGCCTACCCCGCGACGCAGGTGGTCGTGTGCGACGACGGACTTCAGCATTACGCACTGCGGCGCGATATCGAGATCTGCGTTTTCGACGAGCGGGGCACCGGCAACGGCTGGCTGTTGCCGGCAGGGCTGCTGCGCGAGCCCTGGCCTCGCCCGGTGGATCTCGTGCTGCGCGCCGGCGACACGCCCCAGGGCGGATTCACGGTACAGCGGCGTCTGGCCGCGCAGGCAAGGCAAGCCGATGGCACGCAGGCCACGCTGGCCTCATTCAAGGACCGCCCGCTGAGCGCGGTGGCCGCGATCGCCAGGCCGCAAGCCTTCTTCGCGATGCTGCGTGGTGCCGGCCTGCCGCTCGCGCAGACCACGGCGCTCGCGGACCATGACGAGTTCACCGCTTTCCGCGCCGACCCTGGGCACGAGCTGCTGTGCACGGAGAAAGACGCCGTGAAACTCTGGCGGTCCCACCCGCAGGCGTGGGCCGTGCCCTTGGTGCTGCGGATCGATCCTGGCTTCTGGACCCGGTTGGACCACCTGCTGGACGCAAAGTTATCATCGACGCATGGATCCCAAACTCCTTGAACTGCTGGTGTGCCCCGTGACCAAGGGCCACCTGGACTTCGACCGTGAAAAGCGTGAACTGGTGTCCCGCAGCGCGAGGCTGGCCTATCCCATCCGGGACGGCATCCCGATCCTGCTGGAAGAAGAAGCCCGCACGCTCACCGACGAGGAGCTGGAGCGCCTGCCCACGCGCACGCCGCTCGTTTGATCGACTGCCATGGGTTTCGTTGTCCTGATTCCAGCCCGGCTGGCGTCCACGCGCCTGCCCGACAAGCCGCTCGCGGACATTGGCGGGCAACCCATGGTGGTGCGCGTGGCCCAGCGTGCCAAAGCCTCCACGGCCTCGCGGGTCGTGGTGGCCGCCGACAGTGCGTCCATCGTGCAGGCCTGCGCGGCCCACGGCGTGGAAGCCGTGCTGACCCGCATGGACCACCCCTCCGGCAGCGATCGCCTGGCCGAGGCCTGCGAGCTGCTGGACCTGGCCGCTGACGACATCGTGGTGAACGTCCAGGGCGACGAGCCCCTCATAGACCCCGTCCTCATCGACGCAGTCGCCGCCCTGCTGAAAACGCGCCCCGAAGCCAGCATGAGCACCGCCGCGCATGCGATCGACAGCGTGGCCGACTTCACCAACCCGAATGTCGTGAAGGTCGTGCTCGACCTGCAAGGCCTGGCCCTGTACTTCAGCCGCGCCCCTATCCCGTGGTGGCGTGACGGCAACGCAGGCGGCATCTCGGCCTTGCCGACGCCCAATCCTTTGCGGCACGTGGGCATCTACGGCTACCGGGCCGGTTTCCTGCGCCTGTTCCCCAAGCTCTCACCCGCTCCGGTCGAGGGCACCGAGGCCCTGGAGCAACTTCGCGCGCTCTGGCATGGCCACCGGATCGCCGTCCACGTGAGCGGCTCGGCGCCGGGCGTTGGCGTGGACACGCCGCAGGACCTGGCGCGCGTGCGCGCCCTCTGGGCAGCCACGGCCACGTAAGCGAGGCCCAAGGGGACGCATGCTATCCTTTGCGCGATGAAGCGCAACGGCCGGGCGGCGACGGTCCGGCCCGCAGCGCCCGCTGATTTCTAACATTCCGAGGACATCCATGAGATTGATTTTGTTGGGCGCGCCCGGCGCAGGCAAAGGCACGCAAGCGACCTTCATCTGCCAGAAGTACGGCATCCCGCAGATCTCCACCGGCGACATGCTGCGGGCCGCCGTGAAGGCGGGTACGCCGCTGGGGCTGGAGGCCAAGAAAGTCATGGACTCCGGGGCGCTCGTGGGTGACGACATCATCATCGGCCTGGTCAAGGAACGGCTGGCCCAACCCGACTGCGCCAACGGCTTCCTGTTCGACGGCTTTCCCCGCACCATTCCGCAAGCCGACGCGATGAAGACCGCAGGCGTGAAACTGGATTACGTGCTGGAAATCGACGTGCCCTTCGAAGCCATCATCGAACGGATGAGCGGGCGCCGTTCGCACACCGCCTCGGGCCGCACCTACCACGTGAAGTTCAATCCGCCCAAGGTGGCAGGCATCGACGACGTCACGGGCGAGCCGCTGATCCAGCGCGACGACGACAAGGAAGAAACGGTCAAGAAGCGGCTGGAGGTCTACGCCGCGCAGACCCGCCCCCTGGTGGACTACTACTCCAGCTGGGCCCAGACCGACCCGGTCAACGCACCCCGATACCGCGCGATCAGCGGCACCGGCACGGTGGAAGAAATCACAGCGCGGGCACTGCAGGCACTGTCCAGCTGAGAGTTCGACTCGAGGGGCCGGGCGCCGGAGGCTCTCAGCCTGGGGCACCCATCAATTCCAGCATCAGCGCGATGCGCGCCTTCGCGGGCGATGCCGACGCGGCCACGGGCAGTGTGTCGCCCGGCAGGCCGATCACCCGGCCCTGGGTACACCGCGTGGCGCGCACCACGATCACGCCCCTGGACTGCGCCTCCAGCAGGGCCGCTTCCAGGTCGCGGTGCATCATTCCGTTGCCCGTGGCGGCCACCACCAGGCCGTCGATGCCCTCCTTGACCAGGGCGCGCACCCAGCGGCCCTCGGCGCCGGCGTGGCTCATGACGATCTCTACCCGCGGCCACGCGCCGTCTTCGGCGAGCGCCTGCGGGATCGCAAGCACGGCAGACACGGGCCACTCCCGCGCCAGCCGCAGCTGCCCCTCCTCCACATAGCCCACGGGCCCGGCATCGCCCGAGACGAACGGGTCCACGCGGAACGTGTGCTGCTTGCTCACGTCCAGTGCCGAGTGAATGACGCCGGCGCACACGAGCACCACGCCACGCGCACCGTCGGAGGCGGCGACCGCGAGCGCATCGACCAGGTTTTGCGGGCCATCGGGCGACAGTGCCGTCGCCGGGCGCATGGCGCAGGCGATCACCACCGGCTTGGCGGGCGCCAGCACGTGCTGCAGGAAGAATGCGGTTTCTTCCGCCGTGTCCGTGCCATGCGTGACGACCAGGCCCGCGACGTCGGGCCGAGCGAGCCAGTGCGCGCAACGCAATGCCAGCGTGCGCCAGACCCCGAAGCTCATGTCCTTGCTGTCGATCTGCGAGACCTGCTCGGTGACCCGCTCGACGCCCTGCAAGGCCGGCACGCCCGCCAGCAGTTCATCGATGCCTATCTGCGCGGCCGTGTAACCCAGGTTGCCATGAGCCGTGGATGCGGCGCCTGCGATGGTTCCGCCGGTCGCGAGGACCACGATTTTTTTGCCAATCACTTGCGCACTTTCAAAAACTGTTTAAAAATACAGATACTGGATATTAAGACAGTGGAGTCAAACACCATGCTCGATACGCCCAAGCTCACCGCTCGCCAGCAACAGATTCTGGACCTGATCCAGAGCGCGATCTCACGCACCGGCGCCCCGCCCACCCGCGCCGAGATCGCTGCCGAACTTGGCTTCAAGTCCGCCAATGCGGCCGAGGAACACCTGCAGGCACTGGCCCGCAAGGGCGTCATCGAACTCGTCAGCGGCACATCGCGCGGCATCCGCCTGCGAAGCGATGCGCTGCGTTCCATCAACGAATCGCGCAACAAGCAGTTCTCCCTGCCGCTGCAAGGCCTCGCGCAGCTGGCGCTGCCCCTGATCGGCCGGGTGGCGGCAGGCTCGCCCATTCTCGCGCAGGAGCACGTCGACCAGACCTATTACGTCGAAAACAGCCTGTTCCAGCGCCGGCCCGATTACCTGCTGAAGGTGCGCGGCATGTCGATGCGCGACGCCGGCATCATGGATGGCGACCTGCTGGCGGTGCAAGCCACCAAGGACGCGAAGAACGGCCAGATCATCGTGGCCCGTCTCGGCGACGATGTGACCGTGAAGCGCTTCCGGCGCAACAAGCACCTGATCGAGCTGCACGCGGAGAACCCCGACTACCCCACCATCGTGGTGGAGCCGGGAGAGCCCTTCGAGATCGAGGGCCTGGCTGTCGGCCTGATCCGCAACACCATGCTCATGTAGCACCCGAAT
>DATILF010000330.1:0-5029 GCA_035476755.1 Ramlibacter sp.
GCATAGACGAGCACGGCCACGGCGGTGATTTCGCGCAGCATGTAGCGCATGAAGAAGCGGTCGCGCATCCACCAGCCTTGCATGGGGCGACGGTAGCCGTTCCCGGCGCTGGGCCTGCCGTTCATTTCGCGGCTCCTTTCGGGGAGAGGAAGCGCAGGAAATAGTCCTTGGCGCTGTTCATCTTGTTCTGGTTCACCGCGTTGGCCGGGTCCACGTGCTTGGGGCAGACCTCGGAGCAGTAGCCCACGGCCGTGCAGCTCCAGACCCCTTCCTCGGCGTTGAGGATCTCCATGCGCGCTTCGCGCCCGCCATCGCGCGAGTCGGCGTTGTAGCGGTGCAGCAGCGCCAGCACCCCGGGGCCGGTGAATTCCGGGTCCAGGCCGAACTGCGGGCAGGCCGCGTAACACAGCATGCAGTTGATGCAGGCGCTGTACTGCTCGAACTGCGCCAGCTGCGTGGGCGTCTGCAGGTACTCGCCTTGCTCCAGCGTGCGCGGCTCTTTCGGGATGATGTAGGGCTTGATGCTTTCGAGCTTTCCGATGAAGCCCTCGGCGTTCACCACCAGGTCGCGCTCGATCGGGAAGTGGGCCAGCGCTTCCACCCGCACGGGGCCGGGCAGGAAGTCGCGCAGGAAGGTCTGGCATGACAGGTGCGGCTTGCCGTTGATCATCATGCCGCAGCTGCCGCAAATGGCCATCCGGCATGACCAGCGAAAGCTCAGCGTGCCGTCGATGTCGTCCTTGATGTGCTGCAGGCCCTGCAGCACCGACATGTCCTCGGTGTAGGGCACGTAGTAGCTCTGCCAGACCGGCTCGTTCTCCTGCTCGGGCCGGTAGCGCAGCACCTGGATCTCGATGCGCGGTGTGTCAGGCATGGGCCACCTCCTTGGCCTTGCGGTCGGCCTCTTCGCCGGCCGCGCCATAGGCGCGGGTGCCCGGCGGCGAAGACGTGATGCGCACCGGCCCGTAGTCGATGCGCGGGGCATCGGCCCCCTGGTAGAGGGCCAGAGAATGCTTCAGGTACTGGGCGTCGTCGCGTTCCGTGAAGCCGTCCAGCCGCTGGTGGGAGCCGCGCGACTCGCGCCGGTTCAGCGCCGAATGCGCCATCGCCTGCGCCACGTCCAGCAGGTAACCCAGCTCGATGGCCAGCAGCCATTCGGTGTTCCAGGCCTGGGAGTGATCGTCGATACGCATGGTGCGTGCCCGTTCCTTCAACTCGGCCAGCTTGTCGCACGTGGCCTGCAGGGTGGCGGCCGTGCGGTAGATGCCGCAGCCGTCTTCCATGCTCTTGGCCATCTCGCGGCGGATCGTGGCAATGCGCTCCCCTCCGTGGGTGCGTTGCACCAGCGCTTCGGCGCCGCGTTGCGAATCCATGGCCAGCCGCTCCAGCCTTGGGGTGTTGCCCGGCGGCATGCTGGCGGCGAAGGCGGCCGCTTGCAGGCCCGCCACCTTGCCGAACACCAGCAGCTCGGTGAGCGAGTTGGAGCCCAGTCGGTTGGCGCCATGGATGCCGACGCTGGAACACTCGCCCGCCGAATACAGGCCGGGCAGCGGCGAGGCGGTCTTGCCGTCGGCCGTGATGCCGCCCATCGTGTAGTGCACGGCGGGCAGCACCGGAATGGGCTGCGTGGCCGGATCGACGCCGAGGTATTCGACGGCGAGTTCGTAGATCTGGGGCAGGCGCTCGCGCAGCTTCTGCTCGCCCAGATGGCGCAGGTCGAGGTGGACCACGTCGCCGTGCGGACCGGCCACAGTGCGGCCCTTCTGCTTTTCGTGCCAGTAGGCCTGGCTCAGGCGGTCGCGCGGGCCCAGCTCCATCGCCTTGTTGCGCGGCGTCGGCTCGGCCGGGCCCAGCCCGTAGTCCTGCAGGTAGCGGTAGCCGTCCTTGTTCAGGAGGAACCCGCCTTCGCCGCGGCAGGCCTCGGTGAACAGCAGGCCGGTGCCCGGCATGCAGGTGGGGTGGTATTGCACGAACTCCATGTCGCGCAGGGGCACGCCGTGGCGGTAGGCCAGGGCCATGCCGTCGCCGGTGACGATGCCGCCATTGGTGTTCTCACGGAACACGCGGCCCGCGCCGCCGGTGGCAATGATCACCGACTTCGCCTGGATCAGGCGGAACTCGCCGGTGGCGATCTCGATGGTCACCACGCCTTGCACGCGGCCCTCGTCCACCACCAGATCGATGCAGAAGTGCTCGTCGAAACGGCGGATGGAAGGGTACTGGATCGACGTCTGGAACAGCGTGTGCAGCATGTGGAAGCCGGTCTTGTCGGCCGCGAACCAGGTGCGCTCTATCTTCATGCCGCCAAAGGCGCGCACGTTCACGTGGCCGTCGGGCTTGCGGCTCCAGGGGCAGCCCCAATGCTCCATCTGCACCATCTCTTCGTGGGCCTGGCCCACGAAGAATTCCACCACGTCCTGCTCGCACAGCCAGTCGCCGCCGGCCACCGTGTCGTGGAAGTGCGCCTCCAGGCTGTCGTGCGGCTGCGTCACCGCGGCGGCGCCACCCTCGGCCGCCACCGTGTGGCTGCGCATCGGGTACACCTTGGAGATGAGCGCGATGCCGAGTGTGGGATTGGCCTGCGCCACGGCAATGGCCGCGCGCAGCCCGGCGCCCCCCGCGCCGATGATCGCCACATCGGCTGTGAAGGTCTCCATCAGCGGGTCAGCACCAGTTTCTGGTACAGCCCTCCGTAGTAGGTCTGCTTTTCGACGGCGGCGGGCGGCGTGTGGGCCGGCATGAACGCCGCAATCTCGTTGTCCCACAGGTCCATCGCGTACGGCTCGAGCTTGCGGAACACCCCTGTCATCAACATCCGCAGCGGATGCCAGCGCACGGGCCGGTGGTAGTCCACGATGACGATCTTGCCGCCGGGCCGCGTCACGCGCAGGGCTTCGGCCAGGGTGGCGCGGCGCACGTGCTCGGGCTGCTCGTGCAAGAGGAAGAACATCAGTACCTGGTCGTAGCTGGCATCCGGGCAGGCCAGCGACGAGGCGTCCCCCTGGAGCAGGGCCACGCGGTCGTCGGCGGGCAGCTTGCCGGCCAGGTTCTTCAGCTGGATCGGCAGGATGTCCACCACGTCCAGGCTGGCGTCCGGCGCCAGCCGGCGGCGCAGCCGGGGTGTGAGGTTGCCGTACACGCACGCCACCTGCAGGGTGTCGCCCGTGACCTCTTCGCCCAGGTCCGCCAGGGCCGCATCGCGCAGCCGCCCGTAGTTGCCGAACAGGATCAGGTTGACCAGCCATTCGCGCTCGAACAGCTGTACCGCGTTCGGGTGGACATAGGCCCACCAGTACACCTGCTCCAGATAGCGGGGGATCGGCGTCACCGCTTCCCGGGCCGGCGAGAGCGCGCCCAGCGGGGCGTCAACGGTGCTTGCGATGGGTGGCGGCATGCGGATCTCCCTGTCTTGCTGTTGTTGGGCCGGGCTGTCAGGGGGCCGGAGCCTGTTTCGAGGTCGAGAAGAGCTCTTTCGGGCCCGGCCCGTCGGGCTCCTTGTGCGCGATGCCGAAGTGGCACTCCACGCACGTCTTTCCATCCTTCACGGCCGTGGCGTGGCGCGCCTGGGCCTTCTGCGACTGCAGGTCCTTGCTCATCGCGTCACGCGTGTGGCAGTTGCGGCATTCGCGCGAGTCGGTTTCCTTCATGCTGGTCCAAACCCGCACCGCCATTTCGTGGCGGTGCGCCTCGAACTTCTCCTTGGTGTTGATCTTTCCGATCATCGCGCCGTAGAGTTCCCAGGTGGCATGCACCTTGCGCACGAGCTTGGGCCCGATTTCCTTGGGTACGTGGCAGTCGGAACAGATGGCGCGCACGCCGGTGCGGTTGGTGTCGTGGATCGTGCCCTTGTACTCCGCGTACACGTTGTTCTTCATCTCATGGCAGCCGATGCAGAACTGCTCGGTATTGGTCCAGGCCAGGGCGGTGGCGGTGGCGGCCAGGCCGCCCGCCCCGATCAGCAGCCCCAGTACCACGGCCACGATCGCGAGCTTGAGCGGTGCGTACGTCCCGAGTCTTGTCCTCAGCCTGTCCCGTATCTTGAGCTTCATGGTTGTTCTTCTTGTTCAACTCGGCGCCGCTACTGGGCCAGGATCCACTTGACGACGTTGCGCACCTCGGCCTCGTTCTTGGTCTTCAGGTTGTCGTGCTCTTCTTCCTTGCCATCGACCTTGATCTTGGGGTTGGTCGTCAGGTGGGTGATGAGTTTGGCCTCGGCGTCCGCCTTGCCCTT
Organism: Ramlibacter sp.; assembly: GCA_035476755.1. Taxonomy (GTDB): domain Bacteria; phylum Pseudomonadota; class Gammaproteobacteria; order Burkholderiales; family Burkholderiaceae_C; genus Ramlibacter. Next base: position 4,232 of record DATILF010000330.1, read on the forward strand.
GTACTTGGCGGCGGTCTCCTTGAACGGCGGGCCTTCCTTCTTGGCCGAGATCGAATGGCACTTCATGCAGTTGCTCTTCTTGGCCAGGGCCTCGGCGGCGGCGACGTCCTGCGCCTGGGCGGGCAGCGCCAGACCCAACAAGGCTGCCACCGTGGCGGATGCCAGGGCGGTCGTGAAGGAAGCGTGGATATTCATGGCTCGTTTCTCCGTAGGTATGCCCCGTTTATCCGGGTGCTCAAGGCAGCTTGACCGCGTTGATGTCGACCTTGGCGCCCTTGGCGCCCTTGGCGCCCAGGCCCAGTGTCTTCACAAAGGAAATGTGGTGGCCGCGCGTGGTGATGTTGTCATCGTGCACGGCGAAGCCGACGTTGTAGACACCGCCTTCCTTGAGCACCTTGTCGTCCGCGTTGGCCAGGCCGAGCGGCCGGATCATCACCACCGTCCACATCCCGTCCTTCCAGCTGGAGATGGACTGGTTGTCGGCGGCCGAGCCCTTGGCATCCGCCCGGCTCGTGATGTAGTCGGGGATCATGTCGCCTTCCTTCCAGCCCGCGTTCGGGTCGAAGGGCACGGCATTCTGTTCGCGAATCAGGAAGTGATCGCCCTTGCGCAGCTGGTCGGCCGTGATGGACTTGTAGCCGACCTTGCCCGCGTCCCACATGTACTTGGGCTGGTGGGTCTTGGCATCGGCATTGCCGCCGAAGGGGTTGGTTCCGGCGTCGCTGTTGCGCCATTCGAGGACATAGCCGTCGTCGGTCATGCCCACGGGATGGCTGCGGTGCGCGCGCCACTGGAACA
>DATILF010000331.1:0-8407 GCA_035476755.1 Ramlibacter sp.
CCACGAGTAGTACACCCACACCAAAAAGGCCAGCAGCGGCGCGAAGGCGCCGTAGATCGTTCGATAGGTGGGCACCTTGGCCAGGTAGATCGCAAAGCCGCGCTTGCCACACTCGAAGGCGACGCCGGCGAGCAGACCGCCCGCGATCGCATCGCGCCAGCGCACCACGGTGTGCGGCACGAAGCGGAACAGGCAGGCGAAGCCGGCAGCGCCCAGGACCACGGGCCCCAGGGTCAGGGCATGCGGCATCCAGGCGGGGCGCGTCCCCACCAGCGCGCTGGAGACACTCAGAAGATAGGACGTGGCCCACAAGCTGGCGCCAATGGCCACCGGCCCGGTGAGCAGCATGCCCGCGTACAGCGCCAACCGGCGCAGCACCGGGCGCGGCTTCTTCACCTGCCAGGTGCGGTTGAGGGTGTTCTCCACGCTCAGCAGGAGCATCAGCGCCGACACCAGCAGGACGCCAAAGCCCACCAGGGTGAGCCCGCTGGCGTTGCCGGTGAACTGCGCCAGGTGCTTCAGTACTGTTCGGGTGATGTCCGCCGGCAGCAGGCCGCGCAACAGGTGATCGCGGATCGCGTCCCCGGTCGGGCGCAGGGCCGGGATCTGTGCGAACAGCGCAAAGCTCACCGCCAGCAGCGGCACCATCGACACCACCGTCGCAAAGGTCAGGCCGCCCGCCGCCTGGGCCAGGCGCTCCTCGCGGCCGCGCCGCAGGACGCGGCCGGCAAAGCTGCTCTGGTTTCGGCTTGTGTTTGCCATGGCCAGCAATATATCCGCGGCTCGCCCCGGCACTGGCGAGCTGGCTGGCACAAGAAGTGCAACACAATCGCAGACGTATCAACCCAGCCCCATTCATGCAAAACCCCAAGTCCGACACCCTCATCTCAACAAAAATCCACCTGATCGGCGGCGAAAAGGGCGGCGTTGGCAAGTCCATGGTGTCGCGTCTTCTGGCGCAGTATTTCATCGATCACGATCTTCCCTTTGTCGGTTTCGACACCGACCGCTCCCACGGCGCGCTGCTGCGCTTTTACGCGGACTACGCGTCGCCGGTGCTGATCGACCGCTACGAAGCGCTCGACGAGATCGTCGAAACCGCCGTCGAGCAGTTGGGGCGCCGGGTGCTGGTCGATCTGGCGGCCCAGACCGACGCGCCGCTGGTGAAGTGGATGGACGATTCCGGCGTGCTGGACATGCAGGAAAGCGGCTTCTTCACGCTGACCTACTGGCACGTGATGGACGCCGGCCGCGATTCGGTGGATCTGCTGGCCCGCCTGCTGGACCGCTTTGGCGCACGCGTGAACTACGTGCTGGTACGCAATCAGCTGCGCGGCGACGATTTCAGCCAACTCGAAAAGTCCGGCCAGCTCGCGCGTGCGCTGGAGATGGGCGCCAAAGTCATTTCCCTCAAGCACCTGCAGGACGCCGTGGTGCAGAAGATCGACGCACATAACAGCAGCTTCTGGGCGGCCAGGAATGCGTCGGCCGCGGATGGCGCTGGCCTGGGCATGATGGAGCGGCAGCGCCTGAAGATGTGGATCGGTCACGCCTACGGCGAGTTGGCGGCAGCCGGGGCTTGAGACGCCGGGACGCGGAGTGCAAGCGTCCAGCGGCGTGATCGACCGCTACGCAACGTGGCCCTGGCGAACGTCAAGGCGCTGGACCTGGGCTGAACTTCCCACCGCGCTGCCCGGGAACGTCTCGGCGTAGGACCGAGTGCGCCGATGATGCCCCCAGTGCCGGCGCGCATTGAGTATTTCAGCCGGCCCGAATCACCCGCTGCACAACGCCGACAAATCAGCACCGACCTGTCGCCGGAGGTCGGCCAGGGCGCCGTCGAAAGCCGCCTGCACTTCACTTTCCGAGCTCGACCAGTTCAGGCTCGCATTCACGCCGCGGTACATCTTCTGCGTGGACGTACCCTGCACGCTAGTCAGGCGCACCTTCACGACGATGTTTGCCGACTTGAGGCTGTGTAGCGCCTGGATGTAAGCCTTGCTCACCTCGATACGGATCTTGATCGGTGCGGGCTGCACACTGTGGCCAGGGATGGCCAGAATTCCGTCGTTGAACCAGCCACGGAAGTGCTCCCCGCCGATACGCGTGCGGCCCATAGAGCCGAGGTCGACGCCTTCGCGCAGGTCCTCGACGGCCTCGATATTGAAGCGGCAGTTTGAGGGCGCACCCATAACGGGTGCCGCGGCAGCCGCGGCGGGCGGTACGCCGGAAACCCGGTCGGCCGCACACCCGCCAAGGCCGGCGGCCACTACCAGGGCGGCCGCGCACGCATGCCGCTGGATCACAAGGGCACCTGGGTCGAAAACTGAGCGCATGAATACACAGACCCAGACTCCCCGGGTGGTCGCGGACTATTGAAGCGGATGCGCGCCTGCCCTGGCGGCGACATGCGGCGTTGAAATCCCAGTTGCCTGCACGCGTCGAGTATCGCGCTCAGGGCAATCGGTAACCCCTATCCTCAAGAATCTTCACCCACCGCCTGATGCGCGCGCGCATCGCTTTCTTCTGCGCGTCATCGATGGGCATCAGTGCGACCATGTCGATGGCCGCGTCCAGCGACACGTATCCGTAGCGCAGCAACGCGATGTTGAACTCCCGGTCCTTCTCCCTGTTCGCCGCCGTCTTCGCCATGAAAAGGTCGATCACCTCCAGGCAATAGCCGACGCGGCCATTTGTTGCGCCGTTCTGGATTCGCTGCAATCTGCCCTTCCAACCTTCTGGCAAGCACGCAGTGTTAGAGCCAACCCCTTGAGCGTAGTAGCCATACGTATCGTGAAAGCGAGAGCCCTCGCCGAGGGCGCCATCGATCTTGTCGGCTTTCTCCTCGGCGTTCATCGGATAGATGTCCGCCTCCATTGACATCTTGAGCTCGGCGGGCGGATTAGGAATCGGCCCAAGGATCGACTGGCTGCCGACGATCACGAATTCATACTCGTTCGTGACCTCTGCTGCGGCGCGGATGAGGTGCTCGAGGTTCTCGCGATTCATGACGCATCCTTCGCGCGCCCCTCGCGAGTGCGCGAAACAGGAGCCATTTGGCCCAGCGTGACGCCTCGCCTCAACTGCCGGACTTCTTCCATGATCCGGTCGCGGGTGTCCGGCGACAGCAGGACCGGCAAGGGCGACGCTTGGCGCAGTTCGCGCGATCTGCGCGTTCGTGCCACCGCACGGCGCCAGTCTCTGCGGTTGAGGATCACGGACCACTCGTCCCAAAGCGGGCGGCTGTGAACGTTTGCCGACGCACGCCACTTGTCCAAAGTTTCCAAAGCGCTTGTGATCAACTCCGGGCGTTGCCGCAGCAGCCTGACAGCCTCTTCGTGGAGCATCAGGCTTTGAAGGTCCTGGATATCGTGCTGCGCGTCCTTCGCAGTCACCACCACCCTCGTCGCCGCATCGCCGATCCGATCCGCCTGAAGCTCGCCGCTTGCAAGAAGCGCCAAATCACCGGCGATCCCCAATGCGGACATGACACGCAGATAAGTCCCCATGGTTGGCGCAGGCTCGCCTGCCTCTACGGCGTTGAGCGTCATGCGCGAAATCCCCACGCGCTGCGCCAACGCCACAGCCGTTAGGCCCTGCCGCAAACGCGTGCGCCGCAGGCGCTCGCCCAGCTGGATGAGAAGTTGGCGATCAAGGGCCGAGCCCAGTTGTGGCGAGGCGGGCATTTGTATGGCATTCTAGTCACTGCCTAGCAGTTTGTCCATTATGCTATACACACGAGCGTCGCCCGCGATCGCCTCGCCAACATGGCCGGTCACATGAGTCGCGCTTGGGTGGTCGCGGACTATTGAAGCGGATGCGCGCCTGCCCTGGCGGCGGCATGCAGCGTTGAAAACCGCCCGGGGCCTGCGCGCGTCGAGTGTCCGGCCGCCTACCTGATCTCGATTTGCCGGCTCTGCTGCTGTGGCCTGCGAGGCGCTTCGAAGGTCACGTCGAGTACGCCATCCTTGAAGTTCGCCTGGGCGGTCTGCGGATCGACGCCCTCGGGCAGCGGGATGCTGCGCAGGAAGCTGCCGTAGCTGCGCTCGCTGTGGAAGAAGCTGCCGCCCTGCTGGCCCTCTTCACGGCTCGACTGGCGCTCGCCCTGCAACACGAGCTGGTCGCCTTCCAGGCTGAGTTTCACATCTTCCTTCTTCAGGCCGGGAAGGTCCGCATACACGTGCAGCTTGCCGCCTTCCTCGCACACCTCCACTTGCGGCACCCACATCGAGGGCGCCTCGGCGCCGCGCCCGCGCACAAGGCTGCGGCCGCCGCCCCAGATCTGCTGGAACAGCCGGTCCACGTCCTCGTCCAGCCGGCGCAGCATGTCGAACGGACTGCCGCGCGTACCGAACAGCGAGGGCATGCCGCTGCCGCCGCGGCGGCTGAGCGCTGCGCCTTGCTGCCCGCTGCTCGGGCTGTACGCTTCCTGCTGCGACCCTTGCTGGCTGCTCGCGGGGGTGGAGGGGCCGCCCTGCTGCCCGCTGCCACTGCTGAACTGCTGGGCCTGGCCGCCGGGCTGGTTGCCGCCACCCTGTTGCGTGCCCATCGCACCTTGTTGACCACTGCGGTTGTCTTGCGGGTTCATGAAAAACTCCTTTCAGGAGAAGTGAAGCAAACGGGAGTCGATGCTCGGACTCCGGAGCGCGCAGTGGTGTAGGACACGGGCTGATTGCGCAAGCAATTCCAGCGGGCGTCTAGCCTCTTACCCAGCCACAACGCTCAGTTTCGCCCGCTTGGTCTTGGCTGCCTTGGCCGCCGGTGTCCGCGCCCCAACCGCCTTCCGTTTGGCAACCGCTGCCTTCGCCTTCTTCGGCGCCTCCACAGCCGTCTCCTGCTCCGCCGCCGCCCGCACCGCAGCCAGCAACTCGGCCAACGCCTCCTTCAGGTATACCGCCAGCGCCTGCGGATCCGGCACCGCGCGCCGGCAGGCCGTGATGCCGAAGCCCAGCACGCCGTCATAGCTTTGCACCGTGATGTTCAGCCCTATCCCATGGCCCGGGATGGACACGGGGAGGTAGGTGGCGACCTTGGCGCCGGCCAGGTACAGCGGTACCGGCGAGCCCGGCACGTTGGAGATGGCCACATTCGCCAGCGGCGGAATCACGTTGGCCAGCTTCGAACGCCCGTACAGTGACGCCAGGCCACTCATCAGCCAGGGCGCGCCGAACGAGGGGAAGTCCATCGGGATCGCCGTCTTGATCTGGCTGTTGACTTCCTTCGCGGCGACCGAGTTGGCCTTGATCGCGGCCAGTCGCTCCAGCGGATCCTTGATGTCCGTTGCCAGGCCGATCAACATCATCGACACCTGGTTGTTCAGGTCCGTGTTGCCGGCCTCGCGCAGGCTCACCGGCACGCCGGCGATCAGCGATGTCGCGGGGCGGCAATCTTCGTCCGCCAGGTAGCGGCGCAGCGCCGCGGAGGACATGGCCAGCACCACGTCGTTCACCGTGGTTTCCGTGGCGCGCGTGATCTCCTTCACCTCGGCCAGCGAGACACCAGCGCCGGCGAACGAGCGCGCATTGGTGATCGCGCCGTTGATCGGCGTGCGCGGCCCGAGCTTGAATCGCTTGAGCGCGACGAAGCGGCGCTTGCCCAGATCGTCGTCCTCGCGCTTGAGCAGGCTCTTGGCGGCACGCCCCATGTCCGGCAGCATGCGCGCGAGCTTCACGTATTGGGTCACGGTATTCGACAACGCCGCGCCGGCCAGTTCGGCCATGCCCAACTGGTAGCGGTTGGTGCGCGCGCGCTGGCGCGGCGGCTTGACCGCGCGCGGCACGGGCGTCAGGTCGAACACGGCCTGCCCCAGCGCCACGCCGGCGGCGCCGTCCATGGCCGCATGATGGATCTTGGTATAGAAGGCCACCTGCCCGGTGTGAAAGCCCTCGATCACGTAGAACTCCCACAGCGGGCGGCTGCGGTCGATCAGGCTGGAATGCAGCCGCCCGATCATCTGTTCCAGCTGCAGCATGCTGCCGGGACGCGCCAGCGAGACACGGCGCAGGTGATAGTCCAGGTCCACGTCTTCGTCGTCCACCCACACCGGGTTGGCCAGCTCGAACGGCATCAGGGCCAGCTTGCGCTGGAACAGCGGCGCCAGGTGCATGCGCTTGGCGATGTGCTCGCGCACGTTGTCATAGAAGTCGCCCTGGTAGCCCTCGGGCAGGTCGAACAGGTGAACGCTGCCCACGTGCATGGGCATCTCCGGCGTTTCGATGTAGAGGAAGGTGGCGTCGAGGCCGCTCAAGTGGTGCATCTTTTTTCCCCTGTGTTTGTGGTTCAGAAGCCGGAGTTTCCAGCCAAAAATCCAGAAAGCCGCCTGAATCTCAATGGTTGATACCTATATGCCGGGCGGTATCAGCCGGCGATACTTTTTGCCATGCCCCATTCCGTCGCCCTCATGGATGCGCTCAAGCGCGAACTGCGCGCGCGCCGCATCACCTACGCCCGTGTGGCCCAGCATCTTCAACTCAGCGAAGCCACCGTCAAGCGGCTTTTTGCCCAGAACGAGCTGAGCCTGCACCGCATCGACGCCACCTGCGCCTTGCTGGGCATGGAGTTCACCGACCTGGCCGCGTCGGTGGTCGCCCGCACCAGCCTGATCTCGCAGATGACGCTGGAGCAGGAGCAGGAACTCATCGAAGACCCGAAGCTGATGCTGGTGGCTTGCGCCGTGCTGAGCTACTGGACGCTGGAGCACATCGTCGAAAACTACGCGCTGACGCGCGCCGAATGCATCGAGCTGCTGGCCCGGCTGGACCGCCTGAAGATGATCGAGCTGCAGCCGAACAACCGGTTTCGCCTGCGCGTGAGCGGCACATTCCGCTGGCTACCCGACGGCCCGTTCCAGCAGCAGTTCCGCAAGTACGCGCAGATGGACTACTTCCAGTCGCACTTCAGCGGCGACAACGAGCTGATGCTGCAGGTGTTCGGCAGCCTGTCGGCGCAGTCGCGCGCCGCCCTGCTCGGCCGCCTGAAGAGCGTGGCGCACGAGTTCGCCGAGATGAACCAGCAGGACGGCCCGTTGCCGATCGCCGAGAAGAACAGCATGACGCTGGTGCTGGCCGTGCGGCCATGGGAGCCACGGAACTTGCGGGCACTGCGTCGCAAAAAGCCTGCGCGTTAACTGGCTGCTGGCCGGCACGTGTGGCGCCGGGAGTCGCATAATGGGCACATCGGGCGCTGGTACGGGCCTGCAGGTGCCCGGCCGCCGCCTCGAACGATGGAGGTACGACGGGCCATGACCGACCGGCTGCGAACCAACAACGTTACTGTTGCCGGCAACCCGAAGGCTGAGCGTACCTTGGTGTTCGCGCATGGGTTTGGCAGCAACCAGACCTTCTGGCGTCACATCACCCCCGCCTACGAACGCGATTGGCGGGTGGTGCTGTATGACCTGACGGGTTGCGGCGGCTCCGACATCCGGGCGTTTTCACGGCTGCACTACGGCAAGCTGGAAGGCCACGCGCAGGACCTGATCGATATCTGCGACGTGCTCGCGTTGCCCCGGGTGTCGGTCATTTCACACTCGATCAGCGCCATGATCTCGGCGGTGGCGTACCTGCAACGGCCCGCGCTGTTCGAGAAGTTCGTCTGGCTGGGCGCCACCCCCTGCCTGTGCAACCACGGCGACTATGTCGGGGGGTTCGACCGGGCCGACCTGGACGCGATCTACGAGGCGGTCTCGGTGGACTTCTTCGGCTGGCTGCGCGGCGCTGCGCCGGCGGCGATGAAGAACCCCGATCGCCCCGAGTTGGCCGCCGAACATGCCCAGTGCATCGCGGCCATGCGCCCCGACATCGCGCTTCCGCTGGCTCGCATGACTTTCCAGATGGACCTGCGCCACAAGATGAGCCGGCTGGCGCTGCCGGTGCTCCTGCTGCAGCCCGAGGAGGACGACTTCGTGCCGCTGGAGGTGGGGCGTTACCTCCTCAAGCATCTGCCCCAGGCCAAGCTGTCCATCATCCCGTCCCAAGGCCATTTTCCGCAACTGAGCCATCCCGAGGCCGTGCTGGCCGCCATGGCCGGATTTCTCTGAAATGCCTTGCTGATCGCCAACGATCCGCAACGCACACTCTTTGATGCGCATCCGCCCGCTCATCCCTAGAATGAGCCGATGACACCCTCCAAGTCGCAGTTGGTCGCCACCACGGCGATCACAGGCGCGGTGCTCCTGGGCACCGCAATCTGGACCCAGTCCAGTCTGGGCGCCCGTCTCTTGCCGCACTCGTTTTGCATCACGGCATCGCCACCCCTGCTTTGGCTCCACGTTGCCAGCGACAGCCTGATCGCCCTGGCGTACCTGCTGATCCCGTGGTCGATCCTGAATTTCGTCCGCAAACGCCACGACATCCCGTTCGGCTGGATCGCCTGGCTGTTCGGCGCTTTCATCGTGGCGTGCGGCCTG
>DATILF010000332.1:0-9641 GCA_035476755.1 Ramlibacter sp.
TTCATCACGGCGTCCTGCGTGGCCTTGTCCAGGGCATTGAATGCGGCGCGGTTGACCAGCACCGCGTTCTTCGGCAGCCAAGCCTGCGTGTCGTACCAGTTCTTGATGTGTTCATACGTCTTGGTATCGAACCCGGTGGAGCCCGAGGACATGTACGAATCAACCACCCCGGTCGCCATGGCCTGCGAGAGTTCGGCCGCCTGCACCGTGACGGGCTGCGCGCCCACCAGTTCGGCGATGCGGGCCGTGGCCGGGCTGTAGGCACGCCACTTCAGGCCCTTCATGTCGGCCGCTGAGGCGAGCGGCTTCTTGGAATAGATGCCTTGCGGCGGCCACGCCACGGCATACAGGATGAACATGCCCTGCTCGCCGAGCCTCTTGTCCAGCAGGGGCTTTTGCGCCTTGTACAGCTTCATCGCGGAGTCGTAGCTGTCGGCCAGGAAAGGCAGGCCGTCCGCGCCGAAGATCTGCCACTCGTTCTGGTAGTTCACCAGCAGGATCTCGCCGATCTGGGCCTGGCCTTGCTGCACGGCGCGCTTGATCTCGGGGGCCTTGAACAGCGATGCATTGGCGTGCACCGTGATCTTGAGCTTGCCGCCGGTGGCCTTGTCCACGTCGCTCGCGAACTGCACGAGGTTCTCGGTGTGGTAGTTGGTGGCGGGGTAGGCCGCCGGCAGGTCCCATTTGGCCTGGGCGAAGGCTTGCGACGCCAGGGCGAACGCGGCGGCGATCAGGGCTTGCTTGAATTTCATAGTCACTCCGGGACAATGGGGTTGTGAACAGTGGCCCCAGAATAATTGCAAATTTGCCGCCGGCGGACCCGGTATTACCCCCGGTGAGCGAGGGTGCGCGCGAGGGTTTCCTCGGCGTGCTGATGCTCGACACGTGTTTCCCGCGTCCGCTGGGCGACATCGGCCATCCTGGCAGTTTCGGTGTGCCGGTGCGGCACCGCATCGCCGGCGGCGCGTGGCCCGCCAGGGTGGTCACCAGTGCGGCGGCCCTGCGCGCCGGCGGCTTGCTGAGTACTTTTCGCGCATGTGCGATCGAGCTGGAACGCGAAGGCGCCAGGGCCATCACCACCAGCTGCGGCTTCCTGGTGCTTCTTCAGCGCGAGTTGCAGGAGGCGGTGGCCGTCCCCCTGGTGACGTCGAGCCTGTTGCAGCTGCCCGCCCTGTTGGCGCAGCAGTCACAAGTGGGCGTGCTGACGATCAGCGCGGTGCACCTGGGGCAAGACCACTTCCTGGCCGCGGGCGTACCGGCCGAACGCCTGGGCGATGTCATCGTGCAAGGGGTGGACCCCTCGGGCGAGTTTGCCGGCGCCATTCTCGCCAATCGCCCGGCCATGGATCTCGACAAGGCCTGCGCGGACGTGGTCGGCGCGGCTTCGCGGCTCAAGGCGCGGGCGCCACACCTGCGCACCGTGGTGCTGGAGTGCACCAACATGCCACCCTATGCACAGGCAGTGCGCGAGGCCACCGGGTTCGAGCTGCGCTCGCTGCTCGATGCGCGGCACTTGTTTCTCTGGCAGCCAGCGCCAGGATCGCGCAGTGCCTAGGCCTCGTCGCCGAGGATCGCGATGATGTCCTGTCGATCTCCCAGGAGCCGCACGACATCGAGATGGTCATCGGCTTCAAGATAAAACCACTGCATTGGAAAGCCCGACACGCGCCAGGATCGCAGAGACGGAATCTCGCACAATTGCCCCAGTCGCGGCGACCCCATCCCAGGCATGCGTTGGAGGGGCTTCAGGGCGGCAAGGGCTGCATCGAATGCTCGTTCGCCCAGCGTCGCGCCGCCTTCTCGGGCGTAGTAACGGGCCATCTCCACCAGATCCTGCTCAGCCAATGGACGCAGCTTGACCGGCTTCAATGCCGGCCGCCCAGGGCGCGCTTTCTAAGGTCGGCCGCCACCTTGGGCGTGAGTGTCCTGCCGGGGCCCGACTGCAGCCCTTCCTCGATGAGCTCGCGCAGGCGCTTCTTGGCCTGCTCTTCCTGGTCCCGGCGGATCAGCTCGCGCAGGTACTCGCTCGTGTTGCCGTACTCGCCCGAGCGAACGCGCAGATCGATATAGCTGCGCATCGCCTCCGGCAGGGCGAAGCTCATGGTGGTCTTGCTCATGGCAAAATGATTCCGCGTTTATCAATAGTTGTCAAGTTTGGCGGCGCAATGCGGCGCTGTCCGCGACCTTGCAGCGCCCCTGCGGGAAGGGGCTACATCTTGCCCGGCAACCAGACCGCGATGCCGGGGAAGAACCACAGCAGCAGGGCCATCGCGCACATCAGCAAGAAAAAGGGCATGGTCGCCCGCGCGATCCAGGTGATCTCCTTGCCGGTCATGCCCTGCAGCACGAACAGGTTGAAGCCCACCGGCGGCGTGATCTGCGCCATCTCCACCACGACCACGATGAAGATACCGAACCAGATCAGGTCGATGCCGGCGGCCTGCACCGTGGGCAGGATGACGCCCATGGTCAGCACTACCATGGAGATGCCGTCCAGGAAGCAGCCCAGGATGATGTAGAACACCGCCAGTGCCAGCATCAGCGCGAAGGGCGTCAGGCCCTGGGAGGTCACGAAGGCCGCCAGCGCGCGCGGCAGGCCGATGTAGCCCATCGACAGCGTCAGGAACGCCGCACCGGCCAGGATCAGCGCGATCATGCAGTACAGGCGGGTGGCGCCCATCAGCGATTCGCGGAAGGTCTCCCATGTCAGCGAGCGCTGCCAGGCCGAAATGACCAGCGACCCCACCACGCCCACGGCGGCGGCCTCGGTCGCCGTGGCCAGGCCGCTGTAGATGGAGCCCAGGACGCCGCCGATCAACAGGACCACGGGAATCAGGTGGCGCGACTGGTACAGCTTCTCCGTGAAGGTCTCCACGCGGTCCGGCACCGGGATGCGGTCGCGGTTCATCATCGCCCATACGGCCAGATAGCCGGAAAAAAGCGACGCGAGCAGGATGCCCGGGATGATGCCGGCGACGAACAGCTTGGCGATCGACACGTCGGCCGAGACGCCGTACACGATCATGATGATCGACGGCGGGATCAGAAGGCCCAGCGTTCCCGCGCCCGCCAGCGAGCCGATGGTGATGTTGTCGGGGTAGCCGCGCTTGGCCAGTTCGGGCAGCGTCATCTTGCCGATCGTCGCGCAGGTGGCGGCCGAAGAGCCGGAGACGGCGGCGAAGATGGTGCAGCCGATCACGTTGGTGTGCAGCAGGCGCCCCGGCAGGCGGCTGACCCAGGGGGCGAGCCCGCGGAACATGCTTTCGCTCAACTTGGTGCGGAACAGGATTTCCCCCATCCACACGAACAGGGGCAGGGCGGTGAGGGTCCAGCTCGAGGCGGCTCCCCACACGGTGACCGCCATGGCATCGCCCGCGGGCCGGGCCGAGAACAGCTGCATGCCGATCCAGGCCACGCCGGCCAGGGTGAGGCCGATCCAGACGCTGCTGCCCAGAAGGGCGAACAGCGAGACGATCAGCAAGGTGGTGATGGCGACGTCATTCATTGTGCAGGGCCTCCTCGGATGCGACGGTTGTTCGCTTTCCCCGCAGCTCGAGCACCCAGTCGTCGATGAAGGCGATGAACAGGATGACCGTGCCGGCCGCCATCGCGATCTGGGGAATCCACAGCGGCGTGGCGTCGCTGCTGGTGGACATGTCGTTGATGGAGCGCGAGACCCAGGCCAGGCGCACGGCATAGAAGGCAAACAGCCCCGAGAGGCCGACGGCGGCGCTCAGCGCCCACATCTCCAGCGCATGCCTGCCGCGGCCCTGCAACTTGCCAAGGAGCAGCGTCACGCGGATATGCTCGTTGCGCTTGAGGGTGTGGGCCAGGGCCAGGAAGCCCGCCGCCGCCATGCTGTAGCCGGCGTAGGCATCGGTGCCCGGCACGTGAAAGCCGAACTGCCGGCTGACGATGGACAGCAACACCATCAGCAGCACGCCGATCATCGCCAGCGCGGCCAGCCAGGCCGAGGCGTCGTACAAGAAATCCAGCAGTCGTCGCATAAGAATCCCGTCGTTCGCTTGTGCGGAGCGGCCGCCCCGCAGTGATCTCGATTCTCGCCGATGCGTGCCGGATTCCCGCAGAATGGCGGCCATGAACCTGCGCTTTGTCGAAGCCTTCTACTGGGTCGTTTCGCTGAAAAGCGTGACACGCGCTTCCGAAAAGCTCTTCCTGACCCAGTCCGCGATGTCCAGCCGTATCGCCGCGCTGGAGGAGGAGCTCGGCGTGCTCCTGCTGGACCGGCGCGACAAGCAGTTCCGCCTCACGGTGGCAGGGACCCGCTTTTTCACCTATGCGCAGCGCCTGCTGGAGCTGCAGCGCGAGGTGAAGGCCGAGATGGGATCGGGCGCGCCGCTGGCCGTGTCGATGCGCATCGGCGCGATCGAGTCGGTTCTGCACTCCTGGCTGATTCCCTGGATCGAGAAGCTGCGGGCCGATCACCCGGCGCTGGAGCTGGAGCTCACGGTGGAGACCACGCCCATCCTGGTGGAGCAGATGCGCCGCGGCACCCAGGACCTGGTGTTCGCCGTGCTGCCGGCCTCGGCCGACGGTGTGCGCAGCCGCGCGCTGCCGCCGATGGAAATGGTGTTCATGGGCAACCGGCAGCTGCACCGCAAGCGCCATTACACGCTGGCCGAACTGGGCGAGCTGGAGATACTGACCTTCCAGCGCGGGTCGCATCCGCACGTGGCGCTGGTGGACCTGTTCCGCCAGGCGCAGGTGGAGCCCAGGCGCGTGCACACCATCTCGTCGGTCTCGGCCATGGTGCAGCTGGTGCAGGGCGGCTTCGGGGTGGCCACGCTGCCGCGCCGTGCCGTGCAGCGGCTGCTGACGTCCCCCGACCTCAAGCAACTGGCCTGCGACACGGCGCTTGCGCCCCTGCCCATCCATGCCAGCTACCGCTCCGACCCTTCCTCGCTGGCGGTGGAGACGGTCGTGAAGTCGGCCTTTGCCTTCATCGACGCCGAGCCCGAGGGCCGTCGCGCACCGGCCGGCCGCGCAGCGCCCCGTGCTGGAGCATCGAAAAAATCGATGACGTGAGCGGAAAATTTTGAATTTGTAGAAGCGCTGGTCGCCCACCACAATCCGCCCATCGTCATTCAGGTGACATGGCCGGAAAGCAAGGAGCAGTGGTGGAAGCAGCAATGGATCAGGCGCAGCAGGTATTTGGCCGTGAGGGCATCCAGGACGCGGCCCATGTGCGCGGCCTGATCCGGCAGGGCCGCTGGACCTCGCACACCAGCGGCCTGGCCAGCGATCATGTGCAGGGCAACCTGGTCATCCTGCCTGAAGCTCAAGCGAGCGATTTCCTGCGCTACTGCCAGCGCAACCCCAAGCCTTGCCCGCTGCTGGCCGTGTCCGAACCGGGCCAGGCGCTGCTGCCCACGCTGGGGAGCGATATCAATGTCTGCACCGACCTGCCGCGCTACCGGGTGTGGCGCGACGGCGAGATGGTGGACGAGCTCAGTGACATCACGGCGCTGTGGCGCCAAGACCTGGTGGCCTTCGTCATCGGCTGCTCGTTCAGTTTCGAGCAGGCGCTGATGCAGGCGGGCCTGCCGTTGCGCCATGTGGAGCAGGGCAAGAACGTGGCCATGTTCCGCACCAGCATCGCCACCGAGGCGGCCGGCCCGTTCCATGGCCCGCTGGTGGTGACCATGCGGCCCATGAAGGCCTCCGCCGTGGTCCGCGCCGTGCAGGTCACCTCGCGTTTTCCCAATGTGCATGGCGCGCCGGTTCATATCGGCGATCCGTCGCTGATCGGCATCACCGACCTGTCCAGGCCCGATTACGGCGACGCGGTGGAGGTGATGCCCGATGAACTGCCGGTGTTCTGGGCGTGCGGCGTTACGCCCCAGGCCGCGATCCGGCAGGCCCGCCCCGCGTTCTGCATCACCCACGCCCCCGGCGCGATGCTGATCACCGACCTTCTCAACGACCAGCTTGCCAGTTTCTAAACCAGGAGCCCTTCATGAACAAGATCACGCTTTGCCTGTCCGCTCTCGCGGTCGCGGGCGCCGCTTCGGCCCAGACCAAGTGGGACCTGCCCACGGGCTATGGCGCCAACAGCTTCCAGACCCAGAACGTGCAGCAGTTCGCCACCGACGTGGACCAACTCACCGGCGGCAAGCTCAAGATCACGCTGCACCCCGGCGGCTCGCTGTACAAGGCCAATGAGATCAAGCGGGCGGTGCAGACCGGCCAGGTGCCGTCGGCCGAGTTCATCCTCTCGGGCGCGGCCAATGAAAATCCGCTGTTCGGCGTGGACTCCATTCCGTTCCTGGCCACCGGTTACATCGATGCCAAACGCCTGTACCAGGCGGCCAAACCCGCGCAGGACAAGCTGCTGGCATCCCAGGGCATCAAGGTGCTGTTCACCGTTCCCTGGCCTGGCCAGTCGCTGTATTCGCTCAAGCCCATCAATACACCGGCGGATTTCGCCAGCACCAAGATGCGCGCCTACAACCCGGCAACGACGCGCATTGCGCAGTTGCTCAAGGCCCAGCCCGTGACCATCCAGCTGGCTGAACTGGGCCAGGCGCTGGCCACCGGCGGCGTGCAGAACTTCCTCACGTCCAGCGCCAGCGGTGTGGAAAGCAAGCTGCACGAGCAGGTGAAGTACTTCTACCCCGTGAGCGCGTGGTTGCCGCGCAATGCCACGGTGGTCAACCAGAAGGCCTTCGACGCGCTGGACAAGCCCACCCAGGAGGCCGTGCTCAAGGCGGCCGCCGCGGCTGAAGCGCGCGGCTGGGCCACCAGCGAGCGGCTGGACCGCGAATACATCAAGGAACTGGGCGCCAAGGGCATGACGATTGCCGCGCCGTCCGATGCCGTCAAGAAGGAACTGGCGGTGATCGGTGAAACCATGACTGCCGAATGGCTCAAGACGGCCGGCGCCGAAGGCCAGGCCGTGATCGACGCTTACCGCAAGCCGTAACTTCCGGCTTGTCGCGGCGGGGGCTGTTACTCACGCCTCCCGCCGCGTCTTCTCCCTTCCCGTTTTCAGTCCGAACCAGGAGCGTCCGGTGGCCAAACTCGTTCTCAATTTCTACAAGCTGCTGATGGCCCTGTCGTGCCTGGCGATGGTCGCGGCCTTCGGGACTGTGCTGCTGGGCGTCATCGCCCGCGAAGTGCGGTGGGACATCCCCGGGCTGGACGCCTATGCCGGCTACGCCATCGCCGCCGCCCTGTTCCTGGCGCTGCCTGCGACCCTGAAGCACGGCGACCACATCCGGGTCACGCTGCTGCTGGACCGGGTGCCGGCCAAAGTGCGCGGCGCGCTCGAATGGTGGTGCCTGGCCTTGGCCACGGGCCTGGCGCTCTACATCGCCTGGTATGCCGTGCGCCTGGTCTGGGTGTCGTACGCGACGCATGACGTTTCGCCTGCGGCCGATGCCTCGCCGCTGTGGATCCCGCAGATGGCCATGGCGCTGGGCTGTGTCGGGTTCGCCCTGTCGTTCGGCCAGGCGCTGGTCGGCCGCTGGGGCGGCGCCAGCTTCATCGCGGCGACCGATGAAGCCGCTCACGTCGAATAAAGAAATCGGAGACACACAATGGACGTCGTTGTTGCCATCGCCCTGATCGTGCTGCTGTTCGCGGTGCTGGGCTCGGGCTTGTGGATCGGCCTGTCGCTGCTGGCGGTGGCGTTGATCGGCATGGAACTGTTCACCCACCGCCCCGTCGGGGACAGCATGATGCTGACCATCTGGGGCTCCACCTCCAGCTGGACGCTCACGGCGCTGCCGCTGTTCTTGTGGATGGGCGAGATCCTGTTTCGCAGCAAGCTGTCGGACGACATGTTCAAGGGCCTGGCGCCCTGGCTCAACCGCCTGCCGGGCCGGCTGCTGCACACCAACGTGGTGGGGTGCACCATCTTCGCCGCCATATCGGGCTCGTCGGCCGCCACCTGCGCCACCATCGGCAAGATCACGCTGCCGGAGCTCAAGAAGCGCGGCTACCCCGAAGACATTTCCATCGGCACGCTGGCCGGCGCCGGCACGCTCGGCCTGCTGATTCCGCCGTCGATCATCATGATCGTGTATGGCGTGGCCGCCAATGTGTCGATCGCCAAGCTGTTTCTGGCGGGCGTCATCCCGGGCCTGATGCTGGCCGCGCTGTTCATGGGCTACATCATCGTCTGGGCCCTGTTCAACAAGGACAAGGTGCCCGCGGCCGACGCGGCCATGAGCTTTGGCCAGAAGATCCACGCCTCGCGCCACCTGATTCCCGTGGTGTCGCTGATCGCGCTGGTTCTGGGCGGCATCTACAGTGGCATTGCCACGGCCACCGAGGCGGCGGCGCTGGGCGTGGGCGGCGCGCTGGTGCTGGCCAGGATCGAGGGCTCGCTCGATTGGGCGCGCTTCAAAGGCGGCCTGGTGGCGGCATGCCGTGTCTACTGCATGATCGGCCTGATCCTCGCGGGCGCCGCCTTCCTCACACTGGCCATGGGCTTCATCGGCCTGCCCCGGCATCTGGCGGAGTTCATCGGCGCGCTGCACCTGTCGCCCTTCGCGCTGATGCTGCTGCTGATCGTGTTCTTCATCATCCTGGGATGCTTCCTCGATGGCATCTCGATGGTGGTGCTGACGATCGCCGTGCTGTTGCCCACCGTCGAGGCGGCCGGCTTCGATCTGATCTGGTTCGGCATCTTCATCGTGCTGGTGGTCGAGATGGCGCAGATCACGCCGCCCGTGGGCTTCAACCTGTTCGTGCTGCAAGGCCTGACCCGGCGCGAAGTGACCTGGATCGCGCGCACCGCGATGCCGCTGTTCTTCCTGATGATCGCGGCCGTGCTGGCGACCTATGTATTCCCCGACGTGGTCCTGTGGCTGCCACGCCAGATGCAGGGCTGAGCCACCCCCTCCCTCAGGAGTTCATCATGAAGAACCTGCAGATTGCCGCGCTGGCAGCGGCCTTGCTCTCCCACGCCCCGATGCGCTAACCTGAACCATCATGCAAGACAAACATTCCACCCCTGGCGCCAGCCGTTGGCAATTCTGGATCGACCGTGGCGGCACCTTCACCGACATCGTGGCCAAGCGGCCGGACGGCACGCTGCTGACGCACAAGCTGCTGTCGGAAAACCCCGAGCAATACCGTGACGCCGCCGTCGCGGGCATCCGCCATCTCCTGGGCCTGCGGGCCGGTGAGGTCGTGACGCCCGAGGTGGTCGATTGCGTGAAGATGGGTACCACGGTCGCCACCAACGCCTTGCTGGAACGCAAGGGCGAGCCGACGCTGCTGGTCACCACCCGGGGTTTCCGGGATGCGCTGCGCATTGCCTATCAGAACCGGCCGCGCCTGTTCGACCGCAACATCGTTCTGCCCGAGCTGCTGTACAGCGCGGTGATCGAGGCGCAGGAGCGGGTCGGTGCCCGAGGCGAGATGATCACGCCGCTGGACGAAGCGTCATTGCGCGAAGAGCTGGAGGCCGCGCATCAGCGCGGGCTGCGCAGCGTGGCCATCGTCTTCATGCATGGCTACCGGTACACCAGCCATGAACTGGCGGCCAAACGCATCGCGCTGGAGGTGGGTTTCACGCAGGTCAGCACCTCGCACGAGACCAGCCCCATGATGAAGTTCGTGAGCCGCGGCGACACGACCGTGGTCGATGCCTACCTGTCGCCCATCCTGCG
>DATILF010000333.1:0-66857 GCA_035476755.1 Ramlibacter sp.
GCCGGATCGACTTCGCCCTGGCATCTCTTCCCTTGCCGATCCCGTTCATCCAGGCGGGAAAGATGCGCGGGATCGGCATCATGGCCGTGCGGCGCAATCCCGCCGTCGCCGACGTGCTTACCTTTCAGGAGCAGGGCTTCGGGTCCTCTCAGATGATCTCCTGGAGCATGGTGCTGCTGCCGGCAAAGACGCCGAAGCAGATCGTCGAGCAAGTCAATGCGATGTTCAACAAGGCCCTGCAGGACCCTGAGGTGATGCAGCGGCTGCGAACGATCCACCTCTCTCCCGCGGACCCGATGCCGTGGCACGAGGTGCAGAGCCTGCTCGCCACGGACGCGAAGCGCGTGGCGGAGATCGTGAAGCGAGCTCAAGTCAAGGCAGTCAACTAACCGGACAACAACGAGGAATGTCGAGAATGAAACTCAGAACAGCCGCCCTGGCGGCCTTCATCGCAGCGCCCGCAGCCTACGCCCAATCGTCAGTGGCCATCTTTGGCATTGTCGATGCGGGCGTTGGCAAAATCTCCGCCGACGGCAACGGGTCCGTAACGCGTGTTCTCAGCGGCGCGTTCAACGCGACCCGCCTGGGCTTTCGCGGGCAGGAGGACCTGGGGGGCGGCATGTGGGCAGGCTTTCACGTGGAAACCGGCTTTCTGACCGACAGTGGCGTCGGCCAGGCTACGAACACAAACAATCAGGCGTCCGGCGGTAGTCCGGCGCCCGGCGGCGGACAAGGGATGACCTTCAACCGCAAATCCACCGTTTCGCTCGGCGGTGGATGGGGTGAGCTGCGCCTGGGCCGGGACTATGTGCCCTCCTATATCAACCTGTCCGCCTTCGACGTTTTCAACAACGTGGGCAGCGGGGGTGCGCTCAACATGACGGAAGCGGCGGGACTTGGGACGGGGCAGGCACCGGTCGCCGCGACCCGCGCGTCCAACACGATCAGCTACTTCACCCCGAGCTTCTCGGGCTTCACCGGGCATGTGATGTACGCGCTCGGGGAGAACTCGTCCAATTCGGGTGCAACGAGCGACGACGGACGGTATGCCGGCGGGCGGATCGCGTACACCGAGGGAAAGCTGGTCGCGGGCGCGGGCTACGGCCGCACCCAGTACGCGTCCGGCGATTACCACCAAAGCAACACCGGCGTCTCCTACGACTTTGCCGTGGTGAAGCTGAGCTTCCTGGTGGGACGCGAGGAGCTGAAATCGCCCGCTAACACGCGCCAGACCCACTGGAGCGTTGGAGCCATCGTTCCGGCGGGCCACGGCGAAATCCGCGCGCAATATGTTCGCGTCAATGTAGCCGGCACTTCCAACGATGCGGACTCGGTGGCGCTGGGCTATGCCTATCCGTTCTCCAAGAGAACACTCGCGTACGCCACGTGGGCCCGCGTGGACAACAAGGGCACTGGAACGTCCTTCAACAATGGCCGCGCGGTGACAACGCCCGGCGGCGCGTCCACCGGATACGAATTCGGTGTTCGCCACACGTTCTGACGGAATTCCATGACGCTCTCCCCGCAAGCATCCAAAACGAGTTCGCAGGCCTATCGGCCCGATGAACGAAACGATGAGGTGCTGGTCTACGTGAACGGCGCCTTCGTGCCGCGCGCCGACGCCAAGGTCTCTGTTTTCGACGCCGGCTATGTGTGCGGCGATGGCGTCTGGGAGGGGGTCCGCCTCGTAAAGGGGAAGGTCGTCTCTTTCGACGCCCATATCGAACGGCTTTTCGAGGGCGCCGCGACCATCGCGATGGACATCGGCATGTCCAGGGAGCGGGTCAAGGGCGTGATCATGGAAACGTTTGCTGCCAACGGGATGGTCGATGGCGCGCACGCCCGTCTGATGGTGACCCGAGGCGTGAAGAAAACGCCGAACCAGGATCCACGGTTCGTGATCGGCAGTGCGACGGTGGTCTGCATCGCCGAACACAAGGTAGTCACGGCCGAGTCGAAGCAGCGTGGCTTGAAGCTACATACGTCGGCGATCCGATGCAGTTCTCCCGACGTGTTTGACCTGCGCTTGAACTCGCACAGCCGACTCAACTTCATCCAGGCGCTGATCCAGGCGATCAACGCGGGCGCGGACGAGGCGATCATGCTCGATCCGCACGGGTTCGTTTCGAGCTGCAACTCGACCAACTTCTTCATCGTGCGAGACGGAGCGCTCTGGACTTCTTCAGGCCGCTACTGCTTCAACGGGATCACCCGCGCCACGGTGCTTCGCCTGGCAAGGCAAGCCGGCATTCCCGCGTTCGAGGGCGACTACACGCTGGCCGAGACCTACACGGCGCAGGAGGCCTTCGTCACCGGGACGCTGGGCGGCATCACCCCGGTCTCGGCCATCGACGGCCGCAAGCTACTGACCGAAGGCGCGGGCGCCGTGACGCGGCAACTCGGTGAACTCTATCAAGAATACATCTCGGCCTGACCCAGATGCCGGTCATGAATCACCCATCAAGGACATTCGGGCGGCGACGGATTCTCCAGCTCGGCGCGTCCTCCTTCGTTTACGCGTCCCCGCTCATCGCGACGGCCAGGGCCTTCCCCACCAAGCACATCCGTCTCATATCGCCGTATCCGGCAGGCGGCGCCGTCGATCAGGTGTCACGCGCCTTGAGTGACAGCCTGGCCGCGGAACTGCGCCAGCCGGTTGTCGCCGAAGCGCTGCCCGGCGCCGGCGGCTCGATCGGCACGCAGGTCGTGGCGAAGTCGGACGCCGACGGCCATACCTGGCTTATGGCCACGCCTAGTCACATCGCGACGCCCTACTTGCAGCCCACCCCGTACGACCCGGTTCGGGACTTCAAGGCGGCGGCGGTGGTCGGCAGCGGCCGGGCGGTGGCCGTCGTGCCCGCGACATCCTCCGCCCGCACGATGGCGGACTTGATACGGCTAGCCAAGGCTCGCCCGGGCGAGCTCAATTACCTCAATGCGGGAAATGGCAGCGTGGCCCACATGAGCACCGAGCTGTTCAAGCTCCACGCCAAAATCTCGATGCAAGCCGTCCTCTACAAAGGGCTACCCCCTGGCGTGCAGGACCTCGCCGCAGGCCGCCTCGACTTCGGCTTTGTCAGCCTGCAGGTCGCCCTACCGTTGATCACTGCCGGGCGCCTGCGTGCGATCGCCATCTCGACGCCTGTGCGGCAACCGGACTTGCCGGAGGTGATGACCCTGGATGAACAGGGCTTCGCAACCTCGTACATCCCCGGATGGTTCATGGTCTGTGTGCCCGCCGCGACGCCAAGGCTGGTGATCGATCGGATCAACGCGGCAGTCAACAAGTCCGTTGCCGCGGCCGATGTCCGGAAAAATCTCGCGACCGCGTTTGTCACGCCAGCCTTGCGGCAGACACCCGAACAGTGCCAGAGCCTCCTGTTGCGCGACCACCAGCGCATCGGCGTAATCATCAAGGAAGCCAAGATCAAGGCGAGCTGAATGGAACGCTCATGAGCATCGAGAAAATCCAAGTGGGCAACGCGCTTGACGTGAACAAGCGCGGAACCACCAGCGTTCCAGCGGCGGCAGCCAACGGGCTTGTCTACACGTACGGCATCACGGCGATCGATCCCCAAAAGGGCGGCGTGATCGCCGGCGATATCGAAACCCAGACCCGCCGGGTGCTCGACAACCTGCAAATGGCCCTGCAAGCAGCAGGCTCAAGCCTTTCGCAGGCCGTCTACACGACGGTCTACCTGCGCGACATCCGGGGAGATTACGCCGGGTTCAACAAGGCCTACGACGATTACTTCGGATCGAATCCCATCCCGCGAACCGTCGTTCAAGCCGTCATCAGGTCGCCGGATGCGCGGGTCCAGATCCAGATCGTGGCGCTTCAAGGCGCCGGGAAGGGCGGTCAGTGACTTTGGGGGATGTCGGGCGCTGCAACCTGCGCGGCCGCTGACGACAGGTGGCCTTGGATACGTCCCCACCTTGTGGAAACAAGTCGCTCACCACCATTTCCAGCGTCGCACGACGGCGTGGATTCAACCGAAGATCGATGCCCCGATGACCGTCACGTCGTGGCCGCTTCGGGCTAGATAGTAGGCGCTGGTCACGCCGACGACGCCTGCGCCCAGTACAAGGATGCGCATGACGCTAGCTCGCCTCGACCGACATGGCCAGACTGATCTGGCGCGTGATGTGAAGGAAGCGGTCGACATCGGCCACGGAATTGCAGTGCAAAGGCGAAACCCGGATGGCACCTTCCAGATCGAACGATTCGAGCATCCGCTTCGAATACAGACTTGAGGACACTCGTTCGTAGACGATGACGCCGCGCTTTTCATACTCGCGAACGGCTTGGGCATGCTCCAGGTTGTCGATGCCGATGGCGAGGATCAGATCTCGCTTGGTCAAATCCTCGTAGTCGAGGAAGACTTTGATGCCATCGAGGTGCCGCAGCCCCGAGCGGCCGTCGCTGCCGTTCAACATGCGCGCCAGAAGTGCCCGCTCGTGCAACTCGATCCTCTCGATGCCGCAGACGAAGAGTTCGCGCCGATCGGCGCTGCCGGTGAACTGGCTGCCGATCCAGCACACGTAATTCACGATCTCGGTCACCACGCCGAACTGCGCCGGTGCCGAGCTGCCCAGGTCCCAGAAATCAACATTTTTGGCTGCCAGCTTGTGATGAGGGAGCCGCGCAGCGCGGTCCGACAACCAAGACATGCCAGATCCTCGGCAACCGAAGAACTTGTAGGGCGCGATGTTGATGCCGTCCACCGGCGTTTTCTGCAGGTCAATCAAACCGTGTGGCGCATGCTGCACCGCGTCCACAACGATGTAGATGTCGGGCTTGATGGCCCGTGCCTGCTTGACGATTTCTTGAATGTCGAGCTTGGCACCCGAGATGTTGGATGCATAGATCACACTCAGGAGCGTCGTGTCCTGATCGATCAAGCCGACGATGTCGGCCACATCGACGCCACCGGTCACAGGGTTGGACTTGGCGACGCGCAGTTCTTTGTCAAGCCGCTGGGCGTAAAGTGTCAACGCATCGAACGACGAAGGATGTTCGAGCGTCGTGGTCACCATGTTCGTGCCGGGAATGTTCTCGGCCACCGCCCGCACCATGTCAAACATGCCACCCGAGGCTGTCAGCGATGCGTACACGCTGCCGCCCTGAGCATTGAGGATTGTGCGCACGTCAGCCGTTCCATCGGCCTGGACCTTCTGGAGCAATCGCGACATTTCGTGAATGCGTTCGGGGCAGTCGGGCAACGCGTCGATCTGGGCGAAGCGTTCGACGGCCGACTTGAGCCGGAACGACCCGCCCGCGTTGTCGAAAAACAGACGCTCGCGACCGTTCATGTCGCGATCGACATAGTGGAAGCGGTCCTTGATCTCGCGGGTCAACGCTTCGGGAAAGAGAATGCCTTGATCGTTGTTCATCACAATGGTTTCTGGGGTTTGTATTGATTCAGTGGGAGCGCAGATCTGACAAGAACTTCTGCGCCCGCTCGCTCTTCGGCCGGCTGAAAAAATTTTCGGGAGTGTCGGTCTCGACCAAACGGCCTGCGTCCATGAACCACACCTTGTCGGCCACTTCCCGTGCGAAGTTCATCTCGTGGGTGACGCACATCATGGTCATGCCCTCGCGCGCCAGGCTCTTCATCACTTGCAACACTTCGCCCACCATCTCCGGGTCGAGCGCACTGGTCGGTTCGTCGAAGAGCATGGCCGGCGGGTCCATGGCCAAGGCCCGCGCGATGGCCACGCGCTGCTGCTGGCCGCCGGAGAGCTGGCCCGGGTACGAGCCCGCCTTGGCGGCAAGGCCGACGCGCTCGAGCAACTCGCTTGCCCGCTGTCGCGCCTGCGTCTTGCTCTTCCCAAGCACGTTCGTGGGGGCCAGCATGATGTTCTCGGCCACCGACAGGTGCGGGAACAGGTTGAAGCTCTGGAACACAAAGCCGACGTGGCTGCGAAACTTGTTCAAGTCGAGCTTTGGAGCATGAACGTCTTGTCCGTTGAACTCGATCCTGCCGCCCTGAATTTCCTCCAGTCGATTCACAGTTCGGATCAGCGTGGACTTGCCGGAGCCCGAGGGCCCGCAAACCACGACGACCTCCCCCTTGGCGACATCCGCGGTGATATCGGTCAGCGCCTGGAAGGTGGAGCCATACCACTTGTTGACGGCATTGAAGACGATCATCTTCTTGCCGCCCTCGGGAGGAGAGGTCTTTTCCATGATGAACCTTTGTGAAAGCGAAGGAGCGTTACTCGACCGGCTGGAGCACCGCTGTCGCGGATGCCGGGGTTCGCGGCGCAACATCTTGATGGCCCGCTCGTTTTCTGGCGATGCGGCGCTCGAGGTGGCGAGCCAATTGGGTCAAGGAGAAGCAGACGAGGAAATAGATACCCGCAAGGAGGATGAACACCTGGAACGGCTTTGTGAGCAAGGTGTTGTTGACCTGGTTCGCGGCGAATGTCAGTTCGTTGACGCTGATGACGTAACCCAACGAGGTTTCCTTGATGGTCGAGACGAACTGGCTGACCATGGCCGGCACCATGTTGTAGAGCGCCTGGGGCAACACCACCTTGAAGGTCGTCTGCATGTAACTCAGGCCCAGTGCGCGTGAAGCTTCCGTCTGCCCCCGTGAAAGCCCCTCGATGCCAGCGCGGATCACTTCCGCGAGGTATGCCGCCTGATAGATGACCAGTGTGACGACCATCGTCGTGAAGCCACTTACCGTGTGTCCGGTCAACGCGGGCAGGAAGAAGTAGACCCAGAAGATGAACATGATGAGCGGCACGCCACGCACCACGTAGACCACCGCCGTGGCCGGGGCCCGCAACCAGCCGATCGGGCTGACCCGGGCCAGGGCCAGAACCACCCCAAGGGGGAAGGCCAGCGCCAAGCCGAGGACGGACAGCAGCAGCGTGATCGCGAGCCCGCCCAACGGGCCGTTTGGATATTGCCCGATCAGCAGCAACGTCCAGTTGTCACGCAGAATGTTCAGGATATCGCTCATGGCTTACCTCGCCTGAATGCGCAAGCGACGTTCCACCATTTCGCCGGCGGTCATGATCAGCAGCGAGATGCCTAAGTACGCAGCGGTCGCCATCAGGTACACCTCGACGGTGCGAAACGACTGACTCTCGATCTCGCGAGTCGCGTAGGTCAGTTCCGCAACGCCGATCGTCATGGCGAGGCTGGTGTTCTTGAAGAGCAATACCGTGTGGCTGACCAGGGTCGGCATGGCAGTTCGGATCGCCTGTGGAAGCACCACCAGCCGGCTGGCCTTCAGGTATGACAGCCCGAGGGCTCGGGCCGCTTCGATCTGCGACTTGGGGATCGAGCGGATGCCCCCGCGAAGGTCTTCCGATATGTAGGCCCCCATGGCCAGGCCGACCGCGATGAAAGCGAAGACGAATTCGCTGTGGTGGGCGTTGAGCCACTGCTGCCACGCGCCTGGAAGCAGCGTTGCCACGCCAAAGTACCAGAGGAAGATCTGAACCAGCATCGGTACGTTCTGGTGGTATTCGACGTAAGCGGCGACGAAGCCCTGAGCGACGCGACTGCTGGTCATTCGCACCACCGCGAGCACGATGCCGACGACCATCGCCAGAATCCACGCGAGCAACGTGAGTTCGAACATGGTCACCATGCCGTCCAAGATCATCTTCAGATACTCGGGGCGCATCAGGACCGAGAAGTCCAGTCTGGCGTTCATGAAGCTGTGATCGGTTGAGTGATCGCGGCAAATGGGGCGCTGCGCTGCCCGTCAGCCTTTGATCGGCTCGATCTTGAAGCTGCGCGGCATTTTGAAGATGGTGCTCATGCCCATCCACTTGTCATAGATCTGCGCCGCCTCACCCGACTTCTCCATGGATTCCAACATGCCATTGACGTGCTTGATCAGCGCCGTCTCGCCCTTTCGCATGCCAACGCCCCACGGTTCCAACAGCAGCGACGGTTCGAGGATCACGACCGGCGACGACGCCTCGGACTGCTGCTTAAACTTGACGAGAGCGAGCTCGGACAACACGAAGCCTTCGACCTTGCCTTGTTGCATCGCCAAGAAACCGCTTGGCGGGTCCTGGAAGGTGACCGTGGTTGCGGTCGGCAATGCCTTGCGTACCGCCAACTCCGAGCTGGATCCCTTGGTGGCGCTCACGCGCTTGCCGGCCAGATCCTTGACGCTGGTGAAGCCGCTTTCTTTTCGGGCGGCAATCTTTTGCTGACTGGCGAAATATTGATCGCTGAAGGCGATCTGCTCGGCGCGCTCGGGCGACCAGCCGAGATTGGCGATGACGACATCGACTCGCCCCTGCTGCAGCTCGGGAATGCGTGCGGCGACGGCGATCGGCTTGAGATCGAGCTTCACGCCGAGCGACTTGGCCACAGCCTTGCAGAAATCAACGTCATAGCCCTGGATCTCGCGAGTCTGCGGATCCGGGAAGCTGAAGGGCTCCGAGGTGCCGAGCGTGCCGCAGGTCAAGACACCCTTCGCCTTGATGTCGGCAAGCTGGTCAGCACAAGCTGAGCCGGCTGCAAGGGTCAAGGCGCAAGTAACGAAGGCGATTCTGGCGTTCATGGTGGTCTTTCAGAGTTCGGTGGCCGGGGTGGGGGTGCGTGATGTCCAAATTCTGGGCGAGCAGTAAAATTAAAAAAAGCGATATTTGGGCATAAAAATCCATCGAAAAAAGCGATGCCGTCAGGGTTAACGTGAATAAGGTGAATCCACCATGACGTTCAAGCAGCTCGAGGCTCTGTACTGGATTGCGCAGTTGGGGGGGTTTTCCGCCGCCGCCCTCAAACTTCACACCACACAGTCAGCCGTATCGAAAAGGGTGCAGGAGTTGGAACTGCTGTTCGATACGGAGTTGTTCGACCGCAGTCAGCGCAGCGCGCGTCTCACGGAAAAGGGGGAGGAAATGTTCGTGCTGGCCAAGAAGCTGCTCGAACAGCGTGACGCGGCCATTGAGCAATTCAGCCGGCCCGAGGTGATCGAACGGCGCGTACGGATCAGCGTCACTGAAATGACCGCGTTGACCTGGTTGCCGCAGCTGGTGAATCTGATTCAGCGCTACTACCCCAAGGTCGTCATCGAGCCCGATGTAGACAACGCCATCAGTCTGAGGGACAAGCTGCTAGCCGACGAGGTTGACCTTATCGTCCTGCCTGACGCGTTTGAGGACACGCGCTTCTCTTCGAAAGTACTCGGCAGCGTGGAATACGCGTGGATGTGCAAGCCCGGCATGCTCGACTCAAGCAAGCGCTTGCGGGTTCACGAACTGGCGACCCATCGACTACTGGTGCAGGGGGAAAAGTCAGGCACCGGGCTTCTTTACGCACGCTGGTTCAAGGCGCTCGGGTTCCAGCCCGCGAGTGTCATCACCAGTAGCAATCTGGTTGCACTCATCGGCATGACGGTTTCGGGGTTGGGCGTTAGCTACCTTCCCCGGCAGTGTCTCGACCCGCTGGTTGCCGCAGGCATGCTCGACGTGATCAAGACTACCCCCGCCCCGCCTGCTGTGACCTATGTTGCCCTACACAAAGGAGGGCAACGAAGTACGCTCGTCTCTTCAATCATCCTGATGGCCCAGGAGTGCTGTGACTTCACGCGCATGCTTCAAACTTCCAAGATTGCGCCAGGCGCGGGGATCTAGTTTCGCCTGAAAACGCTCAGCGATCGCCAGTCGCAACCAAGTCAGGATTCAGCGCCCGGATGCGCTCGTCCGTGTAGTAACCGCCGTACTCCGTGTATCGCAGGAAGGGGCGCCCACACGCCGCGCACGCCCAGACGTCGCAGCGGTTGTAGGGAAACCAGGCCGGCGCGATGGGCGCATCGGCTGACCATCCGTGGGTTCCGGCCGGGTGATACTCCGCGACTGTGGGTTCTTCGTTCTCGGAGTTCTTCAGAGTGCCAACGCACCGCAGCAGTGCCCGGTCGAAGCCGCCGGGCAGAGACTCCCAGCCAGCACAGACGAGTGCGTTGCAATCGTCGCATGGCGGCCCACCTTGGGCGCTTTGGCCCAGCGCGAGGAGGTCGTCGACCGTCAGTAGGGGAACTCGTGGATGGTCAGGCATTCTGTGTGTTTGGGAAAGCGGTGCAAAAGTACATGGTCGCGAGCGCGCCTACTCTGTCAGCCAACCACACCGGCCAACACATTGCCGCCCCAAGCTGACACATTTTGCCATCCCCGCTGAGTCTTTCAGCCATTGTGCCCGGCACGCGCGCGTCGGGATACTTGCGGAGCCCGCACACCACTCGGGGCATCAGCAAAACGAAGGAGACATTGCGCGATGAATTTCTTGCAGTACGTGCTTGCCGTAGCCACGGCAACGATGACACTGGGTGCATCCGGCACGGAGAATCGGGCGTTGCCACTCGAGATTTCGAGCCTCAGCAACCGGGCTGATCTGCTCAGCGGTGGCAATGCGTTGGTCGAGGTCCGGCTGCCGGCGAAGGCCGATCCTCGCTCGTTGAGAGTTCGACTCAACGGAAAAGATGTCACAGCCGCGTTTGTCGCTGGAGACAAAACGCATCGGCGAGGTCTGCTGGACCAGCTTGCGATCGGCCGCAACGTCATCGTCGCTCGGGCCAAAGGAGCCAGAGCGGCAGAGCTGGTCGTCACGAATGCGCCTCGCGGCGGCCCTGTGCTGGCCGGGCCTCAAGTGACGCCCTATGTGTGCGCCACGCGGGCAGCCCGCGCCGCAACGGCCACCACGGCCGCGACAAACGCCAGCGGCTTCAGCACTGAAGCGGTGGACGCGCAATGCAATATCGCCACCGAAATGTCGTTCTTCTATCGCAGCACGCAAGCCGGTTGTTCGATGGCGAGCCCGAACCCGAGCCCGCCGGCCACCGCGCCCGCCAACGCGTGCTTCAAGCCCTACGCCGTGGGAGCTGCCGTGCCGGTTGACCTGGCAACCATCACCACGGACAAGGGACTGCAGGTGCCCTACATTGTGCGGCTCGAGCGCGGCGTGATCAATCGCGGTATCTACGAAATGGCAGTTCTGTTCGATCCCGCGAAACCGTGGAGCAGTGGCCTCGC
The DNA here is from genome assembly GCA_035476755.1 of Ramlibacter sp. GTDB lineage: Bacteria > Pseudomonadota > Gammaproteobacteria > Burkholderiales > Burkholderiaceae_C > Ramlibacter. The sequence goes on from DATILF010000333.1 coordinate 11,008, forward strand.
ACCGCAAAGCACCTGGAACGGCAAACTTGAATTCGTTTTCGGCGGGTCTAGCGGCCAGGCCCGCCGGCAGTTCCGGCCCGCGAGCCTGTGGAACCATGACGCGGCGCTGGCCAAGGGCTGGCTCGTCGCCACCAACAGCCTGATCGACGCTTCACGCAATTCCAATCGCGCGGTGATGACCGATACCGTGATGATGATGAAAGAAGATGTCATCGAACGCTACGGGCCTCTGAAGTACACGGTGGGCAACGGCTGCTCCGCCGGTTCCATGACGGCCCTGACCATTACATCCACCTTTCCCGGCCTCCTGGACGGCCTGCTGATTTCGTGTGCCCTGAACGACCCCGAGTCGTCCAACCAGGAAAGCGTCGACTGCGGCCTGCTGGTCGAGGCCTACGACAAGCCGCGCTGGCGCGAGCTGATGGCCTCGGGCGGCTACAGCCTGGCCGATGCCAACCGCAAGAAGGCCGCCATCAACGGCCACGCCGATCACACGGCCTGCATCGGCTGGTACAACAGCTTCGGCCCCAACAAGCTCGCGGGCAACTTTGAGACCGTTCGCGAAGTCATCCCCGCCAACAGGGAGAGCGGCGTGATCACCGAGCGCTCGCTCCCGGAGCCGACCAACCTGTGCCAGTTGCCGGTGAGCCAGGTCTTCGACCCGATCAAGAATCCGAGCGGCCTGCGCTGTTCGCAGTGGGACCATGCGGTCTCTGTCTTCGGCAGACGCACGGACGGAGCGGCCAACTCGACGCGGGACAATACCGGCGTGCAGTACGGCCTGAAGGCGCTCGTCAGCGGGACGATCAAGCCCGAAGAATTCGTCACCCTCAATGAAATCATCGGCGGTGTGAACCGAGATGGATTCAGCGTGCCGGAGCGCGCGGTGGCCGACACCTCCGCGCTGGAAACCGCATACCGCAGCGGGCTGATGCCCGACTACAAGCTGGTCGCCAGGGTACCGATTCTTGACTTTCGCGGGTACGACGACAGCTTGACTCCACCGGTCGCGAACACTGGGCGCACCGGGCTGCATCAGATCTGGAAGAGCTTTGCCAACCGGGAGCGGCTCGTGTATGCCACCGCAACGGCGGGCAACTACGCGATGTGGCGCTACGGCATCAGCCCGAAGGGCTTCATCCCGAGCGACGCGATGGCCGATGAGGGATTTGCCGTGATGGACCAATGGCTGGCCAATCTGAGCGCCTTGAACCGCGGGACGCTCGAATCCCGAGTACTTGCCTCCCGTCCCGCCACGGCAGCGGATCACTGCCTGCTCAGTACCGATGCAATGCAATCCACCAAGGTCGCGGATCCAGCGGCCTGTGATGCGGACCCGCTGCTGCGTCGCGGCATGTCGCCGCGCGAGGCCGCCGGCGGTCCCCTTGCGAACGACATCCTCAAGTGCCGGCTCAAGCCGGTCGCTGCCGCAGACTACGCGCCTGTTGAGCTGAGCGCCACCCAGCTCAATCGGCTGCGCGCAAGTTTCCCCGATGGCGTCTGCGACTACAACAAACCAGGTGTCGGCGCGCAGCCGTCGTGGGGAGTGACGAGCTTCGCATCGCGGCCCGGTGGCCAGCCGCTGCCCGCCGCGCCTGTGTCGACGCCGCGGTGAATCCCCACGCGCGCTGCGACGGGCGGCGCAGCGCAGCGTAGATGATGCAATATTGGGTGCCAGTTGCGCTTGGTCAAGCTGGGCAGGTCGACCCGACTCAGGTACGGCACGCAAGGCGTTGATGCTGTCCTCACCGAACAACGCGTTCCATGTGTGCACGGTCTGGCGCGCCACGCCCACGGCCAGCGCCACCTCGGCGCAGCCCTTGCCCTTTTTGCCGCATCCGCCCGGTGCGCAACCGCTTTCTCGCTGCTTTGCTCAATCGCTTTTGCACCATGCCCATATTCTCCAGGAACAAGCCTGAAGACATAACGCACGGGGCGGGTGGCGCAATGGTCGTCATGTTTTTAGAGAGGATCAACAGTCGACACGGACGAATTGCGGCTTGTCGCCGCATGTCGCCGGTCACACGCACGTGTTAGGTCGTACAGGGGCGAACAAACCTAAGCGCGAAGTCCCTTGTACTCGGCCTAAGTCGCTCCAGGACTTACCGCCGGATTGGGCGCATCGTGGAGACTGGGAGCACCCGACGAGTTCTTCGGCCGGCCGCGATCGGGCGAGTTGCCGCTTGGCGCGCAAAGGCGATGGCGAGGATCAAGTCGCGCCTGGACAGGTCAGTGGTGCTGACGGCCTTCGGGTGCTGCAACCTGCGCGGCCGCCGACGACAGCACAAGGCGCACCAGATCGGCCTGCCGGCTCGCTCCAGTCTTGGCCTGCACCTGCTTGAGCTGCCAGCGCACCGTTCCCACCGTCACGTGGCGCTGCTGCGCATATTGCTCCAGAGTGTGACCGGCGACGATGGCCTGGACCAGGAGCGATTCCGCGCGTGTCAGATCGAACAGGCTCATCAACGCAGGCACCGGTATGTCTGCGGTGCTCGCGCCCGTCAACAGGACCAACACCGAAGCCTTGCCGCGCGCGCAGGCATCGGTTGGCGCTAGCGGCTGTATAGCCACGTGCAAGGCTTGCTCGCCACAGGCGAGCGACAGATAGCGCCCATCGCTCAATGCGCCGGCTCCGGCCACGTCGGCGATGTCCTGGTGGAGCGATCGAGTGGCCGCCGGCGCAGGCGCCAGCAAGCTGCCTGCGTGCAGCCGCAAGGCCTGCCCCCCGTGCAGCAGGGCCTCCGCGCTGCGATTCATCCAGCCCACACGAGCATCTGCGCCGCAGACGAGCACACCGCAGCGCAGCCGGTCGAAATACTGACCCAGCCTTGCGCCGAAATCGCTAGCGTCCTGCAGGCGCCCACCAAGTTCGACGGCTTGGCCAAGATGGGGCAGCAACGCCGAAAGCCGGTGGATCTGCGCCTTGGAGAAGTCCCTCGTATCCGATGCCGCGCGATGCAAGGCCACGCCCAGGTAGCTGTCGGAGCCCAGCGGGCGCAAGGAGCCGACGAAAAGCCCTAACCCCATCTGGGCCAGCGACTCTTTCAACTGGTGCCGCTGGCTGTCTTCCCACTCGAACAGGTCCTCGTCACGGGCGATCCGGTTCAGACCGCGCAGCGCCCTCCTCGCGTCCAGGCGCGGGTTGCGCTCATCGGAAACGGCAGATTGGTGCAGCGCCTCGGCGCTGTGCGTGCGCGAATCCTGCACCGACCAGCAGGTTCGCAGTCGCACGCCGTCAGCCTTGAAGGTCTGTACCACCACTGAGTGGGCGCCAGTTTCCGCGCAGATGCCATCCAGCACGCGAGGCCAGCGCGCAGGTTCGGCCGCGCACGCGTACAGGTCGAGCAGCAGCGAATCCGAGGCCATCGCAGTCGCGGCCATGGCTTGCTCCGTTCAGTCGAGGCTGAAGCCCGAGGCCCGGATGATGGGCTGCCACTTGCCGATTTCGGCGCTGGTGAGCTGGCTCAGCTCCTGCGGCGTCGATGGCGTGGGTTCGAGCCCCAGGTTGCGCAGGCGCTCCTGGACATCTGGCAACGCCAATACCCCGCGGATGGATTGGTTCCACTGCTGGATCACGGCGGGGCTCGCCTTGGGAGGCACATACAGCCCGATGAAGCCCTGCCCCACCACTTCGGGGTAGCCCAGCTCTGTGAAGGTCGGCACGTCGGGCAGTTGCGGAATCCGCTTCGCTGCCGATACCGCGACGATGCGGATCCGTCCGCCGCGGTGATGCTCCATCAAGTCCCCCACGGTGCTGATGCCCGCGGAAACCTGCCCTCCCGCCAGGTTGGTGACGATCGGCGCGGTGCCCTGGAAAGGCACGTGAACCATGTCCACGCCGATCGCGCGGCCCACCACGAGGCCGAAGAAGTGCGGAGGGCTGCCCGGTGCGGGCGAGCCGAAGCTGGCACGCGCCGGGTTGGCCTTGGCCCAGCGCACGTAGTCGGCGAAAACCGCGGCCTTCGGGTCTTCGCCCACCGCAAGGGCAAAGGGAAATTGGACCAGCGTCGAGACCGGCACAAAGTCACGCGCCGGGTCGTAGGTGAGCTTCTTGAACACGATGGGTGCACTGACGGAGATGGTGTCCGGCGCGATCATGACGACGCTGCCGTCTGCGGGCGCGTTCTTGAAAGTATCCACCGCCAGCCGCCCACCGGCGCCTGGCCGGTTCTCGACCAGCACGGGACGTTTGAGGTGCGTTTGCAACTTCTCTCCGAGCAGCCGCGCAATGGTGTCCAGCGAGCCGCCCGGCGGGAAGCCGACGACTATCTTCACCGGCCCGCCCTCACCCGTTTGCGCGCGCGCCGGATTCACCCAGGCGGTGAACACCAACGCCGCACACACCAGCCACGCCGCGCGGCGATTGGACAACATGACATCCGACGACATGAACGCGCTCCTTCGGGAGGTAATTGGGCGAGTAGGCTTGCAGCATTCGCCGGGGCCGGCGGACGACTGCATTGAAGCGTTAAATCGTTTCTTTGTCAACAATCTTAGTTACCATCAAGCCATGGCTACCTCCTTCGACTGGCGATTTCCCTATGCGGCGCAAAAGGCGCCCGTTCTGGCGCGCAACCTCGTGGCAACCTCCCAGCCGCTGGCTGCGCAAGCGGGCCTTCGCATGCTGCTCAAAGGCGGCAACGCCGTGGACGCCGCAGTGGCGGCCGCGGCCGCGCTCACCGTCGTGGAGCCGACCATGAACGGCATCGGCGGGGACCTGTACGCACTCGTGTGGGACGGCACGAAATTGCACGGGCTGAACGCGACGGGCGCATCGCCGGCCGCATGGCATGCGCAGCAGTTTCAGGACTACGACGCGATGCCGATGAAAGGCTGGGACAGTGTCACGGTGCCCGGCGGCGTGGCCGGTTGGAAAGCGCTGTCGCAACGTTTCGGCCGACTGCCCTTTGCCGACTTGTTCGAGCCCGCCGTCGCGTACGCGACCGAGGGATTTCCGGTGTCGCCTTTCATCGCGAGCGTGTGGCGGGAACTGGCCGACCTGGTGGCCGACCAGCCCGGTTTTGCGCCGGCGTTCCTCCCGCAGGGGCGGGCACCAAGGCCGGGCGAACTCTGGAGATTCCCCGAACAGGGCCGCACCCTGCAGGCCATCGCGGAATCCGGCGGCGAAGTGTTCTACCGCGGCGCGCTGGCCGAAGCCATTGTGGCTTTCTCCGCGCAAACTGGGGGCTGTATAAGCCTCGACGACTTGGCCGGGCATGAGGTCGAATGGGTCGAACCGCTGGCGCAAAGCTACCGGGACTTCGTGCTGCACGAGATCCCGCCCAACGGCCAGGGCATTGCCGCCTTGATGGCATTGGGCATCCTGGAGCATTTCGACGTGGCCGCGATGGGACTGGACAGTGCGGCTGCGTGTCATGTGCAGATCGAAGCCACGAAGCTCGCGTTCGCCGACCTCTACGCCCACGTGAGCGATCCACGGACCATGCGTGTTCCGAGCAGCGCGCTCCTGTCGCCGACCTACCTCGCACAACGCGCGCGAACAATCGACATGGCCAGGGCCGCGGCGCCGGTTGCCGGCGCACCGGCCGAACGTGGCACCGTCTACCTGACCACCGCGGACGCCAGCGGCATGATGGTGTCGCTGATCCAGTCCAACTACTGGGCCTTCGGCTCCGGGCTGGTCGTGCCCGGCACCGGCATCTCGTTGCACAACCGCGGGGCCAACTTCGTCCTGCAGCCGGGGCATCCGAATGAGGTGGCACCGGGTAAGAAGCCGCTGCACACCATCATCCCCGCTTTCGTCACCCGGGATGGGGCACCGGTGATGTCATTCGGGGTGATGGGTGGGGCCATGCAGGCGCAAGGCCACTTGCAGATGATGAGCCGGCTGGTGGACTTTGCACAGAACCCGCAGGCCATGAGCGACGCGCCGCGCTTCATGGTGGGGCCGCAGGACGGCTCCCTCAGCGTCGAACAGCACATGCCGCCGGCCGTCGTCGATGGCCTTCGCGAACGCGGTCATCGCCTCGAGGTATCGCCCACCGGTCACCTGAAGTTCGGTGCGGCCCAGTTGATCCACCGGCTGGAGGGTGCGGGCTATCTCGGCGCTTCGGACGGCAGGCGCGACGGGCAGGTCGTCGGCTTCTAGTTGAGCGGCGCCCCAAGCCGCGAAGGCCCCCTCGGGGGGCAGCGACCCACACGAAGTGGGGGAGCGTGGGGGCCAGCCCTTCACAGCTCCAAACTGCGCTTCATCAGCTTGTCGAGGATGATGTCCAGTTGCCGGTGTTCGTGGTCGTCCAGCGCCTCGAGGTACCAGGCTTCGCGGGCGGCGGCGGCAGGCAGGATGTCGGCGCACATCTTCTCGCCCTTGGTCGTCAGCGACAGGATCAGCTTGCGGCCGTCGGCGGGATCGTCCACAGTCTCGATCATTTTCAAGTCGACCAGACGTCGATGCGCTCGTGACGCACGGGCCTTGTCCATGCTGGTGCGGTCCACCACCTCGTTGAACACCAAGTCACCGTAGGCATAGAGCGCCATCAGGATGCGCCACTCTGGGATCTGCAGGTCGAACCGCGCTTCGAACAGGCGGCCGATAGACTGGGAGACACGATTGGCCACGACGGACAGCTTGTAGGGGATGAAGTCCTCGAGCTTGCCCATCGGTCCCAGGTTGGGGCGCTTCACGGTGACGCGCTTGGCCGCCGGGGCGCGTGGCTTCTTCTTCGCGGCAACGGTCTTCCTGGGGGCGGGGTCTCTGGCCATGCTCATGATCGAACGATGCTAACAGGACAAGCCTGGTCCGCGCGCCTCAGTCTTTGATCGCTCCCCTCCCAAATGAGGGGTGAAACGAAAGCTCGCCTTCCCTACGATGAGTCCACTTCAAAGACCACGAGGAGAGAGAGATGACCCCCACGTTCAAATACCGCCGGCTTTCGGGCCACGCCTTCGCGCTGTCCCTGCTGGCCGCCGCTGCCGCACCGGCGCACGCCGTCGAGAACGGTGCCCCGATCACGCCCTTCGGCGTGTTCGACTTCGGCGCCGGCCAGTTGCCGCCTCCTTCCGAGATCGCCACCGTGGGAGTGCGGGCGGCAGTCTATCGTGCCAGCGAGCTGCGCGACAACGCGGGCAACGTATCGCCGGTGGGAGCGAAGGTCAGAGTCGACAGCGTCGGCGCAGCCATCATCAAGATGACCGACCACAGCTTCATGGGCGGCAAGTACGGTTGGGGCGCCGTGATCCCGGTGCTCAACATGGGCCTGGATCTGGCCATCCCCACCCCGGTCGGCACCGTCAACGTGTCCGGCCGCAACACGGCCGTCGGCGACATCCAGCTCATTCCGCTGATGGTGCAATGGACGCCCTCCCCTGGCCTCTTCACCAACGCGAGCCTGCAGCTGCAACTGCCCACGGGCTCCTACGACAAGAGCCGTGCGATCAACGCCGGAACCAACCACTGGACGGTGGTGCCGACCTACGCGTTCACCTACATCACTTCGGGCGGCTTCGAGGTCTCCTCGAACTTCCAGCTCAATTTCAACGGCCGCAACAAGGACACGGACTACCGCTCGGGCGTCGAATACCAGCACGAGTTCGCGCTGGGCCAGCACCGGGGCCCGTGGACCTTCGGGCTGGGCGGCTACTACTACCAGCAGCTGACCGACGACAAGGCACCCGGCCTGCCGAACGGCAACCGCTCGCGCGTCGCGGCACTGGGGCCTGTGGTCAGCTTCTTCGAACTCGGTTCGGGCCTGCCTCTGGTGTGGGTCCACGCGTACAAGGAATTCGGCGCCCGCAACCGCAGCCAGGGCTCGCAGCTCACGGTCCGGGCCGCCTGGACGTTCTGACCCGATCGCGAACGAGGAGCAAGCACCCATGCCCAGACAGTCCACCGGCTCGGCCGATCTTGTGTTGCGCAACGGCGCGATCTACACCATGGACGCCGCCCGCCCCTGGGTCGAGGCGCTGGCCATTCGCGACGGCCGCTTGTTGGCGCTGGGTCCGGAGGCGCAAGTGCGCGCGGCGGCCGCGCCGGATGCCCGCGTGGTGGACCTGCACGGGCGCATGGCCATGCCCGGCATCGTCGATGTGCACAGCCACTTCGTGTGGGCCGGGCGCGCCGAGCTGTATGAAACCACGTTCCCCCCTATCCTCACCCTCGAGCAAGTGCTCGACCAAGTGCGCCAGACAGCGGCCAAGCAGCCGCCCGGCGCATGGGTGGTCGGCGGCATCTGGGGCAGCGGGCTGATCGGCGAGCTGACCGCGCAAGCGCGCCTGGCACTCGACGAAGCCGCGGGCGGACGCCCCGTGATGCTGCGCGACGACTCGCACCACAACCGCTGGGCCAGCACGGCCGCATTGCAGCAGGCCGGCATCGACGCATCCACCCCCAACCCACGCAACGGCGAGATCGTGCGCGACGCGAGCGGTGAGGCCACCGGCCTGCTGCTCGAGTCGGCCTCAGCGCTGGTGGAAGCGGCGGTCGCCAAGGCATTGGCGGCCTCGCCACAACTGGACTTCAATGCCGCCGCGCATGCCATCCGGCGCTTCAATGCCTGCGGCGTTACCGCCACGCAGGAAGCGTTGACCACTCGGGCCGTACTGGAAGCCATCAAGTCCCTGGAAGGCGCGGGCCAGCTCACCGCCTGGGTCGTGGGCAGCCTGCCGGTGGTCGAGGCGCCCCTGGCGCCCGGCGAATGGGGCGAGACCCTGTTCGCGCTGCGCGACCACTACCGCAGCCGCCACTTCCGGCCCGACGCCGGCAAGATCTTCCTCGATGGCGTTCCGACCTCGCGCACCGCGGCGATGCTCGAGCCCTACCTGCCCGATGCGGCACATGGCTGCTGTTTCCGCGGCGGCACCACACTCACGGTGCCACAACTCGCGCGGGCGCTGGCCGACTGCGAGGCACGCGGCATCGCCGTCAAGATTCACTGCGCGGGCGACGGCGCCGTGCGCAGCGCGCTCGACGCGGTGGAAGTCCTGCGCAGTTTCAACGGGCCCGGGCTCGCGCACCAGATCGCGCACGCGAGTTTCATCGCCGACGACGACGTGCCGCGCTTTGCCGCGCTCAACGTCGTGGCCGACCTGTCGCCGATGCTGTGGTTCCCCGGTGTCATCGTCGAAGCCATCCGGGCCGCCGTGCCGTCCGAGCGCGTCGAGCGTTTCTGGCCCAACCGGGATCTGATGGAGGCCGGCGCGCTGATCGCGGCAGGTTCCGACTGGCCGGTGGTGCACGACCCCAGCCCCTGGGCCGGCATCCAGGGCATGGTCACGCGACGTGACCCGACCGGCCGGTTCCCCGGCGCGCTGTGGCCCGAGCAGGCGCTGGACCTGGCGTCGGTGCTGCGTGCCTACACCATCAACCCGGCACGGGCGATGGGCCTGGCGGACGAGACCGGCTCGCTCGAAGTCGGCAAATCGGCCGACCTAATCGTGCTCGATCGGCACCTTTTCGAAGTCCCGCCCGAAGAACTCGCCGCCACTCGTGTGCTCAGCACCTACTTCGAAGGCCGCGTGGTGCATGAGGCCGGCTCGTGAGCGCCGCCGCCGACGTGCGCCTTCCGGTCACCGTGCTCACGGGCTTCCTGGGCAGCGGCAAGACGACGGTGCTGAACCACTTGCTGGGCCACCCAGAACTGGGCGACAGCGCCGTCATCATCAATGAATTCGGCGAGGTGGGCCTCGACCACCTCCTGGTCGAGCAAGTCAGCGAGAACCTGCGTGTGCTCAATAGCGGCTGCCTGTGCTGCACCGTCCGCGGCGACCTGGTCGACACCCTGCGGGAGCTGGAAGCGCGGCGCACGCGCGGAGACGTCGCCCCGTTCTCCCGCGTCATTGTCGAGACCACCGGGCTGGCCGATCCCGCGCCCGTCCTGCACACACTGATGGCCGATCCCGCGGTGACGCCGGGCTATCGGCTCGAAGGCGTCGTGACCACAGTCGATGCGGTCAACGGCTTGGCGACGCTGCAACACCATCCGGAAGCCGTGAAGCAGGCGGCGGTGGCCGACCGGCTCCTGTTAACCAAGACCGACCTGGCCGGCACGCCGCAGATACAGGTCCTGGCCGCACGGCTGCAAGCCGCCAACCCCGCGGCCCGCTTGCAGCACGTGGTCGGCGGAGCGATCGCGCCCCGGGACGTCTTGCAGATCGGCTGGTACGACCCCCTGGACAAGTCGTCCGACGTGCGCTACTGGCTGGCGCGCGAGGCGCATCACGGCCACCAGCGCGAACACAGTCATGGCCATGCGCCGCACCGGCATGACCACGCCGGCCGCCATGGCGACCGCATTCGGGCGCACTGCTTCATCTCGGACGAGCCGGTGCGCGAAGCAGCATTCACCCACTGGCTCGAACTGATGGCCGCGATGCGCGGCGAGAAGCTGCTTCGCGTCAAAGGACTTGTGCACTTGGCCGAGCGTCCCGAGCAACCCCTGGTGGTGCACGGTGCGCAGCACGTCTTCCATCCGCCGCGCTACCTGCCCGCATGGCCGTCGACGGACCACCGCACTCGTCTTGTCTTCATCACCGACGGCCTCGATCGCGCGGACATCGAACGCACGCTGTCCCAGTTCGCCGGCTTGCGCACCGCCGGCTCCCCGCATCCTGCATGACACGGAGACTCACCCCCATGAACGCAAAGTCCATCTCGAAGAAACACACTACCCCCGCCGTCGATCTCGGGCGGCGCCGCTCCATCGCGCTGACGGGCGCCGCCCTCGCGTTTCCGCAGCTCGCGCTGGCCCAGTCGCGTCCGATCAAGATCGGTTACATCACCGCCCTGTCGGGTGTGCGGGCCGCGTTCGGCGTGGCCGACGAATGGCAGCTGGCGAGGATGCGCGAGATGCTCAAGAACGGCATCGAGGTGAGCGGCAAGCGCCATGCAGTCGAGATCGTGCTGAAGGACAACCAGTCCGACGCCAACCGCTCGCAGCAAGTGGCCAGCGACCTGGTACTGCGCGACAAGGTCGACCTGATGCTGGTCCAGGACGGCGACGCGGCCACCCCTGCGGGCCAGCTGTGCGACGTGCATGGCATCCCCATGATCAGCACGATGACGCCCTGGCAGGCGTTCCTGTTCGCTCGCGGCGGCACGATCGGCAAAGGCTTCCCGTTCTCCTTCAACTTCTTCTGGGGCGCCGACGACGTGGTGAAGAACTTCGTCGCGATGTGGGACGGCGTCAAGACCAACAAGGCCGTGGGCACGTTGTATGTCGACAACCCGCCGGGGCAGGCTTTCGCCGATCCCCTGCGCGGCATGCCGCCGGCGCTGCGCGACGCCGGCTACAACCAGGTCTCGTCCAGCTTCTTCAAGGTCGCCACCGACGACTTCTCGAACCAGGTCGCAACCTTCAAGGCCAAGGAGGCCCAGATCGCGTCGGGCTTCATGTTCGAAAGCCACTTCGCCACTTTCTGGAAGCAGGCGCAGCAGGCCGGCTATCGGCCCGAAGTCTGCACCATCGCCGGTGCCTTCCTGTTCCCGAGCGCGCTGAAGGCCCTTGGCAACGCCGGCAATGGCATGTCCACCGAAGTGTGGTGGACGCCGAACTATCCGTTCAAGTCGTCGCTCACCGGCCAATCGGCGCAGGCGCTCGCGGCCGATTGGGAAAAGTCCACCGGCAACCAATGGACGCAACCCCTCGGCTACGCCCATGCGCTGTGGGAAACCGGCATCGCCGCCCTCAAGACGGCGGCCGATCCGCTCGACCGCAAGGCAGTCAGGGACGCAATCCGCGACATGGTGCTCGACACCATCGTCGGCAAGGTGGACTTCAAAAACAGCCCCATCAAGAGCGTGGCGAAGACCTCGCTCGCCGGCGGGCAGTGGCGGCGCTCGGCTGCGGGAGCGCGCTTCCCGTTCGAGCTGCAGGTGGTGAGCAACCCGACCGCACGGCACATCCCCGTCGGCGCCGAGTTCAAGCTGCTGTCGCAGTTGGCCTGACGCGAACGCCATGGTCCTCGTGGTCGACGGCCTATGCAAGGCCTATGGCGAAGTGGTGGTGGCCGATGACGTGAGCTTCTCGCTGGCCCACGGGGAATGCCTGGGCGTGATCGGGCCCAATGGCGCCGGCAAGAGCACGCTGTTCCACCTGCTAGCCGGCGCGGTGACCCCCGAGCGCGGCAGCATCCGCCTGAACGGTAACGAGCTCGTGGGGCTGCCGGCGCACCGGCGTGCCCGCATGGGCGTTGCGCGGGCTTTCCAGATCCCACAGCCGTTCGCGCATCTGACCGTCTACGAGAACGTGCTGGCCGCGGCTTCGTTCGGTGCCGGCCTGCGCGGGCGCGCCGCGGCCGACGCGGCGGTGGCCGCCCTGGAACGTACCGGATTGCACGATCGGCGCTCGATGCTGGCAGGCGCATTGCCGCTGCTGGACCGCAAGCGGCTCGAGGTTGCCAAGGGAATTGCCGCCGCGCCCAAGCTGCTGCTGCTCGACGAAGTGGCCGGCGGACTGACGGAGCGCGAGGTGCAAGCGATGGTGGAACTGGTGCGCGAACTGAAGCAGTCTTACGCGGTGATCTGGATCGAACACATCCCGCACGCCCTGAAGGCCGTGGCCGATCGGGTGATGGTGCTGCACTTCGGCCGCAAGCTGCTGGAGGACACGCCGCAGGCGGTGATGGACAGCGCCATCGTGCGCGAAATCTACATGGGGATACCGGCCGATGCCGCTGCTTGAACTCGAATCCGTGGAAGTTTTTTACGGCGATCTGCAGGCAGTGTTCGGCGTGTCGCTGTCGTTGGCGCAGGGCGAAGCCCTGGCTTTGATCGGCGCCAACGGCGCGGGCAAGTCGACCTTGCTCAACGCCATCACCGGCCTCGTTCCGGCGCGCGCGGGCGTCGTTCGGTTCGATGGCGAGTCGATCGCCGGATTGCCGGCGGAGAAAATCGCGGCGCTGGGCATCGCGATGGTGCCCGAGGGGCGGTTGCTATTCCCCTCGCTCAGCGTCGAGGAGAACCTGTTGATGGGCACGCTGACGCGGCGCGCCGGTCCCTGGAACCTGGACGCGGTGTACAGCCTGTTCTCGATGCTGCACGAGATGCGCAATCGGCCCGCAACGCGGCTGTCGGGCGGGCAGCAGCAGATGGTCGCGATCGGGCGCGCGCTGATGTCCAACCCACGACTGCTGTTGTGCGACGAGTTGTCGCTCGGCCTGGCGCCGCTGGTGATCGAGGAGATCTACCGCGCGTTCGAGCGCATCCGCGCAGAAGGCCTGTCCGTCATCCTGGTCGAACAGGACGTGGCGCGCGCCTGCAAGGTGTCCGAGCAACTGCTTTGCCTGTTGAAAGGGCGTGTCACCCTGGCCGGCCCGGTCTCGCAGTTTTCACACAGCCGCATCGCAGCGGCCTACTTCGGGGAATGAGGCCACCATGGACTGGATCGCCACCATCATCAACGGCGCCCTGCTGGGTGGCCTCTACGGACTGTTCGGCCTCGGGCTCGCGCTGGTGTTCGGCGTCATGCGCGTGGTCAACCTCGCCCACGGAGAGTTCATCGTGATGGGCGCCTACCTGGGCGTCTTCCTGGTCGCCTCGATGCCGCAGGTCCCGCCGTGGCTCATGATCGTGCCGGTTGCGCTGGCCGGCTACGCACTGGGCTGGGGACTGCAGCACAGCGTGGTCAACCTCGCGCAACGCACCGGCGACCCGCTGACACCGTTGATGCTCACCTTCGGCCTGTCCGTCATCCTTCGCAACGGCATGGTCGAACTCTTCGGCGCCGACTCCCGTGCCATCGACGGCGGCGCCCTCACCAGCGCCGGCTTCGACCTGTTCGGGCTGCGCCTGGGCGTCTATCCGCTGCTGGTGCTGGGGCTGGCCATCGTGTTGTTCGGCAGCCTCCAGTGGCTGTTGAACCGCACCGAGTTCGGCCGCGTGGTGCGCGCGACGGCCGACGCGCCACCTGTGGCCCGCCTGATGGGCGTGGCGCCGGGCCGCGTGTTCAACCGCGTGATGGGTCTGTCGCTGGCCTTCGCGCTGGTCGCGGGTTTCCTGCTCGCGCAGCGCACCTCGTTCACGCCGTTCTCCGGCGCCGAGCGCATGCTGGTGGCGTTCGAGGTCGTCATCATCGGTGGGCTCGGCTCTTTCTGGGGCGCGCTGATCGGCGGCGTGGTGCTGGGCATCGCCCAGCTGGTGGGGCAGAAGTTCGATCCGAACGCCGGGCCCTTGTACGCGCACCTGCTGTTCGTGGCGACGCTGGTGCTGCTGCCCAAAGGCCTCGCCGGGGAGCGCAAGTGAACAAGCAACGGATGGCGAGCCTGCTGGCCGCGGCGGTGGCTGCCGCCGCCCTGGCGGCCATGGCGCCGCGTTTTGCCGACGCCGGCGTCTTGCGCCTGTGCGCGGAGATCCTGCTGGCGATCTGCATGGCCCAGATGTGGAACCTGCTCGCGGGCTACACCGGCCTGTTGTCACTGGGCCACCAGATTTTCGTCGGCATTGGCGCGTATGTCCTGTTCGAAGGCTCGCAACGCCTCGGGGTGGCGCCGTACTGGTTGCTGCCCGCGGCCGGGTTGGCGGGCGGATTGGCCGCCGCGCTGATGGCGCCGGCGCTGTTCCGGCTGCGCGAGGCCTACTTCTCGATCGGGCTGTGGGTGTTCGCCGAGATCGCCTACCTGGCCGTTTCGAAGGCACCGTTTCTCGGCTCGTCGGCAGGGCGCACGCTCGACCTGTCGGCCATCGACGACCCGGAGAAGTTCCAGGCGATCTCGTTCTGGGTGGCCTGCGCCATCGGCGCATGCGCGTTGGCCGGAGTCTATGCCCTCATGCGCTCGCGCCTGGGCCTCGCATTGATGACCGTGCGGGACAACGAACTGGCGGCACGCAGCATCGGCGTCGACGTCTGGCGGGTGCGGCTGCCGGCCTTCGTCGCTTCGGGCTTCGGCTGCGCGCTGGCGGGCGCCGCCTATTACATGGGCGGCATGTTCGTCTCGCCCAACGCGGCTTTCGACATCAACTGGGTGGTGATGATGATGTTCGCCACGCTGATCGGTGGTGTCGGCAGCATCGAGGGACCGGTCATCGGCGTGCTGGTCTGGTTCGCGCTGCGCGAGCTGCTCGCCACCTGGCTGGGGCTGCCCGGCGGCTGGTACCTGATCGGCATGGGTGCGGTCGCCATGGTGGTGAGCCTGGTTGCACCGCGCGGCATCTGGGGCCTGGCACAGCGCCGCTGGGGCTGGCGCGGTTGGTCCGTCACACGGCGACCGCCCGCTGCGGTGGAGTGAAACACATGTCAAGGAGCCTTCGAATGCCCGGTTTTTCCAACACGCCCACGCGCGTCCGCCACGTGGCTCACGTTGCCGCCATTGTCCTGGCCCTGGCTTGTCCCGCCGCGTGCGCAGCCAAGGACGCAGGCACCATCAAGGTCGGCGCCATCAGCACGCTGACAGGGACGGGGATCTCCACGGAGGCGGTCCGAGGCGCCAAAGCGTATTTCGACGCGCTCAATGCGGCCGGGGGAATCCGCGGCAAACGCATCGTGCTGGTTTCGGAGGACGACCGGGCCGAACCGCAATCGGCCGCGGCCGCCGCTAACCGGCTGGTTGCCGACAAGGACATCGTGGCGATGGTCGGCGGCTCCAGCGTGCTCGAGTGCGCAGTGAACCACAAGCTCTATGAGGAAGCCGGGCTGATGTCCCTCCCGGGCGGGGGGATCGATCCCCTGTGCTTCGGCTCCCCCAACATCGCGCCTGTCAACGCCGGACCCTACGTCTCGCTGGCCAATGGACTGACATTCGCGCGAACCGTGCTGCGGCATGAACGCCTGTGCGTGGTCTCGCCGGCGCTGCCTGGCATGGTGGAGGCATTCCAGCAAGCGATCGACCAGTGGGCCAAGACCCAACGCGTGCCCAGTCCACCGATGGAAATCTTCCAGCTGGGCGATCCGATGGAGCCTGTCGTGAAACGGGTGGCGGCGCGAGCCTGCCAATCGCTCGTGTTCACCGGACCGAACGTGGTCGAGTGGGCGCGCAGTTCGCGGCCACTGCTGCCGGGTGTGGAACAGATATTCCTGACGCCGGCGTACACCACTGTCGTGACCCAGGCGCTGGGTGCCTCCGGCGAAGGCATCTATGCCATCGCGGAATTCGAACCCTGGACAAGCCGGTCGCTGCAGCTTAATGACTGGCGCGCGTTGATGACCGCCAACAAGGTACCGTTGAGTTCGCTCTCGCAAGGCGGCTACTTGGCGGCCCAGATGTTCGGTAAGGCGGTACGCGGAATTAGCGGCCCCATCACACGCGAAACCGTGGCCAAGGCGCTGCGCGAGATGGCGCCGGTGTCGAACGCCTTGACCGCTTCGCCGTTCGTCGTCGGGCCCGGCCGGTCACACAATCCGAACAACAGCGGGATTCCGATGCAGTTGAAGGACGGCCAGTGGCGCGTGGCGCATTCGAAGTGGATCAGCTTCGAGATGCGCTGACGCGCGTGGAATCACGCTCCATCCCGCGCAGGATTCAAGGCGCGGAATGCACCAACCTTCCCTGGAAGAAGGTTCGCTGCACCTGCGTGAGATGGATCTGCTCGACCGGCACCTTGAACACATCGCGATCCAACACGATGAAGTCCGCAGACTTGCCCGGTTCGATGGAGCCGGTTTCGCGCGCCAAGCCCATGGCCTGCGCGCTGTTGATGGTATAGATGCGCACGGCCGTTGCTAGGTCGACCGCCTGATCCGGCCCAAGCACGCCGGGAATCTCGCCGAGCGGATTCTTTCGCGTCACCATGCCTTCGATTCCTATCCACGGATTGGCTGTCGGCTGGCCAGCCGGCCAGTCCGAGCCGCCGGCCACCAGGGCCCCGGCCGTCACCAGCGACTTGATGGGAAAGATGCGCTTGGCACGAATTTCGCCGATGGCCATCGCCGTCGCGATGTTCAGGCCCGTCGGAAACCACAGCATGGGTGACAGGTCCGCTGTGACATTGAGCTTCCTGAAACGCGGCAGATCACTGTCGGCGATGAAGCTGGCATGGGCGATCTGGTGGCGTGGTCCTTTCGGTCCGTTGCGCTTGCGGACGGCTTCGACTGCGTCCAGCGCCTGATGCAACGAGGCGTCGCCGGTGGCGTGCATCTTGGCTGCCACACCCTGCTTGTCCAGCACGGCCAGCATCTCTACCAGTTGAGCGAAGGTGTAGGTTGTCCTGCCGCGGAAGTCCGATCCATGCTCATGATCCGGCAGGTAGGGCTCGATGAAGCTTGACGTGCGCGCGGGCGGCACACCATCGAGAAACAGTTTGGCAAAGTCCGGCCTGACGTTCGCCGTTCGATAGCTGCCGCGCGCGCCGACCAGGGCCATGCCATTTCGGTCCCCCGTCTGCTCCGGCTCCAGCATCGACACAGACGCGACAACGCGCAGCGAAAGCGCCTTGCTGCGATCCGCCTGCGACCAGAGGCGCAGGCTTTGCTCTGAGCTGGCGGCGTCTTGCACGCCGGTGATGCCATAGCCGTTCAGCGTGCGGCTGGCCGCCTCGACTGTCTGACGCATTTGATCGGCGGTGCGTGGCGGGATCAACTTCTGGACTTCGGCGAAGGCCGGAAACTCCTTGAGCAGGCCCACGGGCTGTCCCGTCACCGCGTCCTTGACGTAGCTCCCATTGGGTGGATCCGCGCTCTGCGCGCTGATGTTCGCGCGTTGCAACACGTCGCTACTGACCCAGCGATTGTGGTAAGTCTCGTCGCGCAGCACTGTGGGATGGCCCGCGCTCGCCTTGTCCAATGCCTCCAGCGACGTGCTCGACGCGATCTGTCCGAGCAGGCGGCTGCTCCAACCCCCGCCGACAATCCACCCTCCGGGGGCGGCACGCTTTGCGCACGCTGCCACGCGTTCGAGCACCTTCTCGAGGTCGTCGGATTGCGCCATGTTGCAAGCGAACAAGTCTTCGTACGCGCCGCTCAAGGGGTGTGCGTGCACGTCGTTGATGCCGGGCATGGCCATTGCCCCTTTCAGGTCGATCACCTGGGTCTTGGGTCCGATGTGGCGCGCCATGTCGGAGTCGGAACCGACGGCAATGTATCGGCCATTGCGCACCGCGAACGCTTGAGCCCAAGGCTTGGCCCCCTGCACCGTGTAGATGGCGCCGCTGCGCACCACCAATTCGGCAGGGGTAGCGGCCTGGGCGCGCACCAGCGCCGTGGGCATGGCCAGGCCCAACGCGAGCGCCACGTGCAGCGTCAAACGCTGCGTTGTTCGATCCGATTTCATGACATTTCCTTGTAAAACCATTTCCATTGCTCCGCACTTTCGAATTCAGATTCCACGCGCCGCGGCAGGCATTCGGGCGCCGCCATCGGCCACCAGCGCCGCGCCTGTGATGAAAGAGCTTTCGTCGCAGGCAAGGAACAGGCACACGGCGGCCATCTCCTCGGGCCGCGCCATGCGGGCCAGTGCAATGCGGGCGACTGTGCGCTCCCTGGCCTGCGCCTCGGTGATGCCCAGCTCGCGCGCTATGTCCTGCATCTCCTTGGCGGCCATCGGCGTGTCGACCCACCCCGGGCACAGCGCATTGACGCGCACGCCCTGCGCGCCGTAGGCCTGCGCCGCCGATCGTGTGAGGGCGACCACACCCGCCTTGCTGGCCCCGTAGCTCGCCGAGCCGGCGCCTGCGTTGAAGGCCGCCACCGAGGCAATGTTGACTACCGATCCGGTGCCGCGCGAAAGCATGTGCGGCAACACTGCCCGCATCGTGCGCATCGTGCCGGCGAGGTTGATCTCGTGCTGGCGCGACCAGACCGAATCTTCGATGTCGGCTGCATCGTCGTTGACGATCACGCCTGCGGCATTGACCAGCACGTCGATGCGGCCATGCCGTTCGAGCGCAGCCGCCACGGCGGCGCGCACCTGGGCCTCGTCGGTCACGTCGCAGGTCAGGGCGCCCGGGAATGGCGGCAGCGGCATACCGCACGCCAGCACTGTGGCGGCCTCCTGCGCGAAGCGCCAGACCACCGCGGCGCCGATGCCGCTGCTCGCGCCGCACACCAACGCCACCTTGCCCTTCAATGCTGCCACTGCCCTGCCCTCTCGGTAGGCTTGCTCGCCTGCGGCTCGATGCGCCGAAACTCGGCCTCGAGCACCTGCTCGACCTCGGCCGGGGTGAACAGCGGCCGGCGCTGGACGAAGGCAGTCCATAGCAGCGCATACAACGCCGTCAGTCCCAGCATCACACCGAAGGGCACATAGATGTCGCGCGGGTTCATGTTCGGCGGCGTGATGTACCAGATGGCAATCAGGATGCCGATCGAGGACACGATCTGCGGCAACGGAAAGAACGGCGAGCGGTAGGCCCGCGGCAGTTCGGGGCGCCGGATACGCAGCAGCACCACCGACACGTTGACCATCAGGTAGGCCGTTCCCCATGCACACACCGCCGCGAGCACCAACGGCAGGATGCGATCGAGGTTACCGTTGATCCAGATCACGTGCGCGATCGGGATGATGGCCGAGACCACGATGCCGACAACCGGGCTGCGGTACTTGGGATGGAGGTAGGCGAACGCCTTTGGCAACGCGCCGTCCACCGCCATGCCGTACAGGATGCGCGGCAATGCAGCCATCAAGGTATTGATCGTCGCGGCGCCGGCCAGGAGGAAGGCAATCCCGAGCCAGATGCGTCCGAAAGGTCCGAGCACCTGCTCGGCGAAGGCGGGGATCGCCTCGGGTGTCTCCAGCAGATGCACGAGCCCCTTGGGATCCACCGGCGTGTTGGGCACCTGGCGTTGCATCGCGGCGCCCCACATCAGCATGCACAGCGACACCAGGCACAAACCCATGAACATCGACCGCGGGATCGAGCGTTGGGCATTGCGCAGGTCCGGCGCCAGCGGCGTGACGAACTCGACGCCCAGGAACATGAACATTGCCAGGCCCACCAGCGACAACACCGCGAACAGGTCGGTGCCCACCGCCGATGCGCCGAACCAGCCCTCCAGGTTGACCTGCGCCGCCATCGACAGCCCCAGCACGCCAAAAACCATCAGCGTGACCCACATACAGAAGGTCAGGACCACTTCCACCCGCCCGAATGCGGCGATGCCGAAATAGTTGAGCCCCGCGAACAGCACAACCATGCCCACGCCCACGGTCCAGGTGGCATCGTGCGCCACGAGCACGCCATGCAGGCCCGGGAAGTTGACTGTGGCCATCACACCGGAGAGGATGGTCTCGGCGGTGCCAGCGAACACATGCACCAGCATGTAGGCCGAGATGGTTCCGGTGATGGCGAAGAAGCGCCCGCAGCCACAAGCGATGTAGTCGTAGACGGAGCCGGCCGTGGGCAGCATGGTCGCCGCCTCGGCAAAGGTCGAGGCCTGCGCCAGCATCAGCACGAAGGCGATGAGCATCGCGGCGACGAAAGCCCAGCCGCCGATCGAAAAACCGGTGGTGGCCGTCAGGATGGCGGGGCTGGCCATCACAACGCCGACAGAGGTGGCCAGCGCGGTCGGGAATCCGACAACGCCGCGTACGAGGTGCGCATGGGTGCGTTCTGCAGGGGTCATGGGGTGCTTTCGGATTCGTTGAAGAAAGGGCTCTCCGGCAGGGTCGAGCCGCCATCGACCACCAGGGTCTGGCCGGTGACGTAGCGCGCAGCGCCGCTGGCCAGGAAGCACATCGCGCAAGCGATGTCCTCGGGCCGGCCCAGTTCGCCGGCCGGGATGTGTCGCGCGATGCGGGCGGCACGTTCCGGGTTGGAGAGCAGCGATCCGCCCTGCTTGGCGATGTAGCCCGGCTCGACGCCGTTGACCGTGATGCGGTCGGCGGCCAGTTCCAGCGCCGCGCTGCGGATGAAGCCGTTGACACCGGCCTTGCTGGCGGCGTAGTGCGCGCTGCCCGGCATGGCCACGCGCGGTCCGGTGACGGAAGAAGTCACCAGCATGCGCCCGCCACCGCGCGCGCGCCAGTGCGGCAGCGCGGCCTGGACCAGCCAGAAGCAGGCCTTCAGGTTGACCGCCAGCGTCGTGTCCAGGTCGGCATCGCTCATCGCTTCGATGCGCGCCCAGGGGTTGACGGCTGCGTTGTGCACCACGATGTCGAGCTCGCCGAAAGCACGCACCGTCTCGGCGACCGCCCGCGTGGCTTCGTCGTGCCGGCCGATGTCGCAGCCGATGGCCCGCGCGCTGCCGCCTGAAGAACGAATCGTCTCGGCGATGCCCTCGCCCGCCGCTTCCGTGCGGTTGGCGATCAGGACCCGCGCGCCGGCTTGGGCGAAAAGCGTGGCGATGGCCGCGCCGATGCCCCGGCCGCCGCCGGTGACGAGGGCGACCTT
Organism: Ramlibacter sp.; assembly: GCA_035476755.1. Taxonomy (GTDB): domain Bacteria; phylum Pseudomonadota; class Gammaproteobacteria; order Burkholderiales; family Burkholderiaceae_C; genus Ramlibacter. The sequence continues at coordinate 32,222 of DATILF010000333.1, forward strand.
GCCGTCGAGCCCGAACACGGCGGGCGTCACTTGACCAGCTCCTCGATCAGTTCATCGAACATCGCGTTGTGCCTGTCCACGTCGTCGGCCGTGGTGCCGGGGCAGCACAGCATCATGTTGTGGAACGGCGTGATCAGCACTCCGCGGTTCATCAGGAACAGGTGAAGCAGCGCCTCCATGCCGGCATCGCGGTGCTGCCGGACTTCGGTGGCGTTGCGCGGCTCGTCGGGCGCGAACAGCGTCTCTACCCGTGCCCCCACCCGCGTCGCGTGCCAGGGCAGGCCGCAGCGCGCAATGCTGTCGTTGACGCCGCGCTGCAGCCGCTCGGCCAGCGCCAGCATGCGCTCGAAGGCGTCTTCGGTCAGCACGTCGGACAGCACCGCGCGCATCACGGCCACGGTCAGCGCGTTGCCGGCCAGCGTGCCGCCGAAGCCGGCGTGCGCACTCTGGCGCACCGTTGGCGGCACGGGAGGCAGCGCCTGCCAGACGCGCTCGGCCGTGGCCTGGCTCAGGCCAAAGGCCGCCGCGGGAATGCCGCCGGCGATCGCCTTGCCCAGGACGAACATGTCGGGCGCCAGGCCATGCAGCCGCGTGTAGCCGCCGGCGCCGCTGGAGATAGTGTGCGTCTCGTCGATGACGAGCAGTGTTCCCGTTTCGCGCGTCAGCCGCCGCAGCGCCTCGTGAAAGCCCGGCTGCGGCGCGATCATCCCGTAGTTGGTCATCGCCGGCTCGGCCAGCACGCAGGCCACGTCGCCCTGGCGGAGCGCGGCTTCGAGCGCCGGAACGTCGTTGAATTCGACCACGCGCGAAAGCTCGTCGTGAGGAAAGAAGTTGTGGTGGATGTTGTTGCGCATCTGGACCGCGCCCTCGCGCAGTTCCACATGGGCTTCTTCCACACTGCCGTGGTAGGCGCCGGAAAAGACCAGCACCCGCGGCCGCTCGGTGACCATGCGCGCCAGCCGGATGCAAGCGCGGTTGGCGTCGCTCGCCGACGTGGTGAGCGTCCAGTACGGCACGCCGAAACGCCGGGTGAGTTCCTGGCCCACCCATTCCGCGTCGCCCGTGGGCAGCATCAATGAGGTGCCGATGCGCGCCTGGTGCGCCATCGCGGCAACCACTGCCGGGTGGCCGTGCCCGCACATGCCGCCGGTGTCGCCCAGGCAGAAGTCGACGTAGTCGTTGCCGTCCACGTCGCCGAAGCGGACGCCGTAGGGGCGCGCCTCGTCGCGGATGTAGATCGGCCAGCCGCCGATCCAGCGCCGCATCCAGTGCGAGGGGGCGCCGTACAGCCAGCTGGATTTGCCTTGGGCGTAGGCCTCGCCGGAACGGGTATGGGTGGCCGCGTAGCGGGCCTGCTCCGCTGCCATCAGTTCGGCCACGCGGGTGGGATTGGGAAAGGGAACGGTCATGGTCTCGGGTTGTGAAATGGGGACTAGGAACCGGGTGCCCATCAGCACCCAAGCAGGGTCAGCGCTTGCCGGTACGACTGCGCCGGCTGCGTGACGTCGAAATGAACCACCCGCATGCCGGCACGCCGGCCACCTTCGACGTTGCGGAACTGGTCGTCCACGAACACACAGGCGTCTGCGGGCAGGCCCAGCTGCTGCGTGCACTGCGCGTAGGCGCGCGCGTCGGGCTTGAGGATCTGTGTGTAGGTGGCGTCGATGACCACATCGAACAGCTGCAGCAGCGGCAGCCGCTCGCGAAAGCCGGCGCCATAGAACAGGTCCAGTTCGTTGGACAGGACGGCGAGCCGGCAGCCGGCGGCCTTGGCCGTGTGAATCGCCGCCACCGCCTCGGGCCGGAGCACGGCCTGCACGTCCGCACCACGCGCGCGCTGCACGAACGTCTCCATCCGGTCCCAGTCCTCGCCCAGCAGGCGGCCCACCTCGCGGGTGCGTGCCATCCAGTAGTCACGCTCGCTGATCTTGTCGGCCTGCATGTCGCGCCACAGCGCGTCGCCACCCGGATCGAACGGGCCGCGCCAGTCCAGCGTGCCGGAGGCCAGCCCGAGGGCCTGTTCCGTCAGGTCGTGCGTCTCGAACGGCGTGCGGCTGATGACCCCGCCGAAGTCGAGCACCAGGGCTTGAGGGAAGTCATTCATGCGATTGCACCGCACCAGGCAAGACGATGCCGTCACGCACCCAGGTGTCGAAGATGTCGAGCGCCGCCTGGGCGAAGGCGGCATCGTTAATGTGCGCGTCCAGCTCGACCAGCTGTGTGTTCGGTCGCACGGCCAGGCGCAGCTCGTCGACCAGCGCGGCCAGGCCCTCGGGATCGTGCAGGGGCTCGCCCGGGCGGTCCCAGCCCTCGATGCCTTGCTTGGGAACGAGCAGCGCGACCGGTGCGGTGGCCTCGCCCAGGCGCTCGCAGATGGCGCGCGCCGCTTCACGGCGCATCGCGGAATCGATGCAGACGGAAGCCAGCAAGCGATTGTGCGCATGTTCCGGGCGGCCGGTGAAGCGCGCCGGGCGCGGACCCCAGGCCGGGTAGTCCAGCATGTCGGTCGCGCCAGGCGCCACCAGCTGCGGCACTCCGGCGCGGCCCGCGCCGCGCAAGCGGTCCGGCCCGGCCGTCACGCACGAGCCGCCCAGGTGATTCACCAGTTCCTGCTGGCAAAAGTCCATCACCGCCACGAAGCGGCCCTGGCTCGCCAGTTCCTCGAAGGCGCGGCCGCCCATGCCGGTGGAGTGAAACACGGCTAACTCGTAGCCGCGCCGCTCGAGCTCGGGCCTGAGGGTCTTCATGTAGCTCAGCGCGCTGGATCCGAGCGAGGTCATGCCAACCATGGGACGCTCGAAAGCCGGCGCCACGGCACAGCGGCATGCGCCCATCACGGCGCCGGCGGCCTGCGCCAGCGCGGAGCGGCAGAGGCTGTTCAGGCCATACAGGCCGCCCGCCCACAGCACCATGATCAGGTCGGGCGGAATGCGCTCGGGCGGCAGCATGTGGGAGTGAGCGACGGTGGACACCAGGACCTTGGGAAACCCGAGCGGCAGGGCATTGGCCACGTCCAGCGCCAGGTCGGTGCCCATGGTGCCGCCCAGCGCCAGCAGCCCATCGATGCGGCCCTGCGCATGCAACCGCGCGGCCAGCGCGGTCGCGCCCTGGGCCATCAGCACCATGGCGCTGTTTTCGTCGCCCGAGTCGGCGACCTGCTGCAAGCTCAAGCCGGCGGCTTGCGCCACTTCGTCGTTGGTCACGTCGGGCGTGACGCCGCCGCGCCCGAGCACGCCCACGTCCATCACCATCACGCGGCCGCCCGCGCTTTCGACACGCTCGCGCATGAACGCGATCTCGTCGCTCTTGGTGTCGGCGGTGCCGATCAACAGGATTGTCGGTGTCGTGTTCATCTCAAAGTGCCTTGTCCACGGCGGCGTAGGACGCTTCGAGGATGTCCACCAGATGGTCAACCTCCTCGCGCGTGATCACCAGAGGCGGCGACAGGATCATGTTGGGACCGGAGATACGCACCATCGCGCCGCGCTGGTAGGCCTCGCGCGCGACACGTGCCGGGATGTCGCTGCTGCGCGGCTGTGGAGTGCGTTTGGCCTTGTCGGTCACCATTTCGATGCCGGTCATCAGGCCCACACCGCGCACATTGCCGACGAAGCTGAACTTGCGCTCGAACTGCGCCATGCGCTCCTGGAAATGCGCGCCCACGCGCGCCACGTTGCCGACCACGTCCTTCTCTTCGAGTTCGTCCAGCGTGGCCAGCGCGGCCGCCGCCGCCACCGGGTGCCCGCTGTAGGTGTAGCCATGGGCCACGGTGCCCAGGCCCGCGGTGTCGGCCAGGAAGGCGTCGGCCACCTTCTTGCTGAGCGCAGTGGCGCCCAGCGGCACGTAGCCCGAGGAGATGCCCTTGGCCAGGCACCAGATGTCCGCCGTCGTGCCCCACAGGCGGGTGCCGAACATGGCGCCGCTGCGGCCGAAGCCGGTGACGACTTCGTCCGCGATCAACAGCACCTTGTGGCGTTCGCACACCTCGCGCACCAGCGGCCAGAAGTTCGGCGGCGGCACGATCACCCCCGCCGAGCCCTGGACGGGTTCGGCAATGAACGCGGCCACGGTGTCCGCGCCCTGGAACTGGATCTCGCGTTCCAGCAGGCCGGCGCAGATGCGGCCCAGCTCTTCGGGATCCTGTGTGTAGGCATTGCGGTACAACCAGGGGGAGTCGACATGGAAGCAGCCGGGCATCAGCGGCTCGTAGGCGCGCCGGATGTTGGCCAGGCCGTTGACGCTCATGCCGCCGAAGTGCACGCCGTGGTAGCCCTGCTTCAAGCTGATGAACTTGGTACGCTCGGGCTGGCCCAGCACCTTCCAGTACTGGCGCGCGATCTTCAGCGCGCCCTCCACGGCGTCGGAGCCGCTGTTGCCGAACATCACCGCACCCACGCCGTCGGGTTGCATCATCTTCACCACGCGCGCCGACAGCTCGATGGCGCGCGGGTGCGTGGTGCCGCGGAAGGTGTTGTAGAACGGCAGTTCGTCGAGTTGCGCGACGATGGCGTCACGCACGCGCTTGTTGCTGTGGCCGAGGTTGCTGCTCCACAGGCCGGCGACGCCGTCGATCATCTTGTGGCCGTCGATGTCCCAGATCCAGCAGCCCTCGCCCCGGGCGATGATGTCGGGCTTGGTCTTCTGCATGGCCTGCGGGTGGGCCATGGGATGGAACAGGTACTGGGCGTTGTCTTGCTTGAGTTGGTCGATGCCGGTTTTCATGGAAACTTCCTTTGAACTTCTGTTGCGATGCCGGTCGCGGTGGTCCTCATCGCGGCACCCCGACAATCACCGTCTTCAGCTCGGTGTAGCCGAGCAGGCCTTCGGCCCCCATCTCGTGGCCGTGGCCGCTTTCCTTCCAGCCGCCGAAGGGCATCTCGGGCTGCGAGACTCCGAAGTGGTTGATGCCGACCATGCCTGCCTCGATCTCCTCGGCGAGGCGATGTGCCGTGACCAGGTCGCGCGTGAAGGCGTAGGCGCCCAGACCGTAGGGTGAGTCGTTCGCCTTCGCGATGGCGTTAACGAGTTCGTCGAAGGGTTCGATGGTGGCGATGGGACCGAACGGTTCGGTGTTCGCGAGCCGGCAGGCCGGCGGCACGTCCGTCAACACGGTGGCCTCGAAGAAGTAGCCCGGCCGAGCCGCGCGCTTGCCGCCGCACAACAACCGCGCGCCCTGGTCGATCGCCTCACCAACCAGCGTTTCCATATCGTCGATGCGGCGCGCATGGGCCAGCGGCCCCATCTGCGTTTGCGCATCCAGGCCGGGACCCAGGCGCAACGCGCCGGCCGCCTTGGCGAAGCCGGCACTCCAGGCCTCGTAATGCTTGCGGTGCACATAGAAGCGGATCGGCGAAGCGCACACCTGGCCGGCGTTGCGGTACTTGGCCACCACGGAGGTCTTGAGCGAGAAGTCGAAGTCGGCATCCTCGCAAACGATCACCGGCGCGTGGCCGCCGAGTTCCGGCGTGTAGCGCTTGACGCCGCGCGCGCACATCTCGCCCAACAACTTGCCCACTGCCACCGACCCCGTGAACGAAACCTTGGCGATGGCCGGGTGTGCGATCAGCAGCGACGAAACCTGTGCCGGCTCGCCGCATACCATGTTCAACGCATCGGGCGGCACGCCGGCATCCAGGAAACAGCGCACCAGCGCCATGCAGCTCCCCGGTGTCTCTTCAGCCGGTTTCACGACCACGCTGCAACCGGCGGCCAATGCGCTGCCGATCTTGCGGGCCGGCAGGTTGACGGGGAAGTTCCAGGCCGTGAAAGCCGCCACCGGGCCCACTGGCTGGCGCATGACGGTCTGGCTCAGGATGCCGGCCACGCGCGGCGGAACGGTGCGCCCGTACAGCCTCTTGGCCTCCTCGGCCTGGAATTCGATGATGTCGGCCGACAGCGTGACTTCGCGCAGTGCCTCGGCCAGTGGTTTGCCCTGCTCCAGGGTCAGGACGTGCGCGATGTCGGCGGCACGCTCGCGCATCAGGTCGGTCGCGCGCCGCAACACCGTGAAGCGCTCCAGCGCGGACAGCTTGCGCCACTGCGCGAAACCGCGCCGCGCGGATTCGGCCGCCGCGCGCAGCTCCGGTTCGCCGGCCAACGGCAGTATGCCCAGCGTCGATTCGTCGGCTGGGTTCAGCACAGGACGCTCACCGCCCGAGGTTTGCGTCAGCCATTGGCCGCCGATATGCAATGCAAGGATGGGATACTTCATGCTGCGAAGGTAGCCCGGAGGTGGCTCCAGGCGTGATCGCATTCCCGCAATTCAACACCCAGGGAAAACCCTAGAATTCATTTCGACAACGACGTCCAGCGCGCCGGTACGCAACTTGCCGACTTGCCCTCTGACCCGCCGATCAATGCCCGCCCTCGAAGACACCCCGCAACCGCCGACCGGCGAGTCCACGGCATGGCTGCGCCAAGTTGAATCGACGGACATCGACGAGCACGCGGCGGCGCAGCCACACTGGTCGCTGCACTACGACCAGCTGTCCAGTGGCGCCTTCATGGGCAGGTTCACGCATCTGCAGTTGCCCGGTCTGCGGCTGGTGTTCGAGAGCGCGAACCGGGCGGTACGGCAGCGCGGGAGCATTGGCGAGGGGCACTACGGTTTCGCGATGCTGACGCAGCAGGCTGGCGACGCCTTCTTCAGCGGGCAACGGCTGGACCACGAAACCATGATGATCGGCCGGGGGGAAGAACTGGACCTCTCGAGTCCAGCTTCTTTCAGCATGATCGGTGCCGTGGCCGATGGCGCTCTGCTGAGTTCCCTTTGGGAGGCCTTGTACCAAAAGCAACTTGCATCCTGGCTGGACAAGCAGGTCACGGTGCAGACGCGTGCCATCCTCGCCGAAGAACTGCGAACAACCCACCTGGCAATACTGGACCGCGTCGCCACCGCGCCCGCAGTGCTCAATGACCCCGTCGCTGTGATGCAGATGCGCGACGCGATCCTGATCGAGTGGATCGAGGCGATTCCGGCACAGGTCGATACCAGCGGGCTCAAGAGCGTGGAGGCGCGCAGGCGCGTGGTGAACCGGGCCTGCGAGGTGATGCTGTCGCAGCCCGACCAGCCGATGTCGGGCCTTCAACTCTGCAAACAGGTGGGCGCCAGCCCGCGCAAGCTGGAGTACTGCTTTCGCGACGTGCTGGGCACGAGCCCGGCGAAGTACCTGCGCACGGTGCGCTTGAACGGCGTGAGGCGCGACCTCAAGCGCAACACGAACGACGGTGTCGGCGTTTACGACCTTGCCGCACGCTGGGGTTTTTGGCACCTCGGCGAGTTTTCAGCAGACTACAACCGCCAGTTCGGCGAACTTCCATCGCAAACGCTGCGACGGGCGCGCCAGTTGCGCTGAAGTACGGGTCTTTGGCCGCGTCGCCACCCGGCTGGCTACGGAGATCAAACCTCCCAGTACGGCGGCTTTCCGAATTTCTGGCTGAAATAGGTCACGAAGCTGCGCAACTGCTTGGACTTGGAAAGTTCGGGGAGCCAGACGAAGCTGATATCGCGGGGCTCGGCGTCGCTGTCAAAGCGGCACTGCGGCAGCAGCTGCACCAGCTTTCCCTTGCGCAAGTCCTCATGCACGGCCCAGCTTGCCAGCAGCGTCACACCCATGCCGTTGCATGCGGCTTCCGCGAGAATGTCCGAGCTGTTCGCGGCCATAGGCCCCGCCACGTGCAGAGTGCGCATGGTGCCGCCGGACCAGAAGTGCCACACCCCCGTCGGTGCCAGCCGGGTATGGATGAGGCAAGGGTGCCGCGCGAGGTCTTCCGGGCTTGCTATCCTGCCGCGCCTAGACTCATAGCTCGGCGATGCGCAGAGAATTCTGCGCTGTTTGCCGATTTTCGCCGCGACAAGACGGCGGTCCGGAAGATGCCCGATGTGAAGCAGGAGATCCACTTCGTCGCGGACGAGGTCCACTTTCTCGTCGGTCAGCGTCAGCCGGATTTCCACACCCGGATTTGCGTCGCGAAAAGATTGTAGGTAGGGAAGGATGTGCTTCTTGCCGAACATCGGTCCGGTAGTCACCTTCAGCACGCGCGGGCTGGAATTCGATTGCCGCAGCAGTTCCAGCAACTGGTCCGCCGATCGCAGCATCTCCTTGCCGGAATTCACGAGCAGATGCCCGGCATCGCTGGGCGAGATGGTTCGCGTGGTGCGCTTGAACAAAGGGACGCCCAGCATTTGTTCCATGGCGAGCAGTTGCCTTGAGGCCGCGGGCTGCGACAAGCCGAGGCTGGCTGCCGCGTCGCTGATCGAGCCGCATCGTTCGATAGCGAGAACCAGCTCCACGCCCGCGATCAGCTGCACGCGGTCCGTCACTGCGCGCTGCTGCTTCAACTTGCGTTCACCGGAATCGTTGCCCATTGCCGTTGCGAGTCCTTGTGAGCGCGATCATAGTGCGACGGCCACCGATCTCTAGTTTTCCCAAGGCGACGCCCGCCACAGGGCGCGGTAGTCCCGGTCCTGGCGCTCCAGTTCTCCCTGAAATTCCCCAGGCGCCATGTACCGGACCGGCATCTTTTGGGTAGCAGCCTCCCGCTGGAATTCGGGGCTGCGCACAACGGCCGCGATGGCATCCGACAGGATACCCAGTACCGGTGCGGGTGTTCGTGCGGGCGCTGCAACTCCCCGCAAGGCGCTGATCACCACGTCGACACCCTGCTCGCGCAGTGTCGGCATCTGCGCCGCCGTTGCGGAACGCTGTTCCGCGGCCTGGCCCAGTGCGCGGACCAGACCGCCCTGAAGATCGGAAGAAGCATCCGCGATGGTGATGAACCCGACATCCACGTCGCCGGCCAGCACCGCCTGACGGATGGGAACGGTACCGGAGTAAGGTACCGCCATGAGCTTTGCGCCGGTACTCTTCTGCAGGGACAGGAGCGCGAAATGCGGCAATCCACCATTGCCCGTCGTGGCCAAGTTGACGCCGCCAGGCTTGGCCTTGGCTTCGGCCAGCAAGTCCTTCATGGACTGGAACCGGTGTTCCTTGCGGACAAAGAAGATGCCCACATCCTCCACCAGATTGGCGATGGGTGCGAGGTCGCCAAGCTTGTATTGCGCGGCGCGCTGGATAGGAAGCACCACTACGTTAGGAGCCGTAACGATACCGATCGTGTAGCCGTCGGGCTTCGCTCGGGCAATCGCGGCAAAACCTATTTCACCGCCCGCCCCTGGGCGATTCATCACGACGACTGGTTGGCCAAGCTTGCGCTCCAGGTGTCGTGCAAGCAGGCGGCCAGCTGAATCCGCGCCTCCTCCGGCTGGGAACGGCACGATCATCGTGATCGGTTGCTCCGGAAACGCTGCATGTGCTTGCGCAGTGGCCGTGGCGGCGATCGCGAATGCGAGCAGGTGGTGGATCAGTCTGTTCATCGCTGAATCTCCTTCGCTGTATTGAGCGGTTGATGCAAACGCTTTCCACTATTCTGGCCTGGTCGCACTGCGCTCGCACCCGTTCAAGCGCATGAGACTTATGATTTTGGCGCATGACTTGTGCGAGGAATCCGTGAAATGCTCTCTGGAACGCAAAGAACCGTTTCACCAGCACAGGGCAATTTCATGCAGCAATCCACCTCAACCAGCAAGGAACAGATTGAACGACGGATAGCGCGCTATGGCGAGCTTCCGGGTACAACGAGTGCTTTCATCGATTCGCGGCTACCCGGCGGCCAAAAGCAGAACTTCAAGTTGGTCGCCGCGGGCAAGGGTATCTTCGAAAACCCCGACATGCGCCCGGCGATCCCTGTTCCGCACAACATCAACATGAGCTGGGTCCTGATCCCGCCCGGCGGCGGATCGAATCTGCACGACCATCCCGGCTCCGGTGCCGAACTTTTCATTCCAGTAGACGGTCCACTGACGATCTATTGGGGAGACGATGGCGAGCAGCAGACGACACTGCAGAAGTTCGACTGCGTCTCGATCCCGGAGGGCCTGATGCGGGGCTTTCGCAACGACGGTGACAAGCCCGTACTGATGCTCGCCATCGTCGACGGCGGCGCCGCCGGCGGCGGCAGCGTGCGCTGGCATCAATCAGTCCTGGAGCGAGCGGCCCAGACCGGCCTGTACCTCGATGCCAGCGGAAAATTGGCGCAGCGTGTCTCGGAAGGAGCAGAAAAATGACGAGAGTTCAGATCGCCCGCTATTCGAGCCTCTCGGGCAACAGGGCCGGCTTCCTCGACACCCGGCTGCCGGGTGGCGCTAAGGAAAACCTCAAGCTGATTGGCCGGGGCTCCTCCGAGAACCCATTCCCGCCGGCGATTTCCGGGGACCACAGGTATGTGATGAACTGGGTCAGGATCCCGCCGGGTGGTGGATCGCGGATGCACTCACACCCCACGCAGGAAGTCTTCATCCCTGTGGAAGGCGACATGACCATCTACTGGATCGCCGAGGATGGCGAAGAACACACGCTTGCTGCCCACCCCAGGGACTGCGTCTCTATGGAAGGTGGCGTGATGCGCGGCTTTCGCAACGACTCGGATGGCCAGGCGTTGATGCTGACCATCGTGACGGGCAATGACGCTGGCGGCCCCTTGCTTTGGCATGCCGATGTGGTGGCCGAACAGAAGGCCCTTGCAACTTGACTCATCAGGAAATCCTATGGACGATACAACCTCTCCGCTGACTCACGCTGACCTCGACCTGCTTGCTTTTTGGGACACCCCAACGATCTGCAATGCCCTTGAGCTGCTGGTGCCAGGCCTGCCGCTCACCTCTTACACGACCCACCCCGGAGTTGCGCTGGACGGGCCGTTCAAACCCATGATCGGTGCCGCACGCGTGGGCAGCATCCGCGCCCGGAACAAACCCACCCAGCCAGCAGCCGACCGCTTCGACTGGTACGACTATGTCCAAGCCCGGGACTTGCCGACGATTGTCATATTGCAGGATCTTGACGAGCGCCCCGGCGCCGGCGCTTTCTGGGGTGAGGTGCACTCCAAGGTACACCTCAAGCTTGGGGCACGCGGCTGCGTCACGAATGGCTCCTTTCGGGACACGGACGCTTGGGCGCCCGGCTTCAAGATGCTGGGCGGCTGCTTGAGCCCCAGCCATGCACACGTGCACCTGGCGGGCTTTGGCGCGCGCGTGTCGGTGCTGGGCATGGACGTCGGACACGATGACATCGTGCACGCCGACCACCATGGGGCCGTGGTCATCCCGCGCGATTGCGTGCGGCGTCTGCCCCACGCAATCGAAAGGATTGCCGCCAAGGAGCGCCGGACGCTGGACCTCTGCGACGCGCCGGACTTTTCGCCGGCCCTGATGCGCCGCGTCCTCAAGGAGGGCCATATCCATTGAAGCAAGTGCAGCTAGGGATCGCCGGGTTGGGCTGGTGGGGCCAGCGCCTGGTAAGGTCCGTTCAGGGGATAAGCGACCAGGTCCGGTTCGTCGCCGCAGCCGTGGCCGAGCCTGCGAAGCGTACGGGCATCGCCGCGGAGCTGGGTCTCGAACTGACCTCTTCAGTGGAATCCCTGGTCCGCGATCCGCGCCTGGACGGGATCGTCATCGCCACGCCGCATTCGCTCCATCGCGAGCAAGTGGAACTCGCGGCCGCCGCCGGCAAGCACGTGTTTTGCGAAAAGCCGCTGGCCCTCACCGCGGACGATGCCCAGCGGGCGATTGCCGCGTGCGCGGCGCACGGGGTGCAACTGGCGGTTGGCCATAACCGGCGGTTCGCGGCCAACGTTGCGTCGCTGTTCGACATCGTTCGCAGCGGCGAGCTCGGAAAGCTCCTGCACATCGAAGGTCACTGGAGCAACGAGAACACGACCCGTTCCGACTTCGGGGCCTGGCGGGCGTCGCCATTGGAAAGCCCCGGCGCCGGAATGACCGGAACGGGCATTCACGCGCTGGACATCATGACGGCGTTGTTCGGCAAGGCCGACGTGGTGAGGGTTCATCACAGCTCGCATTCGGCGCCGGGGGAGAGCGTGCGCGATGCACTGAGCGTGCTCCTGGAGTTCGAGGGCGGCGTATCGGGCCTCCTGGCCACGATACGGCCGACGCCGCGCTTCTGGCGCATCCACGTGTTCGGGCTCGATGGATCTGTCGAGGCACGCGGGGATACGGAGCTTCGTGTTTACCGCCGCGGTGTTCCGCCCGAAGTCATGCAGTTGCCGCCGACCGACACGCTCCGCCGTGAACTCGAAACATTCGCCGAGAGCTGTCTGGGCCTGGCCGACTACCCGGTCACCGCCGACCATTTGGTGAACTGCGCCTGCGCGCTAGAAGGCATCGTGGCGCGCATGGACAACGAGGAGCCTCGTCATGATTGATGCCGCCATTCTGGGCCTCGGCTGGTGGGGTCAGGCGCTCGTTGCCTCCGTGCAGGGGAAGAGCGAGAGACTGCGCTTCGTCAAAGCGGTCGTGCCCGACGTCGCGAAGCGTGCCGCCGTCGCAGCCGAGTTGGGCGTTGGACTTTCCACGAGCTTCCAGGAAGTCCTCGAAGATCCCTCGATCGGGGCGGTGGTGGTGGCCACGCCCCACTCCCTCCACGTGGAGCAGGTCGTCGCTACTGCCCGAGCAGGCAAGGCCGTGTTCTGCGAGAAGCCGCTCTCGCTCACGCGCGGCGGAGCGCAGCGATGCGTGGACGCCTGCGCCGCTGCCGGTGTGGTGCTGGCGGTGGGACACAACCGCCGCTTCATGCCGGCGATCGCGTACCTCCAGGACGCGCTCAGCCGCGGCCTGCTGGGCCAGGTGCTGCACCTGGAGGCGAACTCGAGCAACGAAAGCGCCCGCACGAGTTTCTCGGCATGGCGCGCCGAGTCGGCAGAGTCGCCCGCCGCGGGCATGACAGGAACGGGCATCCACCTGCTGGACCTGGCGGTCTCCCTGTTGGGCAAGCCGGAACGCGTCTTTGCGAGAGTGTCCGCCCATGGGCACACGGCGCCGCCAGAGGACACGTGCAACGTATTTTTCACCTTCACCAATGGCGTATCCGCCACGCTTTCGATGGTGCAGACGACGCCACGCTTCTGGCGCATGCACCTTTTCGGCAGCGACGGGTCGCTGGAGATCCTGAACGACGACGAGATGGTGCTGTACCGGGCCGGCCAAGCGCCCCTACGCCAGCGCCTGGCCAAGGTTGCCGCGCTCAGGCTGGAACTGGACGCATTCGCCCAGGCCATAGACCGCGAGAGACCCTACCCCATCTCACCCGAGCAGATGCTGTGGACGGCGGCAGGAATGGAAGGTGTCTGCCGGTCATTGGCGACGGGCAGCGAGGAGAGCCTATGAGCAACCTTGACGAACGACTGCGCGCGGTAGTGCGCCACGCCGGTATCCCGGGTGTGGTCTGTGCCGCGGCCAGCCAGGCGGAGTTGATCGATGTCACCGCGCTGGGGCAAGTGGAGTTCGGATCCGCGCAGGCAATGACGCTGGACACGACCTTCTGGATCGCCTCCATCACGAAACTGGCCACCGCAGTCGCCGTGCTTCAGCTGGTCGAACGCCGAAGCCTCGGCCTCAACGACGAGGTAGCGGATTACCTGCCTTTCTTTGAAGACCCGGAAGTCTTGGCGAGCTTCGGCCGCACCCCTGCTCGAGCGCGAGTAAGGGTGCGCCATCTGCTCACCCACACCGCCGGCTTCGGCTACGAGGCGTGGAGCCCGACTCTCTCCGAGTATGTCGCGCAGAACGGGCTGCCCGCTGCACGGACCGGATCGCGCAGGTCGCTGGAGCGACCACTTCTGTTCCAGCCGGGCGCGTGCTGGAACTACGGCATAGGCATGGACTGGGCGGGGCTGCTGGTGGAGCAGGTCAGCTGCGGCACCCTGTCCGACTATCTGGAGGCCAACGTCTTCAAGCCGTTGGGGATGCGTTCGACCGGGTTTGCGCCGGTGCCCGCAGTCATTCGTGCGGTGCTGCATACGCGGCAGGCCGATCGCGTGCTGGACAGGACTCCGATGGATCCGAATCCGTACCGCGAATTCGATTCCGGTGGTGCCGGCCTCTACTCCACTCCGCGCGACGTGCTGCGCCTCCTTCAGTCCATCTTGCGCGCCGACCGGGGCAGCACCTCTGAAGTCCTCCTCCCCGAAACCGTTGCGCAGGCGCGCTGCAACCAGATCGACCTGCTGAGCGTGCGCGACCTGCCCACTTGCATACCCGAGCGCAGCCACGATCTAGCGCTCTTTCCCGGCAGGAAAAAGAAGTGGAGCTACCTGGGCCTGCTTCACCAAGAGGCCGAGCCGGCTGGCAGGTCCGCCGGCAGCGTCTCATGGGCCGGCGTTGCCAACACGTTCTTTTGGATCGACTTCGATATGTCCGTTGCGGCAGTGGTATTCGCGCAAGCCCTGCCCTTTCTCGACCCCGACGTGCTGGCGATCGTCGAGCGTTACGAGCAGGGCCTCTATGGTCGCCTGCGAAGGCAGGCTACTGCCTGACCAGGTTGGCGGGCACATTCCGGACGAAGGCCTCGATGTTGTCGACCAGCTGGTCGGCGAGCCCCTGGACCGCTTCATCGCTCGCCCACGCGACGTGCGGCGTCAGCATAAAGTCGGAACGATCCAGCAGCCGCATGAAGGGGTGATCGGACGCAGGCGGTTCCACGCTGACGACGTCAAAGGCAGCGCCGCTGATCTGTCCATTCGCCAAGGCGGGGCCCACGGCATGTTCGTCCACCAGGCCGCCACGTGCGGTGTTGATCAGCAGCGGCCTGCGCGACATGCGTGTGAACTCGTCAGTACCGATCATGTTGCGGGTCGCGGGTGTCAGCGGGCAGTGCAGCGTGATGATGTCAGCACGTTCTAGCACCTGTTCGAACGGCGTGTAGAGCGGCCCCATGTCCGCATGCCCCTTGTATGAGGCGAACAGAACCTTCATCCCCAAAGCTCGCCCCATTGCGGCGACTGCCTGGCCCAGTACGCCATCGCCCACGATTCCCAGGGTCGATCCGGCAAGGTCGCGAATCGGGTAATCGAAAAAACAGAATTGCTGCGCCTGCTGCCATCGCCCCGCGCGTACCGAATCGCGGTATGCGCAGATGCTCCGGCGCAACGCAAAGATCAGCGCGAATGTGTGCTCCGGAACCGTGTGTAAAGCGTAATTGCGGATATTGCTGACGGCAATTCCGCGCTTGCCGCAGGCCGCCAGGTCGATGTTGTCCGTACCGGTGGCGGCGACTGCGATCATCTTCAACTGCCCCGCGGCTGAAATCGCCCGCTCATCGAGCCTCACCTTGTTGACGATGACGATATCGGCTTCGGCCAGGCGTGAGGCCAGTTGATCGGGCCGGGTGCGTTCGTACACCTGAAGGTTGTGGGGAAAAGCTGGCGCCCTCAGGTAGGTCTGCGGCGAGATGGTGCCGCGGTCCAGGAATACGATGTTCAGGGGTGTGGTCTGATGTGTCATAGTCACTTGGATGCCCGCTCGTTCCATATCAGGGTGTACTCCTGTTGCTGGCGCAGCAGGTCTTTCGCAAATGCCTCGTGGTCCATGTAGCGGATGGGCATGCCCTGCTTCTGGGCCACGTCGAGGAATGCTGGATCTTTTGCCGCGTCGGCAACCACGCCGCGCAGCAGCTTGAGCACGTCCTCTGGGGTCCCGGCCGGTGCCGCCAGGCCGCGAGATGCGCTGGTGACCACGTCATAGCCCTGTTCGAGCAGGGTCGGGTTGCCCGGCATCGACTCGATTCGTTTCCTGGCGGTGACGCCCAGGGGCCGTACCAATCCTGCCCGCAGGTCTCCTGCCCCGTCGACCGCCGTAACATAGGCCATGTCGAGGTCACCCGCGAGAACGGCCATCCGCGTTGGAGCCGCGCCGCTGTAATGCACTGCCGTCAACCTGATGCCGGCCTTCTGTTCGAGGGCGAGCATGGCCAGGTGCGGCAAGCTGCCCTCCCCTGTCGTTCCGACAGTGACCTTTCCGGGATTCGCCTTGGCGTAGCTCACGACATGGGCGATCGACTTGAACGGGCTTTCCTTGCGAACGAAGAACATGCCATCGTCCTCTACGAGGTTCGCGATCAGCGTGAACTCGGACAGCTTGTATTGCGTGGGCTTTTGCACCGGAAACACGACCAGGTTGGGAGCCGTGACGATGCCGATCGTGTAGCCGTCCGGCTTGGCC
Source organism: Ramlibacter sp. (assembly GCA_035476755.1). Lineage (GTDB taxonomy): Bacteria > Pseudomonadota > Gammaproteobacteria > Burkholderiales > Burkholderiaceae_C > Ramlibacter. The sequence continues at coordinate 48,297 of DATILF010000333.1, forward strand.
TTGGCTGTGGCGGTGAACCCGATTTGTCCGCCCGCGCCACCGCGGTTGATCACCACCACCGGCTGCTTCAGCCGCTTCTCCAGATAGTGAGCGATGGCGCGTCCCGTGGCGTCCGCGCCACCGCCCGGTGCGAACGGGACGATGAGCGTGATCGGGCGATCCGGGTAGGCGGCGTGGACGGGCCAGGCCGCCAGGGCCAATACAGCCGTCAAGCTGGTGATGAAAGTGCGCAGCATCATGTCTCCTTGAAAACGCTCATTGCGTGGTCAAGTATGGGCAGCGCAAACCCCTGAGCCCGGGCGCCGGGGACATAACACTTATGCCGTTGGAGGGGCGTCGTAGCGCGGCTCCAGCATCGGCGAGAAACAGGTTGGCCGGATAATCCGCGAGCTGAGCGAAACGAACGGGGCCATCTCCGTCGTGGTCAGCAGATATGCCTTCCACCGCGGGTCGTCAGCCAGCCGTTGGCGTCGCAGTTCCCGGTCGCCCATGCTGTCGTACGCCCACATGTGGATGACCTCGGACAGGTTGGGGCCGACCTCGGTGGTAAACATCCCCAGGAAGGTCCCCAGCAGTTCCTTCTCCAAGGGCAGTGCGACATGCTCCCAGCCCGACATCCATGTCTTCAGTTTCTCGGGCTTGAGTGTGTAGAGGCGGTGGTCGATAATCATAGGGAAACGAGTTAGCGCTCGAACTTCAGGTTGTTGGATTTGATGAGCTTGCGGTAGAGGTGGGCGTCGGCTTCCATCTTTCGGCTTACGGCCGAAGCATCCATCGCCAACGGGGTGGCGCCGACTTTCGCGATGGCCGCTCGCACTTCCGGCGTCTGCAGAATGCCGCTGAGCGACGCCCCCAGCTTTTCGCGCAAAGGCTGAGGTGTCCTGGCGGACGCGTACACGGCAAGCCAGCTTTCCAGCGGGTTGATCGCGTTGAGCGCCTGGCTCTCGCTCAGCAGCGGGATGTCAGGCGCCACTGTCACCCGCTCACCCGAGAACAGCCCGTACGCCCGCACGCTGCCATCCCTGATGCTGCTCAACGCGGCGGGCAGAACCAACACAGCCAGATCGATATGGCCACCCATCAGATCCGGCAACATGTTCGGGGCGCCCCGGTAGGGCACATACGACAGCGTCACACCAGCGCGCTGCTGGAGCAGGGCAGTTGCCATGTGGGGCATGGTCCCCGAACCGCCTCCGCCCACCGTGAGTCGGTTCTCCGACTTGCGCATGAAGGCCACGAGCTCATCGACGGAGCGCGGCTCCAGCGTGCGTCGCCCCACCAGAACCAGGGGAATGCCGGCAACGCCCGTCAGGCCGGCCAGTTCACGCATCTTGTCGGTCCCGTTCACCACGTCGAGCAAGACCTGGTTGGCACCCGCCACCATCAGCGTTGCGCCGTCGGCGGGACTGGTGACCAGCTTCGCCTGCGCAATGAGCCCGCTACCGCCGGCGACGTTTTCCACCACTGTCGTGGCTTTCAGATCGGCGGCAACCTTGGATGCCACGATGCGCGTGATGATGTCGTTGGTTCCGCCGGCCGGATTTCCGCTGACGAAGCGGTAGGTGGCGGGGAGTGGCTGCGCATGCGCGTTAAGTGACCAAGCGAGCGCAAGAAGGGTCAATTGCGCGAGTGTCTTTTTCATGGATGTCATCCTGGCTCGTTGATACCTACCACGGGACTGTCGATCGCTAGTTGCATCAGGTCGTTCTCTGTGGCCTTGCCGAACTGCCGGGTGTTGGCGAGCAGGTCTCGCATGAAACGGGTGCCGGGCAAGCCGGTGGCGTCCAGGTTGGCGACGAACCGGCCCTGCACCATGGCGTTGAATGACGCCAGCCGCAGGGTTTCGTTCCTGTCAAGCCGGGTTGTTTCCATGCCCTGCCGCGCGAAATGCATGCGCGCCTGTGCGCCACCCACTCCGTAGAACACCTGGCACTCCGCTTGGGCCAGGCCACTGAACCAGGCGCCCAGCACGGCGCGCAGGTCAGAGGGCAGCGCGCAATACGCACGCGGGGAGACGCAATACTCGAGGTTCAGCCGCCCCAGGCTACCGGTCTCGAGGCGGTACCGCGTCACTCTGTCGACTCCGAACACCTGCGCGGATCCATCCGTCATCGCTGCGGCGTCGATCTCGCCGGAAGCGATGGCCGCGGCCACCTGCGGCGAGGTCTTCATGCATACGATCGCACCGAGCTGGCGATAGATCTCTCCATGCCAGCCCGAAGAAGCGCTGATGCGCAATCCCCTCATGTCGTCGAGCGCTCGAATCGGGCGGCGCGAGAAGACGACGTCGCCGGCGGTCGCCTTCAGCCGGCCCATGCGGACGCCTTGCCGGTCGAAGTCGGCCATTAGCCACTGCCGATAGAGCAGCTCGGACACGAGGGTGGCGACATGTGCACCGGGAAAGAGTCCCGGCAGGAACAGCCCCTGGAACAGCTTGAATCCCAGCTCGGGCGACCTGGACGAATAGCAGGCGGTAATGTCGATGAGGCCGTCGCGCACCATGCGCCAGCCATCGGTCAGAACGTGGCTGCCCTCCCCCCAGACCGGCTCGATCGACAGGCGGCCGTGCGACATCGACTGGAGGACGCGGAAAGCGGGGGTGAACACCTCGCGGACTACGAACGCGTCTGCCGGATTGTGCGCTGCAAGGCGCAGCACAAACGACGGTCCGCCACGGTCCACGCGCTGCTGCCAGCGCTGCGAAAAGTCGCCAGCCAGCCATGCCCGCGCAACCGTGGTGCGGTCGAGGGCGGACTGCAAGTCACCTGCGGCGGCCTCGGCCACGGTCGCCTGTGTGCTCGCTGCGGATGCCACCGTCACAGCTGCGCCTTGATGCCCGCCTTGCGGATGGTGTCGCCCCACATCGCGGACTCGACGGAAATAAGGCGCGCCATCTCCTGCCCCGATGTTCCCTTGGGAGTAAGGCTCAGGGCCTTGAGCGGCCTGCGCACCTCCTCCGTCTGCAGCACACGAACCACGGCGGCCCTCAGCCGATCGACGATGGGTTGTGGCGTGCCCTTCGGCGCCCAGAGCCCATGCCAGCCAACCACCTCGAAACCTGGATAGGTTTCGCTTATCGCGGGCACCTGGGGAAAGACTGGCGAGCGACCCGGACTGGTCACGGCGATGGCTCGGACATTGCCGGCGCGGATCGACTCCTGAAGCGCGACATGCGAATCGAACAGCAAGTGGATCTGGCCGGACATCAAGTCGAGAGAGGGTGAGCGCGAGTACGGAACGTGCACCATCGGAAAACCGGCACGGCTCATCAGGAACTCTGCGCACATGTGGTGGCTGGTCCCAACACCATAGCTTCCGAAGGACAGTTTGTTTGGATTCCGCTGGCCGTACTGGACCAGTTCGTTGAGGCTTCGCACCGGCAGGCTGTTCGTGACGGCGAGGATGTAGCCGGCCCCCATCGACACCTGGGTCACTGGCACCAGGTCCGCTTCCGGGTTGAACCTTCGCGTCGTGACGAGATGCGGAACCATGGTGACCATCTGGTTGACTGCAAGCAGAACCGTCAGCCCGTCCGGCTTGGCCTTGGCGACCAACTCCGCGCCGATGTTGCCCGAGGCGCCCGGCTTGTTGTCGACGATGACGGGCTGCTTCAACTCTTCGCCAAGACCCTTTGTCAAAATCCGGGCAACGGAATCCAGCCCGCCGCCGGTTCCCTGCGGAACGATGATCCGGATAGGGCCTGTTGGCCAGTCGGCTTGCGCGGCCGCCAACCCTGGGACGCCTGCCACCAAGGTTGCCGCTATCCCGATCATCAGTTCTCGCCGGCTGTTATCCAGCGCTGCCGAATGGACGCTGGTGTTGTTCAGGTTGTTCAATCAAATGTCTCCGTTCATTTCCATGCCGCGTCGCGGCAGGGGTAGTCCTTCATGCAATGGCGCGAGGAAATGTTAGGAGCGCGGTCAGCTTGCTGCCAATACTTTTGCGGGAACGCGTGATACCCGTTCGGTCATAACAGTCCTCCGCTCTCTCGATGCATGAACGGGTATCACGCGCGCCGGCAAAGGTATTGGACCGGTCGCGGCCTGGTTCCGAGAATCGCCACCGGCCGCGATCTTGCGGCACACCAAAGGAGCATCGATGAGAAGAGGGATCAAGGGATTGGTAGTGGCGGGCGCGTATGGCGTCGCAACAGTGGCCTTCGGGCAATCGACCGTAACGCTCTTTGGCGTGGCCGATGTCTCTGTCCAGAACTTGCGGGCCGATGGCGTCGGCTCCGCAACGAGAGTGGCGTCCGGTGGCAACAACACCAGTCGAATCGGCTTTCGCGGGCAGGAGGACCTCGGCGGCGGAATGGGTGCGGGTTTCTGGTTGGAGGCAACGCTCAGTGTGGACAACGGACAGGGCGCGGCAACCAACGTCAACAATCAAGCGAATGGTGGCAGTTCCGCTCCAGCCGGAACACAGGGATTGACGTTCGATCGCCGCGCGACAGTCAGCCTGATGGGCACCTGGGGCGAGGTGCGCTTGGGCCGGGACTACGTGCCTTCATACTGGAACGTCACTCGTTCTGACCCCTTCTCCGCAACGGGTGTCGCCTCCATTCGCAGTCTCGTTGGCACTGGCGCGGTCAATGCGGTGACTTTCGTGCGGGCATCGAACTCCGTCGCATACCATCTTCCAGCGGATCTGGGCGGCTTCTACGGCCAAGTGAACTACATGCTTGGGGAAAACGCCTCGAACGTCACCAACAGGAAAGACGGGACTTATATTGGCGCACGCGTTGGATTCGCAAAAGGCCCGATCGACGGGGCGATCGCCACGAGCAGGACTGAGTACCTCGCCGGCGACTTCAGCAACTCGAACCTCTACGGCGCGTATGACTTCAAGGTCGCAAAGGTATCTGCCCTGTGGAACCAGTCGACGGTGAAGTCCGCTGTTCCGCTGAAGCAGCGCGACTACCAGGTCGGGCTCGTGGTGCCGGTAGGCGCGGGCGAACTGAAGGCCTCGTTTGCGCGCGCCCGGATCACAACCAGTGCGACAGATGACGGTGCGACTCTGTTGGGTCTGGGTTACGTGCACAACCTCTCCAAGCGGTCTGCCGCCTACGTGCACTACGCGCGCGTGTCGAATCGGGGAGCAGCGAGATTCTCCAATGGATCCGGAGCGCCCTCGCCCGGTGGTGATACTACCGCGTACGAGGTGGGTTTGCGTCACAGCTTCTGATCGCGAAGCACCTCGACCAGCAATTGGACGGGGTGGCGCAGACTTTGCTGGGCAAACCGCCGCGTCTGGCAGCGGCAGGAGTACCCGGTGGCAAGCACCTCCCGGTGCGCACTGTCGGACTTGCCGGGCTGCGCGAGCAGCCGCCCCCATGAAGAGCCGAAGATCGCCTCGGAGGTGGCTCGGTGCCGCCGTTCATGGCCGTAGGTTCCCGCCATCCCGCAGCAGCCAGCGACACCTGTGGCCAGGGCAACTCCAAAGCGCGAGCAGACTTCGGTCCAGAGCGCGGTGGCCTGCGGCGCGGTGGTCCTCTCCGTGCAGTGCGGCAGCAGCACGAACTCCCGCAAGCCAGTCGCATCAGGCTCCTTCCTGACCGTCGCGGGAAGCGCCACCGAGGCCAACCACTCTTGCGGCAGCATCACCTGCAGATCCGATGCCGCTCCCCCGAGCTTTCGGTACTCCTGGCGGTAGGTCAGTGTCACGGCGGGGTCCAGCCCGACCATCGGCACTCCGAACGAAGCTATCGCGCCAAGCGCGGCGGCGTTGCGACCCGCCACGCGCTCGAAGTGTTGCCGGAACCCGTGCACTTGGAGCGGCTTGCCATTCGGCAAGTACGGCGCCATGAACACTCGCATGCCCAAAAGGCCAGCCAGCTCAACGAGTGCACCGAACACCTCCGTGTCGAAGTAGCGCGTGAACGCATCGGGCACGAGGATGACGGACTGTTTGCGCTGCGCCTCGCTCAATCGGCCCAGCACCTGGGGCTGCGCCGTTTCGACACCCCATCGACGAAGGACGGGGCCGATGCTGAAGCCGCTCAGCGTCGGTGCGTCCACGAGTCCGATGCGGGCCTGAGCCCAACGTCCCACGCGTGAGCCCATCACCGCGTTGCTGACACCGGCCATGCGCCCCATGTACGGCGCGGCCTGCTCCAGCATGCCCACCGCATAGTCTTTGATCGGACGGCGGTAGCGCTGGTGGTAGAGCTCCAGAAAGCGCGCTCGGACGTCCGGTATGTCGACCCGGACCGGACACTGCCCTGCACACGACTTGCAAGCGAGACAGCCCGACATCGCTTCGTAGACAACGTGCGAGAAGTCGTCACGCGCCGGCCCAGGACGCACGAGTTCCTGGCAACGCAACGCGAATGTGCGCCACCATCGGGGCGGCCGAAGCGTCGCGTCCAGTACGTTGACACCTGCCAGCCCCTGTCGCCGCAGCCACTCGCGCATCAGCGTCGCCCGGCCCTTGGGTGACTGCTCGCGTTGCCGGGTGGCTTTCCAGGATGGGCACATCGCGTCATCCGGATCGAAGTTGTAGCAGGCGCCGTTGCCGTTGCAATGCATCGCATTGCCGAAGCTTTGCCAGATGCGGGCCTCAATCTGCCGATCGTACTCACCTCTCAGGGGAACGCCGTCGATGCGCAATAGCTGCTTGTCCCGCGAGTCCGCGGTGACCGCGATCTTGCCCGGATTGAGTTGGTCGTACGGGTCGAACGCGGCCTTGAGCGCCTGCAACGCCGGGTAGAGCGGCCCGAACACTTCAGGCACATACTCGGAGCGAACGCCCTTGCCGTGCTCACCCCACAGGAGGCCGCCGTACTTGCGTGTGAGCGCGGCCACGCTATCCGAAATGGGGCGCACCAGGGCGGCCTGCTGCGGGTCCTTCATGTCCAGCGCGGGGCGCACATGCAGCACGCCTGCATCGACGTGGCCGAACATTCCGTACGCCACGCCGTGGCTGTCCAGCAGCGCTCGGAACTCGGCGATGTATTCGGCCAGGTGCTCGGGCGGAACGGCTGTGTCTTCGACAAACGGCTGGGGACGCGCTTCGCCCAGCGTGTTGCCCAACAGGCCCACCGCCCGTTTGCGCATGCCGTAGATCTGTTCCACGGCGGCGGCAGACTTCGCGATGGTGTGGCCCAGGCGCGTAGTGCAACCCTCCGCCGCGAGGGCTGCGCAGAACGCATCGACCTGGCGCAGCAGCAAGGCCTCATCCTCGCCCGCGAACTCCACCAGGTTGATGCCCATGGCTTCCTGTGCGTCGGCGCGGGGAAAGAACTCCGCGATAGGGGGCCAGACGATGTCTCCCCGCGCCAGAGTCAGTACCTTCGAGTCCACGGTCTCGATGGACAGGGGCCTATGCGCCATGAGCGCCTGCGCATCTCGCAATGCGTCCATGAAGCTGGCGTAGCGCAGGTTCACCAGCATGGAATGGCGCGGCAACGGCAGGAGGTTCAGGGTAGCCTCCACCGTGAACGCCAGGGTTCCTTCCGAACCGCACAAGACGCTGTTCAGATCGAAGCGCCCATCGGGGCGCTCGAGGTGCGCGAGGTCATATCCGGTCAGGCAGCGGTTCAAGCGCGGGAAGCGAGCGGCGATCATGCCGGCCTCTTCGCGCGCAATGCGCTCCGCGGTGCGGTAGACGTCGCCGATGCGGTCTTGCCGCTCGCATAGCGTCCGCAGCGCGGGAGCGTCGACGGGCTCGCTGCGCAGCCGCTCGCCACCGCGAAGCACCACCTCGAGCGCCAGGACATGGTCCCGTGTCTTGCCGTATGTGCAGCTGCCCTGTCCGCTGGCGTCCGTCGCCACCATGCCGCCAATCGTGGCGCGATTGGACGTGGAGAGTTCGGGTGCGAAGAACAGGCCGTGCGGCCGCAACGCCGCATTCAGCTGGTCCTTCACCACCCCCGCCTGCACGCGGGCGCGACGGTTGACATGATCGATTTCGATGATGCGGTTCATGTGGCGCGAAAGATCGACGACGATCCCGTCGGTCAGCGCCTGGCCGTTCGTGCCGGTGCCACCGCCGCGCGGTGCCACGCTGATCCGCCGATGACGAGGCTCCGCCAGGAGGCGCGCGAGGCATGCGACGTCGTCGGCGTGGCGCGGATAGACCACGGCCTGAGGCAGGCGCTGATAGATCGAGTTGTCCGTGGCGAGGACAACCCGGTCCCCGGCACCCGCGCCAGCTTCCCCGGAGAAACCCGCATCCGTCAGCTCCCGCAGAAAAGCTTGGGTTGATGCGCTAGCAGGCGCATCGAATGGAATCCGGGCGATCGCGATGGCCCTGCGCGCGGTCGGCGGTGCCGCGGCCCCGCCTCGAAGCGGCGTGGCCGTCATGCCAGCACCGGGCTCGCGGTGGTCATCCCGAAGATCGCGGTCGCATTGCCTGCGTCGAACTGCAGATCGAGGGTCTTCTCGCCCCCCGCTTCATCCACGTGCCCGCGCGAAATGAACTCGTAGAACGAACCGGGTACGCTCCGGCGCACCACCCTGCCCTGCTCATCGGTGAACTCACGATCGACAAGCGCGGCCCGGAAGGCCGTCTGTCGCACCCGGCCGGACTTCGAAACTTCCACCACGTCCTTGATCGGGCGACCCAGTCGCCGCTGCGCCACGGCGACCGCCTCTACGTCCTCGACACGGTCGGTCGCGTGATTGAACGCGTTGCCCTCCGTGGCGATCCACGCCATTTCGGCCGATTCGGCCAGAAGCAACTCGTAATCACACAGCGGAAACACGCCGTGGTGCCGCGCGAAACAGGCTTGCATGGCGGGAAGGAGTATCAGCGCCTCCGCATGAGAAAGCGATTGGTCGCGCGCGAGCTGCTCGAGCAGCCCGGCATGCTGGGGAGTCAGCGGATCTCGCGAAGCGCCGATGACGCGGCTCACCGCAAGCTGAAAAGACGCGGAGAACCGTTCCGGATGAAGCTCGGACACGAAGAACTGGGCAATCTCCTCGGGGAATTCCGCGTGCGCCCAGGAGCGTCCCGTCATTTTGAGCCGCTCCAATGGGTAAGTTCCGTTGTGCCGGTATCCCAGCGCCCTCAACACGCGCGTGATCGCCTCCTCGCCACGCGGAAGGGCGCCAGTTGGCCATCGCACGGTACGCAGCGCGCCGTGGTCGAAGTGGACCTTGCCACCCGAGTGAATGACATCCTCCACATAGGCACGCCCCGCGGGCACTCGTTCGATCAGGTCGGCAAACAGCAGCATGTTCAACGCTTGCGCGAGCTCAGCCTGCGTCACCGATTCCGATTGCGGGCCCAAGAGCGGGGGTTTTACAGCGATGCGGTCGAATGCTTTCCACGTCCAGTCCGCGCCCTGAAGATCAACCAGGAGTTTCTCAATATTGCTCATGAAGTAGCGCCCTCTTTCAAAGTGAGTTTGTCGGATCGGCATGAAGTTTCACTTCGGAGAACGCGGAGCGCAAACGCATAATGCGCATGAGATCATTAGCAAAGTCAATGAAATGCGTCGCAGACTCCCGTCGACCACTATGCTTCTGGCGTTCGAGGCGGCAGCCAGAGCCCTGAGCTTCACGCAGGCAGGAAAAGAACTGTCACTGAGCCAGAGCGCCATCAGCCAGCAGATTCAGGGGCTCGAAGATTTCCTCGGGATTGCGCTGTTTGTGCGGGCGCGGCAGCGTCTGCAGTTCACCGATGCGGGCCGCCTCTTCCAAAGCCGCATCACCCCCGCGCTCAATAACCTGGAAGGAGCGATCCTCGAAACAATTACCAGCCAGCGCAGCGGCAGCAGCCTCAACATCGGCGTCCCGCCGACCTTTGCCGCCAAGTGGCTGATTCCGCGGCTGCCGCGGTTTGCGACGCAGTGGCCGGGCGTCGCGGTCAACCTGGTGAGCAGCGTGGGCGGACCTGACCTGACAACCAACCGGTGGGATGCCGCGGTTTATTTCGGCTCGCCACTGCAAGAGGACCGCGTCCTGTGCGATCGGCTGATGGGGGAAGAATTGGTGGTGGTCTGCAGCCCCTCGGTGAGACCGCAGTTGCGCCGCCCCGAGGATTTGGCCGATGCGGCGCTACTGCACCTGAGCTCGCGCGAACATGCCTGGACGGACTGGTTGTCGCGTGCCGGCGTTGGCAGCATCCCTTCGACCAGGGGGGCAAAGTTCGAGCTGTTCAGCATGGTGTCGCAGGCGGCGGCGGCCGGCCTGGGCGTCGCGGTGCTCCCGCGCTTCCTGGTGCTCGATGAACTTGCGTCCCGCCAGCTTGTGATTCCATTCGGCCCCTGCGTTGGCAGCGCAGAGCAAGGGTACTTTCTTGCAAGGCCGGCGGCCAAGAGCGAGTGGGCGCCGTTGTTGCATTTTCGGCAATGGCTGATGGAGGAAGCGGCAAACAATCCGGTACCTGCTTGAAAGCGACCCCAGTCTGTTCATACCAATGCGGTATTACGTGTGCCCCAAAGAGTATTGGACTGCATGCGTCGGCCCTTCCATAGTGCGGGCTTGCGACAAACGGAGGATGAATTGGAATTGCACGCCGCACCGGTCGAAGCCGCAACCGCGGATACTGCCCAGCACGAAAAATTGGCTCGAGTCAATCTCGCCGCGATGTACCGTCTCGTCGAGCAAAGCGGCTGGGGCGAAGGGATCTTCAACCACATCTCCATGCGGGTGCCGGGCTCCCCTCGCGAGTTCCTCATCAAGCCGCACGAGCTCGGTTACGCGGAAGTCACGGCTTCCAACCTCGTTCGCGTCTCCATGGATGATGACCTTGACGAGCGCTCCGGCGTGAACCGTCCCGGGTTCGTGCTGCACAGCACGATCCTGAAAGCCAGGTCCGACGTGAACTGTGCACTGCACGTCCATGTGCCTGAAGTTGTGGCGGTGGGCGCGCTGCGGCGGGGCCTGCGCATGTATTGCCAGGCAGCACTGCGGTTCTACGAGCAGCTCGGCTATCACCCCTACGAAGGCCTCACCGAGTCTCTTGAAGAAGGCCCGCGGATGATGAAGGCCCTGGGCAGGAACGGCGTGGCACTGCTGCTGCGCAATCACGGAGCCGTCACGGTATCAGAAACCGCGTGGGGTGCGTTCTCCTTGATGCGCTATCTGGTCAGCGCCTGCAAGATCCAGTTGCAGATCGAAGGCGCGGGCGGCGAGGCTGTTGAGATTTCGCAGGGTGCCTGCGAGTCCGCCCGCAAGCAGCTTTCGTCTCACAACACGGGCCGAGCTGGAGCGGATTGGCCGGCCTGGCTGCGGCGCCTCGACGCAGTCGACCCCACATACCGGTTTTGAAACGCTGGCAATGAAACTCGCCTACGTCGAAACGGATGGCCGCCGCTTCGTGGCTGTTCGCAAGGGCGCCAACTTTGTCGATCTGTCCCGCTCGCCGCTGCGCTGGAACAAAGGACTCACCGACCTCCTGGCCTTGGGGCCTGATGGGCTGGCTGCAGCGCGATCCGCCGTTGCGAGCGCCGATGGCTCCTCGCTGGTCGATCCCGCGGCCGTCACTTACCTGCGCCTCAATGAACCGCATTGCGTCACTTGCGTCGGCAGCAACTATGCGGCGCACATTCGAGAGCGGGCGAAGCCGTTTCCAAAGGAACCCAGCTGCTTCTTGAAAGGCCTGCCGGCTTTCGTCGCCCACCGGCAACCACTCGAACGACCGGGAAATTCAGAACAGTTCGACTACGAGGCGGAGCTGGTCATCGTTGTCGGGCGCGCCGGCCGCCATGTGCCGATCGAGCGGGCGCTTGACTTCGTGGCCGGCTACACATTGATGAACGACGGCTCGGTGCGCGACTTTCAGGAGCGCTACAGCAACATCACGCTCGGAAAGAATTTTCCGGCCAGCAGCGCGCTAGGCCCCGAGATGGTGACGGCTGACGACGTGCCGCCGGGAGCGCACGGGCTGCGCATCTCCACCCGCATCAACGGCAGCACGGCGCAGGACTCGAACACGGCCGACCTGGTCTTCGACGTGCCGATGCTGGTCTCGCTGGTCTCCCATACGGTGGGATTGCGTCCAGGCGATCTCATCGCCACCGGCACGCCATCTGGCGTGGCTGCAGGCATGACGCCTCCGAAGTGGCTGAAGGCAGGCGATGAAATCGAGATGTCCATCGAGGGCGTTTGCACACTCTCCAACATCGTGGTGGATGCCCTTGTTGCGCCAGCTGGACACGGCTACGACCGGGCAGCGTACGCACCGAAGGTCTTGCGATGAGTCATACGGTTGACGCGCTGTTTGCGTAGGCCCGGTCCCGCCCTACTTTCAGGTGCGCCATGCTGCATGCCTCGCATATGATCTGCAGCATTCGACATCTCCCGGGGCAAGGCCCATTCATCATGGCGGACTCGTCGCGAACCTTGGACCTGCGTCAGGTCGCATTGTTTGTGGCCGTGGCCGAAGAATTGAGTTTCACCCGTGCGGCCTTGCGAATGCACATTTCGCAGCCGCCGCTGAGTCGGCAAATCGCACGGCTGGAAGACCAACTCGGCATGCGGCTGCTGGAACGCTCACGCCAGTCGGTAGCACTGACGGCCGCCGGCAAGGCGCTCCTGCCTGAGGCGCGTCGCCTGTTGGAACTGGCGACACGGGCGCCGGAAGTGGCAAGGCGCGCTGAACGCGGCGAGACTGGAACGCTGCGGGTCGGATTCGTGGGGTCCATGATCTACACCTCGATTCCGACGCTGATCGGGAGATTCAGGCGTACCTACCCGGATGTGGAAATCGTGCTGCACCAGTTGACGGTGTCTAAGCAGGTCGAGATGCTGGTCGCCGGCGACTTGGACCTGGGGTTCCTTCGCCATCAGCTGATCCACGAGCAACTGAGCTCCAGGCTGCTCTTTCTCGAGCCTTCGATCGTTGTCCTGCCCCGGGATCACCCACTGGCGGCGCAACGCACGATCAACCTCCCCGACCTGTCACGCGACAAGTTCATCTCTTTCACGCGTCAGGATGGCCCGGGCTTTTTCGAGCTCCTGCTGCGCATCTGCGGCGAGGCTGGATTCTCTCCGCAGATCGTGATGGAGGCCAATCCTCTGTCCACCGTGATCGGCCTGGTGGCCTCGGGTGCCGGTATCGCCGTTGTTCCTCAATCCATGAGTCGCCTCAGGATTCGCAACGTCGTGTACCGCCGGCTGGCGGGAGCCCGGACCACGAGTGAACTTCTACTGGCGTGGAAGAAGGAAAGCGTGCCGGCCACCGTCACCAACTTTTTGGCGTTGACTGGTGAAGATGCGCAATCAGCGACCCTCAGTAGTCATCCAACTTGACCAAGTCCCGGTTCAGCGCGCGAACTGAATCGCACCGGGTTCCGTGGAGGCCAGTTGGTTTAAGTCAGGCTACCACCGCGGTGGCTTGACTGGTGAATTGCCGGTAGTAGTTTGCTTCAGCTTCTGCAGGCGGGATGTACCCGATCGATTCGAGTGGCCTGCGGTGGTTAAAACAGGGCACCCATTCGAGCGTGGCCAGTTCCATCGATTCATTGGTTTTCCCCGGTGCGCGGCGATGGATCAACTCGGCCTTGTACACCCCGCTGATGGTCTCGGCCAGTGCGTTGTCATAGGAGTCGCCTTTGCTGCCTATAGACGGTTCGATGCCGGTCTGGGCCAAGCGCCCGGTGTAGCGGATGCTGACGTTTTGCGAGCCGCGATCGGAGTGGCACAAGAGGCTGCCGTCTCTCTCGGGTTGCCGGGCATTCAGGGCTTGCTCCAGGGCGTCCAGCACGAAGTCCGTCCGCATCGAGCTGCTCGCCCGCCAGCCCACGATGCGCCGGGCATACACATCGATCACAAACACCACGTACATCTGCAACAGCAGATTCAACGATGTTGGACGCTACGGCCGGCCCAGCAACTTCGCCAACGCAGTAATTGCGGGGCTGCTATGCGTCATTCCAATGTTGAATCGCATGTAGCCCTCGTATCGCGAGTCCGATGAGAACGCGCTCCCAGGCGCGGTCAGATGGCCGCTTTCCAGCATTGTGCGTGCGAGTGAGAGGGCGTCCACTTTTTCGCCCAAACGGCCCCAGAGAAACAACCCCGATTCGGGCTTATGGTCAAACGCGATTCCGATGGCCTCAAGCTGTTCAATGACTGATTCGCGTTGCTCGTCCAGCTTCGATATCAGTTGGTCACAGATGCGCCTGTAGTTGCCTTCCGACAGGACGCCGAGCACCGTTCGCTCTGCAAGGGTCGAGTTGGAAATGATGTTTGCAGAACGGAACTGGGTGAGCCATTGAACTCTCTCAGGGCTTGCGGCAATAAAGCCAACTCTCAGTCCCACCGCCAATGTCATGGAGAAGCTGCCGATATAAATCACGCGCTTAAGTTGATCCAGGGTCGCTAACCGCGTTAGTTGTCCGGCCATGCTGGAAGGCGCCAGATCGCTGTACGAGTCGTCTTCAACGATCGTCAGATCGAACTCCTCTGCCAGACGCAGGAGTTGAAACGCTTTGTGTGGCGTCATGTAGCTTGATGTGGGGTTCTGCAGTACCGAACTGCAGAAGAAGAACCTGGGCTTGTGCTGTTCGCATAGCGCCCTTAACACTTCGAGGTTCGGACCATCGGCCTCGCGTGGGACAAAAGCGATATCGAGCCCCGTCGCGGCAAGGTGCTGCAAGAGCATGAATGGCCCCGGTGACTCGCCAAGCACGATTTCGCTTTGGACCCGAAAATAAAACGCCTGGATCACCAAATGCAGTGCTTCAGAAGCCCCAACAGTGGTCATCAAGGACTTCGGTTCCGCATTGATCCCTAGCTCCAACAGCTTTGACTGAATGATTTCCCGCAGTGGCAAATAGCCCTGCGGATCGGTGTGCGACGCCAGCAACCGGTGGTTCGACCGGGCAACATTTCGCATGGCCTGGGCAATCTCTGACTCATTGATCCACGCGGCAGGCATCACGCCACTGCCCATGTGAGTTACGTGGTCAACCAGCGGCCTGACGAGTTGCCTGTGCCATAGGTATGGATGAGAGAGCGCCTGGTCAGACCAAGGGGGATGCCGCTCGACCTGACGAGGTGTCCTGCGCGCCAGCTTCACATAGCAGCCGGATCCACGGCGCGCTTCCACGAAACCATGAGCGACCAGCTTGTCATAGGCCCGGGCAACGGTGTCGCGGCTGACATTGCAGTCGTCGGCCAATTGCCGCACTGACGGCAGGCGCCGTCCAGCAGTCAGCTGACCGGCCTGCACGGCCTTGACCACCATCTGAAAGATCTGGTCAACCAGCGACGTGGCGCCTGAAATTGCTGCTGCTGCCTGAAGGTGGGTTGTATTGAACATATCGGTCTCGCAATTAGGGCACGGACTTGCCATCTGAGGCCCACCTTAGAGGTACGGCACCATCTCTTTCCAAGGGGAATCCCTCAAATGTGTCAGGTCAAAACGTTCAGGCCAGTTTGCCAGAAAATTGTCAGATGTGTACTGATTTGACATGAAATCGATCGCTATTCTTCCGTCACTTGGTACGCATCCAAACAGCTACGCCGCGTGTTGCGACAGGTCGGACTTCCACAAGGAGATCCGAGGCTACAAATAAATGCAGAGGGACGACTGACGTGAGTGCTTTCGAACTTAAAACATCCTTAACGAGGTCATAGTGAAAACCGTGGGAATCAAATCTTCATTGCGCGTTACGGCCCTCGCAGCGCATCTGCTCTTCGCCTTCCATGCGCAGGCGCAAAGTCAGGTAATGGACATACCGGGTGGTGATCTGAAGGCAGCGCTGGATGCCTACATCACGCAATCTGGCCAGAAAGTTCAATACTCTGCCGATGATCTCAAGGGTCGCACCAGCCCGGGCGCCAAAGGGCGGCAGGCACCAGAGCAGATGTTGAAGGAACTGTTGCAGGGAACAAATCTCGCGGTTCACACCGACAGCAGCGGCCAGTACACCATTCGCCCCATCGCCCTGCTGGACCAGGTGGTCATCCGCGGCTCCGCGTCGCACCTGGCCGACCGGAACGTCAGTGGCACGCGCGCCGAAGTCGATCCGATGTCGCTGCCGATGACGATCGAAACCGTCGGTGCAAAACTGTTGAGCGAGCAATCGAGCCAGAGTCTCGCAGACGCGATCAACTACCTGCCAGGCGTTACCGGCAACGCGGCCGATCATACGTTTCAGATTCGTGGCTTCTCAGGCTCCGTGATGCGCAACGGCGTGGTGAGTGACGCCAAATTCGGTCCGCCCGTCGGCACGATCCAAAGCATCGAAGTGCTGAAGGGCCCCGCCGCCATCCTGAACGGCGTAGGGGTCGGATACGGTGGCGTGATCAACGTCATCGGCAAGGCGCCGCAAGCGCAAACGGTGCGGGAGGTCTCCCTCCAGCTCGGATCGCACGACAGGGCGGAGTTGGGGCTGGACCTCGCCGGCGCCCTCGACCAAGACAAGCGGTGGAAGTACCGCCTCATCGCCTCCGAGATGACAGAGGGAAAAAACGAGGAAGGCGTTAACGGGGCCTACCACCACTACATCGCCCCCGCCGTCAGTTACAGCAACTGGGATACGGGGACAGAGGCATCGCTCAGCCTTGAATACAACCAGCAGCGCACCACCCCGTTCCTTGGCGTGTTCTATGGGCCGAACGAGAAGCTGGGCGACAAGCACGGCTTTACGCCGACCTCGAATCCGGACTCCGGCTACCACCGGAAGAACACCATCGTATCGGCCAAAGTTCGGCAAAAAATTTCGGACGATTGGGATGTCTCTGTCAATCTCTCCCGTGAACGATCCCTCCAGGACAACTCGGCGCCACAGATTACCGTGGGCTTTGTCGCCCCCTTCGACATTTCGACTTTCACCTTTCCCAACCTCTTGAAGACGGAACTTCAAGAAAACGACACACTCATTCGATCAACGCTCAAAGTCGATCTCACCGGAGAAGTGAAGACCGGGCCGGTCTCGCACAAGTTGCTCTTCGCCTACGACAAGACGCGCGGCAGGGAAGTCGCCGATCGAAACTACGGCTCGGCAGTGGAGGGAATCAACGTCCAGACGGGCGCCGTGGCAAGCTTTCCGGGAGTCAACCCGTACACGGCGACGATCGTCTACGACCGAAGCGACGTGCAGGAAGGTTTCCTGGCCACTGATCACATCAAGTGGGGATCTTGGGTTGCCCTGGCTGGCGTGCGCCATGTGAAGTACAAGCAGGCCTTTGCCGGCCAGCCTGGAGACTCCACCACCAACGAATGGCTCCCCTCGCTCGGCGTCCTTTACGAAGTCACGCCGGATCTTTCCGTTTACGGAAGCTTCAACAAGGGCTTGACTCCGTACCAGGGCGGCGGCGTCATGTACGGCAACGGCGCGCCACCTCCGGCCGAGTACGCAAAACAAAAGGAGCTCGGATTCAAGGCCCTTTTCGCGGACAAGCAGTTGGCGCTGACCGCGGCGGTCTTCGACATCAACCAGAGGAACGTCAATTTCCTCGATGTCGCTCACATGAACGAAGGCTTCTTTCTCACCACCATTCCGGGCCAGAAGAGCCGCGGATTCGAGGTTGAGCTCTCCGGAAACCTGAGCAGGCACCTGAACATTCGAACGTCATACTCCCAGACGAACCTGACGCTGGAGCTTGACCCCGCTCTGGGCGCGTTCCTCGGTCTGACAGACCGGAACATCCTGAGCGGCTTTCTGCCGCCGAAGAAGAAGGCCACGTTCTGGGGTTCATATTCGTTCAATGGCAACGGCCAGGATGGATGGTGGGCAGGCGCGGGCGCGCAATGGCAAAGCTCCATCTTCGTGGGCTCCATCAACTGGTTCGGCATTCCACAGACCGACTACCAGAAAGAGGTACTTCCAGGGAAGCTGCGCGTAGACCTGGCCGCGGGCTACCGAGACAAGAACCGGTCGCTGACGTTGGGCATCAAGAACGTAACCGACGCCCAGCAGATCCTGAATGGAAGCGGGGGATCGGCGCGTGTGGACAAGGGGCGCTCGTTCTATCTGAGCGGCCAATACAACTTCTGACCTTCGGCATTGATCCGCGACGGCCCGGCTTCCACGCCGCGCCGTCGCGGAGTCCATGCAAGAGCGCCTGTGGCGACAAAACCCAAACCAGAGAGAGTTGAAGTCAATGAGCGAATCGATTATTGCGGTAGATGAATCGAACTACGAGTCCGAGGTTGAGCAATCGACCATTCCGGTCGTTATCGATTTCTGGGCGCCATGGTGCGGCCCCTGCCTGGCCCTCATGCCGACCGTTGAAGCCGTCGCCAGCATGTACAAGGGCAAGATCAAGGTGGTCAAGATCAATGTCGACGAAAACAAGGCGCTCTTCGAGCCGTTCGGAGTTCGTGGCATTCCCTATCTGGTGGTCGTCGAACAAGGGAAGGCGCCGCGCCAGATCAAGCAGCACACACGAACACGCCTCGCCATGGAGTTCGACGAGATCCTCCTGGGTTCGGCTTGAAGTTCATTTCCCCCCGTCCATAAAGATCGCAGATGTCTGATTTGATTGCATTCCACGGCAGTTCGGCACTTAAGAAACAATGCATCGAGCGAATCGAAAAGTATCGTGATGCCGGCTCGCTCAATCCGTTCATCAACGTCGCATGGATGCCCGAGCATTCGATGTGTACGCCCTTGGGCGCGCTACTGGAAAGTGCCGACGTCGACAAATTCGAGCCCGCCAC
>DATILF010000334.1:0-14197 GCA_035476755.1 Ramlibacter sp.
GAATGAAAATTCCAGACTTGGCCGCCTTGTCGGCCCTGTCCCACCGTTCTTGCCGAGCTTCGCTGTCACCGCACAGCCATATTCCCCGCCGATACTCCCATGCTGAAACCAGAACAGGGAGACCACATGAACCATTCCACCTCTTCGATCCTGCAGCGCGTCCCGGCGATCCTCGCCGTGACAGCGGCGTCCTACGGCCTGCCTTTGCGAACGCAAGAGAGTCGCTCGGCATCGACCATCTCCGGCCCGGCATCACGCGCCGCGAGTGGATGCGACGCCGGCCGAACACCGCGCGAGGCAGCCGCCACGCGCCACTGACAAGACAACTGCACCCCAGCCAGGCCGCCTTCGGGCGGCTTCGCTTTTTGTCCCAGCGGCAAGCCTCAACCCAAGCCCAGCTACTCAAGAGGTTGACAGCCAGGCGCGACTGTAACGTATAATCCACAAGAGCCAATGTTCGACGTTCTTGACTACCTGGACCCCGAAGGAAAGGACCCATACATCGAGTGGTTGGCTGGGCTGGCTGACCGACAGGCAAGAGCCCGCATCCTGGTACGCGTTCACCGCATGGCCGCTGGAAATTTTGGGGATTGCAGGCCGGTGCAGGATGGTGTGTGGGAGCTGCGCATCGACTGGGGACCGGGCTACCGCGTGTACTACGCCCAAGCCGGCAAGCGCCTGATCCTGCTGTTGGCCGGGGGCGACAAGCGCAAACAGCAAGCCGACATTGCAGCGGCCCTTGAACGTTGGCACGATTGGCAACACCGAAGGAAAGGCCCATGAAAGTACCCAAGACACCCGCAGACCGCCCCCATGATGCCGCCGTGGTGGACATGCTCAAGGACGATCCCGAATTTGCGGACGCCTACCTTGCCGCCGCGCTGGAGGAAGCGGACCAGCCCGGCGGGCAAGCAGCGCTGCTTGCCGCGCTACGCCACGTTGCCGAGGCCCAGGGCATGGCGGCCGTCGCCCAGCGCGCTGGTATCCCGCGCGAAAGCCTCTACCGTGCCCTATCGCCCAGCGGCAACCCGACCATCAAGACCTTCCTGGCGGTGCTGGGCGCTGCCGGCTTGCAACTGGCCGTGACACGACCAGAACAGCACACCTGAAGGCTTCGCCACAGCCCGCATCTACAGCTGGCCGTACCCTGATAGGGGAAGCGGGACGCGGCGGACTTCACAGGACCCAGAAAGACAAAAAGCCTCGATTTCTCAAGGCTTTTTCTACTTCATGTGGACCTCACCAGACCACCAAAGATGTCTATTGGCGGAAACGGAGGGATTCGAACCCTCGATGAGGCTCTACACCCCATACTCCCTTAGCAGGGGAGCACCTTCGGCCACTCGGTCACGTTTCCTGGCACCCGCAATTATGCCCCAACATCCAGCTCTTCTGGAGAGCTGCCGCCCGCCGGTGCACCGCTTTTTCAACAAGCGGGGCGGGCTAATAGGCTCAGCCCGCCGGCTGGTCCAGATCGAACGCGCGGTGCAGGGCCCGCACGGCCAATTCCATGTACTTCTCGTCGATGACCACCGAGGTCTTGATCTCGCTGGTGGAGATCATCTGGATGTTGATGCCCTCCTCGCTCAGTGCGCGGAACATCTTGCTGGCAATGCCCACATGGCTGCGCATGCCGATGCCGACGATGCTCACCTTGCAGATCTTGGTATCGCCTTCCAGGTGGTCGGTACCCAGCGCGGGCAGCACCTTGGTCTTGAGCAGGTCCACGGTGCGCGCATAGTCGTTGCGGTGCACGGTGAAGCTGAAGTCGGTCTTGCCATCCTTGGAGATGTTCTGGATGATCACGTCCACTTCGATGTTGGCATCGGCGACGGCGCCCAGGATGTTGTAGGCGATGCCGGGCTTGTCCGGCACGCTCAGGATCGAGATCTTGGCTTCGTCGCGGTTGAAGGCGATACCGGATACGACGGCTTGTTCCATTTTTACGTCTTCCTCAAAAGTGATCAAGGTGCCCGACTTGGCTTCCTCGTCGATGTCGATGTCCCAGGGCGTGAAGCTGGAAAGCACGCGCAGCGGCACCTGGTACTTGCCGGCGAATTCGACCGAACGGATCTGCAGCACCTTGGAGCCCATGGAGGCCATTTCGAGCATTTCCTCGAAGCTCACCGTGTGCAGGCGCCGCGCCTCGGGCACCATGCGCGGGTCGGTCGTGTACACGCCGTCCACGTCGGTGTAGATCAGGCACTCGGCGGCCTTCATCGCGGCGGCCACGGCCACGGCCGATGTGTCGCTGCCGCCGCGGCCCAGGGTGGTGACGTTGCCCTTGTCGTCCACGCCCTGGAAGCCGGTGATGATCACCACGCGGCCCGCAGCCAGGTCGGCGCGCACCTTCTTGTCGTCGATCGACTCGATGCGGGCCTTGGTGTAGGCGCTGTTGGTCTTGATCGCGACTTGCCAGCCGGCGTAGCTCACCGCCTCGAGGCCTTCGGCCTGCAACGCGATGGCCAGCAGCGCGGACGATGCCTGCTCGCCGGTGGAGGCGAGCATGTCGAGTTCGCGGCACATGGCGTCGGTCTGGCGGGGGGGCGCCAGTTCCTTGGCCAGGCCGAGCAGGCGGTTGGTCTCGCCGCTCATGGCGCTGGGCACCACGACCAGCTGGTGGCCGGCGCGGACCCACTTGGCCACGCGCTTGGCGACGTTGCGGATGCGCTCCGTGGAGCCCATGGACGTGCCGCCGTATTTGTGAACGATCAATGCCATTGGAATGGGAAAGAGGTGAAGGGCGGCAGTTTGCTAATACTGTCAGGGCGGGCCGCACCGCGCAAAACCTCGGGATTATACCTAGCACTGTTCCGGGCCTGCGCTGAGGAGGCACGCGGCAAGGCTGCATGCCACGCCGGCTCAAGTCCGAGATTCTTCAGGCGCTGGCCGATAGGAGAGATGGTCCCCCACCCGCTCGACGAATCCCGTCGCCACCTTGATACGGATGCGATGACCGCGCGTGCTGCATGCGGCGACCTGGTCCAGCAGTTCTTCCAGCTGCGCGGCGCTGGCGGCGGCCTGGTGCGCGGTGCGAAGCCAGTGCCTGAGTGCGTTGGCCTGCCGCGCCCGGCTGAGGCTTCGCAATTCGCGGATGCCGGGGGGCGTGCCCATCCGCTGCAAGTCTTCGGCGGCCACCTCCACCAGCAGAGCCTGCGCTTGCGCCGCATGCCGCGCCGAGCGGGCGAAAGTGTCGCGAAACTGCGGGAAAGCCGCCTCCAACGCAGGCAGCAGGTCGTGGCGGATGCGATTGCGCGTGAAGGCCTTGTCGGCGTTGGTGGGGTCTTCGATGAAGGCCTCGCCTTGCCGGCCGAGCCATTCGCGAATGGCCGCACCGCTCACCCCCAGCAGGGGCCGCTCGAAGCGCATCCCATGCCGCTCGAAGCGCGGCGGCATCGCCGCCAGCCCGGGCAAGCCCGCGCCGCGGCTCAAGGCCAGCAGCAAGGTCTCGACCTGGTCATCGGCATGTTGGGCAAGCAATACTGCGTGCACGCCGGATGAACGTGCCGCATCCGCGAGTGCCTGGTAGCGGGCCTTGCGGGCCGCATCCTCAGGGCTTTCGCCGGGGGCATGGGCGGCATTCACCGTTGCCACGTGCAGGGGCACCACGAGGCTGTCGCAAACCCGCTGGCAATGCCGCACGAATTCGTCGGCCGCGGCTTGCAGCCCGTGGTTCACGTGGATCGCATGAACCTGGCCGGGCCAGGTGGCCGCGCAGGCGTGAAGCAAGGCCGTGGAGTCGGCGCCGCCACTGAACGCGACGGCGATGGGCAAGGGGCACGCAAGCCCCCGCAGCGGCGCGAGGGCGGGATTGCTCAGCGGATCAGCGGGCGTCGGCCTTGGTGTCGGTGTAGCGGCCATAGCTCTGCAGCCGCTCGTAGCGGCGATCGAGCAGTTCGCGCACCTTCAGGTCGCCGAGCTGGCGCCAGGCGTCGTTCAGGGCGCGCTTGAGGAAAGCGGCCATCTGCTTGTGGTCGCGGTGGGCGCCGCCCACCGGCTCGTTGACGATCTTGTCGATAAGGCCCAGGGCCTTGAGTCGGTGCGCCGTGATGCCCATGGCATCGGCCGCGTCCTGTGCCTTGTCGGAGGTCTTCCAGAGGATGGAGGCGCAGCCTTCGGGGCTGATGACGGAATAGATGGAGTACTGCAGCATCAGCACCTGGTCGGCCACCGAAATGGCCAGCGCGCCGCCCGAGCCGCCCTCGCCGATCACCGTGGTGATGATCGGCACTTCCAGCTGGGCCATCTCGAAGATGTTGCGGCCGATGGCCTCGGACTGGCCGCGTTCCTCGGCGTCGATGCCCGGGTAGGCACCGGGCGTGTCCACGAATGTGAACACCGGCAGCTTGAATTTCTCGGCGGTCTTCATCAGGCGCAGCGCCTTGCGGTAGCCCTCGGGGCGGCTCATGCCGAAGTTGCGCAGGGCCCGCTCCTTGGTGTCGCGGCCCTTCTGCTGGCCCAGCACCATGCAGGCATTGCCGTTGAAGCGCGCCAGGCCGCCCACGATGGACAGGTCATCGGCGAAATGGCGGTCGCCATGCAGCTCGATGAAGTCCGTGAATATCTCTTTGATGTAGTCGAGCGTGTACGGGCGCTCGGGGTGCCGCGCGATCTTGGTGACCTGCCAGGGCGTCAGGTCGCTGTAGATGTCCTTGGTGAGCTGCTGGCTCTTTTTGCTGAGCTGGTCGATCTCCTCGGAGATATCGACGGCCGATTCGGTCTGCACGTAGCGCAGTTCCTCGATCTTGGTCTCGAGTTCGGCGATGGGCTGCTCGAAATCGAGAAAAGTCTTTTTTGCCATGCGATATTCCTCAGTCGCCGCCAGGCCGTCGCCAAGCGGCTGCGGCCCCTTCGGGGGGCAACGCAGCACACAAAGTGACAGGCGTAGGGGCCATTGTTATTCAGTACTCGACCGGCAACGGGTCCAACGAGCGCCAAATATACCAAGTTGCGACGCTGCAAAATGGCGCCCAGGCGGCGGCCACTTCGCGGGCATCGCTGCGGCTCACCGGATCGCCCGAAAAATAGTTGCGGCTGATGCCGCTGATGAGGCCGACGTCGTCCAGCGGCAGCACGTTGGGGCGCATCAGGTGGAAGATCAGGAACATCTCGGCGGTCCAGCGGCCGATGCCGCGAATGCCGACCAGTTCGGTGATGATGTCCTCGTCGTCCATCAGCTTCCACGAATCGACGTGGACGGCGCCCGAATCGAAATGCAGCGCCAGGTCCACCAGGTATTCGATCTTGCGCGCCGACAGGCCCGCGGCCTGCATGTCGTCCACCTTGAGCTTGAGCACGTTGGCCGCGCTCATCTTGCGCGGCAGCTTGGCGAAGCGGTCCCACACCGTCTGCGCGGCCTTCACGGAGATCTGCTGGCCCACGATGCTGCGGGCCAGCGTGGTGAAGGCGTCGCCACGCGATTGCAGGCAGGCGTCGCCGAATTGCGGAATCAGGCGCTTCATCACCCGGTCCTTGCGGGCCAGGTGGCGGCAGGCGTCGTCCCAGTAGTCGGGCGTGGCCAGCACGATGATCGGGGCGGTGCTCAAGCGGCCGCCTCCCAGGTGGTGCCGGCCGCGGAGTCCTTGAGCACCACGCCCTGATCGAGCAGTTCCCGGCGAATGCGGTCGGCCTCGGCGAAGTTCTTCGCCTGCTTGGCGGCGGCGCGCTGCGCGATCAGGCCGGCGATGGTGGCCTCGTCCAGCTGCGTGCCGGCCTGCAGAAAAGTCCGGGGATCGGCTTGCAGCAGGCCCAGGCAGCCACCCAGGGCCTTGAGCTGGCCCGCCAGTTCGGCGGACTTGCCGCGGTTGACTTCGGCGGCCATCTCAAACAGCACGGCCACCGCCTCGGGTGTCGCGAAGTCATTGTCCATGGCGGCCTTGAACCGGGTGGCGTAAGGACCTTTCCAATCGATGTCGGCCGTCGCCGCCGGGGCGACCAGGTCCAACGCGGTGTACAGACGCTTCAAGGCGCCGCGCGCGTCTTCCAGGTGCACGTCGCTGTAGTTCAGCGGGCTGCGGTAGTGCGCGCGGACGATGAAGAAGCGCAAGGTCTCGGCGTCGAACTGCTTCAGCACCTCGCGGATGGTGAAGAAGTTGCCGAGCGACTTCGACATCTTCTCGTTGTCGATGTTCACGAAGCCGTTGTGCATCCAGACGTTGGCCAGCGGCACGCCGTTGGCGCCCTCGCTCTGCGCAATCTCGTTCTCGTGGTGCGGGAACTGCAGGTCGGCGCCACCGCCGTGGATGTCGAAGGTCTTGCCCAGCAGGGCGCATGCCATCGCCGAACACTCGATGTGCCAGCCCGGGCGGCCCTTGCCGTAGCTGCTGTCCCACTGCGCATCGGCCGGCTCGGTGGGCTTGGCGGATTTCCAGAGCACGAAGTCGAGCGGGTCCTTCTTGCCGTCCAGCACGGCGACACGCTCGCCGGCGTGCAGTTCGTCCAGCGATTTGCCGGACAGCTTGCCGTAGCCCTCGAAATCGCGAACCGAATAGTTCACGTCACCGCCCTCGGCCCGGTAGGCCAGGCCCTTGTCCTCGAGCTGCTTCACGATGTCCAGCATCTGCGGCACGTAGTCGGTGGCGCGCGGGTCGTGCGTGGGCCGTTCGATGCCGAGCGCGTCGAAATCGCGGTACATCTGCCCGATCATGCGGTCGGTCAGCGCGCGAACCGTCTCGCCGTTTTCCACCGCGCGCCGGATGATCTTGTCGTCGATGTCGGTGATGTTGCGAACGAATGTCACCTGGTAGCCGCTGGCCCGCAGCCAGCGCTGCACCACATCGAAGGCCACGTTCGCCCGCGCATGGCCCACGTGGCACAGGTCATAGACGGTGATGCCACACACGTACATGCGCACATGGCCCGGCTCCAGCGGGGCAAAGTCTTCCAGGGCACGCGACAGCGTGTTGTGGATGCGAAGGCTCATGGGTGTGGATAGCCGGTGGCGAAGGTTCGGGCGGCTCGGGTACGGAACGTCTGGGTAGGGGGCTTGACTTGCGGCACGCGCCAGGGGCGGCGGCTACAATCCTGCGCAGTATAAAGCCCCCGTGCCGGCCTGTCCGCCCACGACCAGAACCATCCAGACCTCATGACGTACGCCGGCAACGCCCTTACCCACGCCGCCCGCCTGCTGGCCATCGCCGCGGCGATGGCGTTGGCGCCCGCGGCCTTCGCCGACGAGTACACCGACGTCACCCAGCTGATGCGATCGGGCAAGTTCACCGAAGCGCTGGCCAAAGCCGACCAGCACCTGGTGGGCAAGCCGCGCGACCCGCAGATGCGCTTCCTGCGCGGCGTGGTCCAGACCGAGGCCGGCCGCGCGGCGGACGCGATCACCACGTTCACCCAGCTCACCGAGGAATACCCCGAGCTGGCCGAACCCCACAACAACCTGGCGGTGCTCCACGCCGGCCAGGGCGAGTACGACAAGGCGCGCACCGCCCTGGAGGCCGCCATTCGCGCCAACCCCGGCTATGCCATTGCGCACGAGAACCTGGGCGATGTGCACGCCAGGCTGGCGGCCGTTTTCTATGCGCGGGCCCAGCAGCTGGACACCCGCAACACGAGCGTGCCGGCCAAGCTGGCCCTGGTGCGCCAGGTCTTCCCCGCGCCCCAGGCGCGATAGCTCTGCCGCCACCCGCCGCGCCGGTGCGCCGGTACCATTGCGGATCATGTGCCCAAGGAGTTTTTCACCGATGACCTTCATCAACCGCCGCGCCGCGGCTTTCTCGCTGGCCCTGGGCCTTCTCGCGGGCGCCCAGGGTGCTGCTGCCGAAGACGCCCCCAGGGTCAAGTTCACGACCAGCTCCGGCGAGTTCGTGGTGGAGGTGTATCCCGACAAGGCGCCCAAGACCGTCGAGAACTTCCTGCAGTACGTGAAGGACAAGCATTACGATGGCACGGTGTTCCACCGGGTCATCGAGAACTTCATGGTGCAGGGCGGCGGCTTCGATCCCAAGTACATACAGCGCCCCACGCGCGCGCCGATCGCGCACGAGGGCCGTGAGGCGCTGGCCAAGGGCGGGCCGCGCAACATCGTGGGCACGCTGGCCATGGCCCGCACGGGCGACCCGCACTCGGCCAGCGCGCAGTTCTTCATCAACGTGAAGGACAACGCCTTCCTCGACCCCATCGTCATTCCGCCGGGCGACCCGGTGCCGCGCTTCGAATACCAGGGCCGTGTGTATGAGAACGTGGCGCGTGCACAATTGCTCAACGCAACGCAGCTGTACGGCTACACCGTGTTCGGCAAGGTCGTGAGCGGCATGGACGTGGTCAACAAGATCAAGGCCACGCCCACCGGCGCGGCCGGCCCCTTCTCCAGCGACGTGCCGAAGACGCCCATCGTCATCACATCGGCCACGCTGGTCAAATAACCATCGCCACCAAGGACAAACCCATGAGCAATCCCAAAGTCGAACTCCACATCGCCAAGTACGGCGTCGTCACCCTCGAGCTGGACCAGGACAAGGCGCCCAAGACCGTGGCCAACTTCCTGGCCTACGTCGCCAAGGGCCACTACGACAACACCGTCTTCCACCGGGTCATCCCCGGCTTCATGGTGCAAGGCGGCGGCTTCGAGCCGGGCATGACCCAGAAGCCCACCGACGCCACCATCGAGAACGAGGCCAACAACGGCCTGAAGAACAACAACTACACCGTGGCCATGGCCCGCACGCAGGCCCCGCATTCGGCCAGCGCGCAGTTCTTCATCAACGTCGCCAACAACGACTTCCTGAACCACACCGCGCCCAGCGTCCAGGGCTGGGGCTATGCCGTGTTCGGCAAGGTCGTGGGCGGCACCGACGTGGTGGACCGCATCAAGGCCGTGAAGACCGGCCGCAAGGGCTTCCACGACGACGTGCCGGTCGAGGACGTGGTGATCGAAAAGGCCGTCGCGGTCTGAGGCCGGCCGTGTCCGCCATCCCGCCGGTCCCTCGATTCCAGGAATTGCAGGCGCCGCCGAGCTGGCGCACGGTGGATTTCATCTCCGACCTGCACCTGCAGGCGGCCGAGGCGCAGACCTTCGAGGCCTGGCGGCGCTACATGGGCGAGACACCGGCCGACGCCGTCTTCATCCTCGGCGACCTGTTCGAGGTGTGGGTGGGCGATGACCTGGCGCTGGCGCCCGGCTTCGCGGCCGACTGCGCGGCGGTGCTGCAGGCCGCGAGCACGCGCGCCGCGATCTTCTTCATGCACGGCAACCGCGACTTCCTGGTGGGCGATGGCTTCCTGGCCGCCTGCCACACGACCTTGCTGGCCGACCCGGCGGTGCTGACGTTCGCGGGCCAGCGCTGGCTGCTCACGCATGGCGACGAGCTGTGCCTGGCCGACACCGACTACATGCGCTTTCGCCAGACGGTGCGCGCACCCGAATGGCAGCGCGAGTTCCTGGCGCGCCCGATGGCGCAGCGCCAGGCTATCGCCCGCGACCTGCGCGCGCAGAGCGAGGCGCGCCATCGCTCGGCCGTGGAATACGCCGATGTGGACAGCGATGCCGCGACCGCCTGGCTGGAGGCCGCGGATGCGCGGGTCCTCATTCACGGCCATACGCATCGGCCGGCCGATCACGTGCTGGGCGCATCGGGCCAGCGCGTGGTGCTGAGCGACTGGGATGCGCAGGTCACGCCGGCGCGCCAGCAAGTGTTGCGCCTCGCTGAGGGCGAGATTCGCCGCATTCCCTTCGAGTGATGCCCCCCGATGCTGAAGTGGCTCCGCAAGCGCCGCGCCGAGCGCACCATTCCCGACGCGCTGTGGCACGCGGTGTTGGCGCGCTACCCCTTCCTGTCAGCGCGTCCCCAGCCTGAATTGCAACGGCTGCGCCAGCTGGCGGCCCGCTTCCTGGCCACCAAGGAGTTCCACGGCGCCCAGGGGTTTGTGATCACCGATGCGGTCGCCCTGGCCATCGCCGCGCAGGCGGTGCTGCCGGTGCTGAACCTCGGGCTCTCGTGGTACGACGATTTCGTGGGCATCGTGGTGCATCGGGGCGAAGTCGTCGCCAAAAGGACCGTGACGGACGACGACGGCGTGGTGCACGACTACCACGAGGTGCTGGCCGGCGAAGCGATGGACCGCGGGCCCGTGATGCTCAGCTGGACTGACGTCGAAAGTGCCGGCGCCACCGCCGAACAAGGCTACAACGTGGTCATCCACGAATTCATCCACAAGATCGACATGCGCGACGGCCAGCCGGACGGCTGCCCGCCCCTGCCCTCGCGAACGTCGCGCCGGGCTTGGCTGGCGGTGATGCAGGCCGAGTACGAGGCCTTTCGCGAGAAGGTGATCATCGCCGAACGCTTCGGCGGCGAAGCGCCCTGGCTGGACGCCTACGGCGCGCAGGCCATCGACGAGTTCTTCGCCGTGGCCTGCGAGGCCTATTTCGTCAACCGGCCCCGCTTCGAGGCGGACTTCCCCGCGCTCGCCCCGCTGCTGGACAGCTTCTTCAAGGGCCCGGCAGCAAGCTGAAGCGCTGTCGTCCCGGGCTCAATCCGGGACCCGTGCTGGCCTATCGGCGCAGCAGCGTCTTGAGCACCGACTGCAGGCGCCGCGCCGCCCCGGCTTCGTAAGCCGAGGCCAGCACCGCGGCCGTGTCTTCACCCCAGGTCTGCGCCGGCGACGGATCGTTGCGCTTGGTGAGCAGCTTCAGCTGCAGCGCGCGGCGCGCGTTCAGGTGCTCGGCGGGCGTGGGCGACTCGGCGGCGATCTCCAGCCGCAGCAGCGACTCGGACGCATCGCCCGAGGCCGATCCGCCCAGGGCCTTGACCCATGCACCGCGAACAGCCGGCGCCACGCCCTTGCCCAGCTCCTGCTGGCTCGGCACCTGGTCGGCGGCGCGCTGCTCCCAGGCCGTCATGAGTTGCGTCAGCGCTTCCCCATGGGCCTGGGCCGCCAGCTTCTTGAGCGCCATCTGGGCATGCTCCAGCGCCTCGCGCTGCGCACGGAAAGCGACATCGCCCAGGCGCGGGCCACGGTCCTCGTCGCGTTCGGTGCGGTCGCCGAAGCGGCCGCCGCCAAACCGGCCGTCGGTGCGGGCCGCGCCGCGGTCGTCGCGGCGTTCGCCGAACTTGCCGCCCGGTGCGCCCTTGCGGTCGCCGAACTTGCCGCCACGGCCCGGCGCCGCCGGCTCGGCCTTCTTCATGCCGGGCCGGTCGTCACCACGCATCGCAATGACAGGCTTGGGCGCGGGCTTAGGCGCGGCAGCAGGCGCCGCCGCCGGTGCATCTTCAGCCGCCTGGCCGGCGGTCGCCTCAGCGTCACCTTCACCTTCGATGGCGGGCGCCGCATCGGCCGGCACGTCCGCAGGGGCCTGCCCAGCTGGCGCGCCCTCGGTCGGTGCCGCCAGGGCGGGACCGGCCGCCGCGACGGCCGCAGCCGCTTGCGCCTGCCCCCGCAGCGCCGCTTCGAGCGCGGCCATCGCCGACTTGATCTTCTGCGCGTCACCGGTGGCGTTCGCGGCCTCGAGCGCCTTGGACGCTTCCAGCACGGTGCGGTCGCGATCGCTCAGGGCGGACGCGGCCTTTTCGCGCTCTTCGGTCTTGCGGTTGAAGGCCTCGTCAATCGGCTTGCGGAAGGTATCCCACAGCTTCTGCTCATGCTTGCGGTCCAGCGGAATCGCCTGCGCCTCGGCCTGCCAGCGTTGCTGCAGCGCCTTGACAGCGTCCACGCGCAACTGCGGCGCGGCGCCCAGCGCCTTCGCCTCGTCGATCATGGCGTGGCGTCGCTCCAGGCTCTGCTTCTGGATGGCCTGCAGGGGCGCCTCGGCCTCCTGGATGGCGGCCTTCCAGAGCGGCTGCAGTTCGGCGAACGCCTTTTCATTCAGGTGGCCGGCCTCGCGCCAGCGGTTCTCGAACTGGTGAACGATGCGGGCAAAGCCCTTCCAGTCGTCGTCGCGGGCGGTGCGGTTCTCGGCCGCCCAGGCCTTCACTTCTTCCATCAGCGCCAGCCGCTGCGCCTTGTGCTCGACGGCCTCGGACTTGACCTTGTCCAGCCAGGCTTCCACCACCTTGTAGGCTTCGTTGCAGGCGTCGTCGAAGCGCTTCCACAGGCCGTGGTTGGGCACGCCGCCCTGGTCGGTCTGTTTCCACTGCTCGCGCAGCGCGCGAAGCTGCTCCTGCATCTTGCGGCCGCCGTAACGCGGCTTGCGCGGGGAAGGCTCGGTCTGGCCTTCCACCGGCGCGGCCTGCTCGAACAGGCCTTCGGCCCGGGCCACCAGTTCCTGGCGCAGCTGGTCGGCGCGCCAGCGCTGCCAGCCTTCCAGTTCGCCGGCGGCGGCCAGCGCCGCGTGCGCCTGGTTTTCCAGCTTGTCGTCGATCAGCTTGCCGTGTTCCTTCAACGCGTTGCGCAGGGCCGCAGCGGCCCCCGCGCTCGCCTTGCCGTGGCCTTCGGAAATCTCCTGCTCCAGCTTGCCGAGCACGTCGCGCACGGCCTGGCTGGCCTTGGCGCGAACTTCCGGATCGACCTTCGGCTTGGCCGGCTTCACCGGCGCTTCGACGGGGATGCCGCGGGCCACCCGCAGTTCGTCAGCCCACACCGGCACGGGCGGCAACGGCGCCGCCGGGTCCTGCGCGGCAGTCACGGCCAGCGCCACGGCGCTCTGGAACGCATCCCACACGGCCTGCAACTGCGCTTTCGATGCCTCCAGCAACGGGGGAAAGCGCGTATCCACACTGGACCAGTTGGGGTCGGCCATCAATGCCTGGGCCTGAGCCTGCAAGTCGGGAACGTCGCCCGCCAGCGCCTCGGCAGCGCCCTGCGCATCACGCCAGGACTTGGTGGAGAGCACTTCAATGCGCTGGGCCAGCAGCACCGCGGCCTCGCGCTGCACCTGGACGCGATGCTGCAGGTCTTCGATGCCCTTCACGCGATCGGCCAGTTGCGCCTTCAGCGAGGCGAGTGGTTCGCGGCTGAGCGGCGCGCCGGCCTTGGCGGCGTCGCGCTGCCAGGCCATGGCGTCGGCGATGTTCAGCTTGCCCACGGCCAGCAGGGCCTTGGCTTTTTCCGCCCATTCCAGGCCGATGGCCTCCTGGCCCCGGCTGCGCTTGATCTCGTCGAGGCGCTCGCGAAGCAGTTTCGCCGCGCCCTTGTCGCGGCCGCTGAGTTCGCGGAAGACCTCCTGCATCTGCTCCAGGCTGGGGTTGCCGGCCAGCCATTCGCGCACGCGAGCGGCGCGCTCGCCGGAGGTGGGCGCGGAGAAGGCGCCGCCGGTCAGCGTATCGAGCGAGCGGGTGTCATTGGGTTTGAGAGTGGCTTGGGTCACTGCGTTTTTCTGGAGCTGAGGATGGAAAGCCCTCGCGAGGAGGGCAAACCGCTATTCTCGCCGCGATTCGGGGACAGGCACAGCCGCCCGTAACGACGCCTCACATAACAAGAAGGTCAGGGGGCGCCAGGCTGGGGACATGAGAAAGCCCGGACAGACAGCAAAACCGCCTGCCGGGCTTGACGGCTGACTCAGAGTCGTTCGCCGCCTGGGGTTCGCGACCAGGAAGTTTTTATGTCCCCGGTCGCGCCGGGAGCAACGGATTGCTCCCAAGAGGGGCCGGGGCTACCACCGAAGTGGCCCTACCGGCTGAATGCCCGATGACTCGGACACCTTGAAAGTAGGTGACCTGCCCGAGCATTTCAAGGCAGGCTTTTCAATGGCCGGGGACGGAGCGATTGCAGATATTGGCTTGACAACCCCGGTCTGGTCGGGCTGGCAATCGCTTTGGGGGGTGAGCCCCGTTTTAGGTGCCCCAACCAAGCTGTTACCACCACCTCTTCCGACGAGCGGCGCATCTTGGGCCTGATTTCATGATGCAAAAACGTGACTTCGCGGCTGCCAACGCCTCTCGCCGCCCAGAAAACCTTGCATTTCGCTCCTGACCGTTTCCACTCAACGCTATATAGCTCCTCTTTTGATAGCACGCTGGACGATGCCCGACGATTTGTCGGGGAACTCCCACACGGAAATACGCCCTCAGACGACAGGAAATAGTACCGGGCCAGCGGTAAATTGGGTTATTTTCATGTGAATAAAGAATATAAATGTCACTTCATATGCTTGACCTCGTATGAGAGCGGCACCTAGAATCCGCCCGTCCCTGGCAAAAGTATCAGGGACAACCCGAATCCGCTGCCGACCCCGGCTAAGTCGAATCGCTGCGGCGAGTCCAGGAAAGGACTCCCGGCAGTTCGATGGCGTACCAATCCAAACGAGGAGCCT
>DATILF010000335.1:0-5971 GCA_035476755.1 Ramlibacter sp.
CACGACATCGCGGCCGACTACCGGGCGGCGCGCTCGCTGATCGGCCTGGTGCCGCAGGAGCTGACGACCGAGGCGTTCGAGACGGTGTGGAACACGGTGTCCTTCAGCCGCGGCCTGTTCGGCAAGCCGGCGAACCCGGCGCACATCGAGAAGGTGCTCAAGGACCTCTCGCTGTGGGACAAGAAGGACAGCGCGATCCGCACGCTCTCGGGCGGCATGAAGCGGCGCCTGCTGATCGCCAAGGCGTTGTCGCACGAGCCCCGGCTGCTGTTTCTGGACGAGCCCACGGCCGGCGTGGACGTGACGCTGCGCGAGGGCATGTGGCGCCTCGTGCGGGCGCTGCGCGAGACCGGCGTGACGGTGATCCTCACCACGCACTACATCGATGAAGCCGAGGAGATGGCCGACCGCATCGGCGTGATCAGCAAGGGCGAGATCGTCCTGGTGGAAGACAAGGTGGAGCTCATGCGCAAGCTCGGCAAGAAGCAGCTGACGCTGCACCTGGCGCAGCCTCTGGTGCACATGCCCGGGGCACTCTCCTCCCATCCCTTGCAGCTGTCGCCCACCGGCGCCGAGCTGGTGTACACCTACGACGCAACGCAGGAGCATTCCGGCATCGCGGCGCTGCTGCAGGACCTGGATGCCGCGGGCATCGCCTTCAAGGACCTGCAGACCAGCCAGAGCTCGCTGGAGGACATCTTCGTCAGCCTGGTCAGGGAAAAGGAAGCATGAATATTCACGCGATCCGCGCCATCTATCTGTTCGAGATGGCCCGCACCTGGCGCACGCTGGTGCAAAGCATCGTCTCGCCGGTGGTGTCCACATCCCTCTATTTCGTGGTATTCGGCTCGGCCATCGGATCGCGCATTCCCGAAGTGGGCGGCGTGAGCTACGGCGCCTTCATCGTGCCCGGCCTGGTGATGCTCTCGCTGTTGACGCAAAGCATCTCCAATGCCTCGTTCGGCATCTACTTCCCCAAGTTCACCGGCACCATCTATGAGCTGCTGTCGGCCCCGGTGTCCACGCTGGAGATCGTCATCAGCTACGTGGGAGCCGCTGCTACCAAGTCCATCATCCTGGGCCTCGTCATCCTGGCCACCGCGGCCCTGTTCGTGCCGCTGCGCATCGAGCACCCGGTGTGGATGCTGCTGTTTCTGGTGCTCACGGCGCTCACGTTCAGCCTGCTGGGGTTCATCATCGGCATCTGGGCCGACGGCTTCGAGAAGCTGCAGTTCATCCCCACTCTCGTTATCACGCCGCTCACGTTCCTGGGCGGCAGCTTCTACTCCATCGACATGCTGCCGCCGTTCTGGCAGCAAGCGAGCCTGTTCAATCCCGTGGTGTACCTGGTGAGCGGCTTCCGCTGGAGCTTCTACGGCATCTCGGATGTGGGTGTGGGCGTCAGCCTGGCGATGACACTGCTGTTCATGGGCCTGTGCCTGGCCGGCGTCACCTGGATTTTCCGCACCGGCTACCGGCTCAAGAGCTGACCTCGGCCGCACCCTGCCGGGTGCCGTCCGGGTTGACCAGCTTTTCGATCAGGTCCAACAGCGTCTGGGGGCTTACCGGCTTGGTCAGGTGCGCATCGAAGCCGGCCCGTTGCGACGCCTCCTTGTCGGCAGCCTGGCCGTAGCCGGTCAGTGCCACCAGCCGGCCGCCATAGGCATGCGTGGCCCGCATGGCGGCGGCGAGTTGATACCCGTTCATGCCTTGCAGGCCGATGTCCAGCACGGCGACAGCCGGCGTGAACTCGCGCAGGAGCTCCAGCGTGGCTTCGGGCGAGTAGGCGACGCGCACCTGGTAGCCCGACAATTCGAGCAGCGTGGCGCAGGTGTCCGCCGCGTCCTCGTTGTCGTCCACCACCAGGATCTGGCCGGCGCCTTGCGACTCCGGCGGCGCGGGGGTGCTCTCCGGCGCCGCGGGCGCCTCGCACAGGGGAAGGCGCACCGTCAGGCAGGTGCCCTGGCCCAGCCCCGGGCTGGAGGCCAGCACGCTGCCACCGTGCATTTCCACCAGGCTGCGCACGATGGCCAGGCCCAGGCCCAGGCCGCCCCGCGCGCGATCGGAATTCTGGGGCGCCTGGTAGAAGAGGTCGAAGATCCGGTCCACCTCGACGTCCGACAGGCCAATCCCGGTGTCCTGCACGTCCACGCGCAGCTGCGGGCCCTCCAGGGCGGCACCAACGCGAATCGTCTGGCCGACGCCCGTGAACTTGATGGCGTTCACCAGCAGGTTGTTGAACACCTGCACCAGCCGGACCTCGTCACCGGCGACCCAGGCGCCTTCCACGCCCGGCGCCAGGTCCAGCGCCAGCGAACGCTGGAACACCGACGCGTGGATGGTTTCGACCACCTGCGCCAGCACCTGCCCGATGCGTACCGGCTGGCGGCGGATCGCCAGCCGGCCGCTGGTGATGCGCGAGACGTCCAGCAGGTCGTCCACCAGCCTCGTCACGTGCACCAGCTGGCGCTCGATGATGCGGCGCTCCTGCAGGGTGCTCTGGTCGCCTTTCAGTGCCATGAGCTGCACGGCCGTGGAAATGGGCGCCAGCGGGTTGCGCAGTTCGTGGCCCAGCATGGCCAGGAACTGGTCCTTGCTGCGGTTCGCATCCTTGGCCATGCGCAATGCGTCGCGGACCTGCGAGGCCGAGCAATCGCGATCGGCCGCGGCGGCCCGCAGGGCCACCGCCACGTCATCCAGCTCCACGATGTCGAGCGGGGGCAATTCCACCGGCTCGCCCCGGCCCAGCGCCGCCGCGCCCCGCTTCAGGGCATTGATGGGCCCCACCACGTGCCGCGACAGCATCCACGCCAGGAGCACCGAGAGCAGCAGGGAGGCCGCCAGCCCCAATGCCACCGCGCGCAGGAGCGCGGACACGCCTTTGTTGGTGAGGGCGACCGACTGGCCCGCGACCACCACCCAGCCCGAGTCCTTCAGGCGGGTAAAGCCGGTATCGCTTTCCACGCCTTCGCTGGTCACGGTGACCCCCTTGCCCTCGAGTCCGCCCTGATCCAGCAATTCTTGCAGCGAAGCCGTGGGGTAGGGCGAGGCGCCCTGAAGTGAACGCGCCACCCGGCGGTTGTTCTGGTCGAAGACCGAGGCGACGGAGCCGGCGGGAATATTCTGGCGCGTGAGCACGGCGACAATCTTGTCGGTAGGCAGCACGCCCGTGATGACATAGACGATCTGGCCGCTGCGCAGCACGGGCACCCGCACGGCGAAGGTGTCCGATGGCATATGCGGCGTCTCCGCCACGGGGGTGACGGCGGGCGCGCGGGTCGCCAGCACCCGCGCCATGCTCCTGGGTTCGACCACGGCGCGGTTGGGTGCGCCGTAGGGATCGCTGCTGCGCAGCAGGATGCGCCCCTCGCCGTCGCTCAGCACCACCTGGCGCCACCCGAGCTGTTGCACCGTGCGCCTGGCGCTCTGGTGGAACGCCCGCAAGTCGGCCCGCTCCAGCTCGTCGGACGTGCCCATGTTGTCGAGCAGGGCGATGACGGACTGAAGCTCCGCGTTCACGGCCGTTGCCAGGGCCCGGGACAGCTCCAGCACGGCATCGCCAGCTTGCTGGCGGCGGTCTTCGATCAGGTAATTGAGGCCCCAGGCCAACATCAGCACCAGCGGCACCAGCCCGCTGGCCGCCAGCAGCAGCAGCCGCAGGCGCAAAGGACCGGCACGGGCCGGGACGCTGGGTTGCTCGGCGCTCATCGGCGCTATCCTACGCTGACCCAGCAGTTACCGCCATGCCGCAAAATGCCGGGTTCAGCACACAAGAGCAAGACAGACGACGATGGCCATCCAGTGGTTTCCCGGGCATATGAACCTGACGCGCAAGGCCATCGGCGAGCGCAT
Source organism: Ramlibacter sp. (assembly GCA_035476755.1). GTDB lineage: Bacteria > Pseudomonadota > Gammaproteobacteria > Burkholderiales > Burkholderiaceae_C > Ramlibacter. Next base: position 3,853 of record DATILF010000335.1, read on the forward strand.
CAAGGACATCGACGTCGTCATCGAGGTACTGGATGCGCGGCTGCCCGGCTCCAGCGCCAACCCGCTGCTGGCCGAAATGACCGGGCACAAGCCGACCTTGAAGATCCTGAACAAGCAGGATGTGGCCGACCCGGCGCGCACCGAACAATGGCTTCTGCACTACAACGCGCAGCCGGGCACCCGGGCCCTGGCACTGCAGGCCAGCAACGCCGCGGCGGTACAGCCGCTGGCCGCCGCCTGCCAGGCGCTCGCGCCCGGCCGTGGCGGCATGGCCAAGCCCATGCGCGTGTTGATCTGCGGGGTGCCCAACGTGGGCAAATCCACGCTGATCAACGCCCTGACCAACAAGCGGCACGCCAAGACGGGCGATGAAGCCGGCATCACCAAGCTGGAGCAGCGCATCACGCTCGCCGACGACTTCTACCTGTACGACACGCCCGGCCTGCTGTGGCCGCGCATCATCGTGGCCAAGAGCGGCTACAACCTGGCGGCCAGCGGCGCCGTGGGCCGCAATGCCTACGACGAGGAGGAAGTGGCGTTGGAACTGCTGGATTACCTGCGCCAGCATTACGCCGGCCTGGTCGAGGCGCGCTTCAGGATCGAAGGCGTGGCGGCAATGAAGGACGAGGAGGTGCTGGAAGCCGTGGGCCGAAAGCGCGGGGCCTTGCTGGGTAAGGGTCGCATCAATACGCAAAAGGCCGCTGAAATCGTCATCCAGGAATTCCGCGCGGCGACGCTCGGGCGGGTCACCCTGGAGACGCCTGAAGAGTTCGCCCAGTGGCTGGCGCAAGGCCAGCAACTGGACGCCGAACGGCTGGCCAGGAAAGAGGCCAGGTCGCTGGGCAAGCGCAAGAAGGCCGAACCCCGGGACGCCTGATCTGTCGTGCCGGATTCGCGACTCGATTCAGCATCCCCATGACCGCAGCCGCACCGCGGCCAGCGACGGCGCAGAGTGCCGAAGCCGGCGCCCCCTGACCTGGCGCTGTTGCAGGGTGGCGACGTTCGTTTCCGGTATCCGGCCGCGCTAACAATTGAACACGGCTATTTCCGGGGGCGCTGCCTAGGATCAAGCTCATCCATGGGAGCCGGCATGCCTGTCAAATCGTACGTTCTGATCCTTGCCGCGCTGGCCGGTGCCGGTGCCGCCTCACCGGCCGCCGCACAGGCCGTGTACAAGTGCTGGAGCCGATCCTCGGTGACGTACTCGCAGCAGCCTTGCTCCCGGCGCACGGTCGATACGGCTGACGCACTGGTGCCGGTCGAAACGAACCCCCGGCAGGTGGACCTGCGGCGCATGGAGCAGAACCGGGTGCTGGCGCGGTCGTTGCGCCAACGCCCGGGCGAGAGCGCCGCGCAGTTCGAGGTGCGAAGCCGAAGGGCGCGCCTGATGCCGGAAGATCGTGACGAATGCGCCCGGCTGGATACACGCATGCCGGTGGAAGCGGCGAGCCTGACCAACCCGGACAAGGAAGAAGTGCTGAAAGCCGAGACGGCGTTGGCAAAAAGCCGGAAGCGATTTCGGCAGCTGCGTTGCTGATGCGCCCTGCTGCGTCCGGCCACGCCGCGGTGCTCGGGAAATTGGAATCTGACCCCAATTTTTCTATGCTGCCATTTGCATTCGCAAGCGCCGGGCCGCTTCCTCGGCCCGCGCGTCGTCGATCTCGCGCAGCACCCCGCCCAGGTCTACCGCGCCTTGCTGGCGCTCGAAATGGCCGGTGAGCGGCGACTCGGGCGTGAGCAGGCCGCGCTGGTACAAGTCCCAGATCTCGGGGCCGAAGTGGGTGGCCAGCAGCTCGGGCGCGAAGCCGCCGAAGAAGCCGCGCAGGTTGGCCACGTCGCGCAGCAGCACGCGCTGCGCGTGGTTGTTGCCCGCGGCGTCGATGGCCTGGGGCAGGTCGATGATCACCGGGCCATCTTCCCCCAGCAGCACGTTGAACTCCGACAAGTCGCCGTGCACCACGCCCGCGCACAGCATGCGCACCACCTGCAGGAGCAGCATGGCGTGATGCGCGCGCGCTTGTTCGGGCGTGAGCGCCACGTCGTTGATGCGTGGCGCGGCGTCGCCGTCGGCGTCGGTCACCAGCTCCATCAGCAGCACGCCGTCGTGAAAGTTGTAGGG
>DATILF010000336.1:0-3860 GCA_035476755.1 Ramlibacter sp.
GAACTCCTCCAGCAGCAAAGCGTGCCGCGACACTTCGTGCGCGGCTGTTCCCAGGCCCATCGACAGCATTTCGTCGCGCAGCGTGAGCAGGCACGAGGGTTCCAGGCCGACGATGGAGATGCCCTTTTCGGCGAAGGGCAGCAGCGAGTCGATGACCTCCTGTGCCTTGGCGCGGGCTTCCTCGACCATGCCGCTGGCCAGAAATGTCCGGCCACAGCAGAGGTGCCGGCCGTCCTCCAGCAGCTTGGTGGCGATGTGCACCGTGTAGCCCGCGGCCTGCAGCACCTTCAGTGTGGACTGGGCGTTGAGAGATTCGAAGAAGCCGTTGAAGGTGTCCACGAACAGCACCACGGGCTTCTCGGCGGCCAGCACCTCCTCACGCGTCGCCGTACTGTGCGCCTCGTTGAAGAAGTGGCGGCGTTGCCAGGCCGGCAGGCTGCGCCTGGCCGAGAACCCCAGCAGCTTTTCGCCCCAGCGGGCCAGCAGGGGGCTGCGGTTGCGCAGGTTCAGCAGGCCGGCAAAGCGGCTGGCCGAACGCGCGTAGTCCGGCAGTCGTGCCACCAGCTTGTCCTGGAGCGTGTAGCCGTGCTTGCGCTTGTAGTGGTGCAGGAACTCCACCTTCATCTTCGCCATGTCCACGCCGGTGGGGCAGTCGCGCTTGCAGCCCTTGCAGCTGACGCACAGATCCAGCGCCTCGCGCACTTCCTCGCCGGCGAGGCCTTCGGGGCCCAGCTGGCCCGAGAGCGCCAGCCGCAGCGTGTTGGCACGCCCGCGCGTCAGGTGTTTCTCGTCGCGCGTGGCCCGGTAGCTGGGGCACATGGTGCCGGCATCGAACTTGCGGCAATGGCCGTTGTTGTTGCACATCTCCACGGCTTTGGCGAAACCACCCGCCGGGTCACCGCCGGTGCCGGGCGGGCTCAGGCGCTGCGTGGCCGGGTCGTTCTGCACATCCCAGGCGCTCCAGTCCAGGGCAGGCTGGAGCGGAATCACCTTGTAGCCCGGCGCAAAGCGCATCAGGCGCGTGTCGTCCATGCGCGGCGGATCGATGATGCGTTGCGGGCTCAGGAGGTGGAGCGGGTCGAAGTATTCCTTGATCTCGGCGAAGGCCTCGTTGATCTTCGGGCCGAACTGCCAGCCGATCCACTCGCCGCGGCACAGGCCGTCGCCGTGCTCGCCGCTGTAGGCGCCCTTGTACTTGCGCACCAGGGCCGAGGCCTCTTCGGCGATGGCGCGCATCTTCGGCGCGCCGCCGGTGCGCATGTCCAGGATGGGCCGCACGTGCAGCGTCCCCACGGATGCATGGGCGTACCAGGTGCCCTTGGTGCCGTACTTGCGGAACACCTGGGTGAGTGCATCGGTGTATTCGGCCAGGTGCTTCAGCGGCACGGCGCAGTCCTCGATGAAGCTCACCGGCTTGCCGTCGCCTCTGAGGCTCATCATGATGTTAAGACCGGCCTTGCGCACGTCCCACAGGTTCTTCTGGGGCGCGTCATCTTCCATGCGCACCACCGAACCCGGCAGGCCCAGGTCGCCCATCAACTCCACCAGCTGGTCGAGCTTGCGCGACAGGGCCGCCTTGTCGGGGCCCGCGAATTCCACCAGCAGCAGGGCATCGGGCTGGCCGATCACGGCCGCGCGGATCGAGGGCGCGAACGCGGGGTTGCGCAGCGACAGGTCGATCATCGTGCGATCGACGAGCTCCACCGCCGTCAGGCTGCCATCGGTGCCGAGCTTGACGATATGCTGGGCCGAATCCATGGCCTTGTAGAAGTTCGGAAAGTTCACCACGCCCAGCACCTGGGCCCGGGGCAGCTGCGACAGCTGCAGCGTCAGCGAGCGGGTGAGGGCGAGCGTGCCTTCGCTGCCCACCAGCAGGTGCGCCAGGTTCACCGAGCCGTCCGCTGTGTACGGCCTTTCGTTCTGGTTGCGAAAGATGTCCAGGTTGTAGCCGCCGACGCGCCGTAGCACCTTGGGCCAGCGCTTGTCGATCTCGGGGGCGAGCGTGGCGGCCAGGTCCTTCACCCGCCGGCCGATGTCGCGCACCTTGCCCACGCAGTCTTCGTAGCGGCCGAACCGGTGCAGTTCGCCATCGGACGTCCAGGCCTGCGCGCCCAGCACGTTGTGCACCATGTTGCCGTAGGCGATGCTGCGGCTGCCGCAGGCGTTGTTGCCGGCCATGCCGCCCAGCGTGGCCTGCGCGCTGGTGGCCACATCGACGGGGAACCACAGGCCCAGCTTCTTCAGCGCCAGGTTCAGGTGGTCCAGCACCATGCCCGGCTCCACCTCCGCGGTGCGCGCCTGCGCATCGAAATGCAGGATCTTGCGCACGTGCCTGGAATGGTCGATGACCAGGCCCGCGCCCACCGTCTGGCCGCACTGGCTGGTGCCGGCGCCGCGTGGCACGATCGGCACCTTCAGGTCGCGGCAGATGTCCAGCGCCAGCAACACGTCCTCGCTGCTGCGCGGCACGAACACGCCCACCGGCATCACCTGGTAGATGGAGGCGTCCGTGGCATAGCGGCCGCGATCGGCGGGCGAGAAAAGCACCTCGCCCTGCGTTTGCGAGGCCAGTCGCTGCGCGAGCTTGCCGGCGACTTCGTTGCTGGCCTGGGCCACCTGCTCGTAGGCCCGGCTGGATTGCTGCTGCGTCACTTTCAATGGGATACGCGCGTTCATCGGGTATTTTGTGTGCAAAAGAACGGCCCGTCCAAGCCACCACATCAAAAGGAACGCTGCGAGTCGTTACGCCTCCCGTGCTTTGTTGCACCCAGGACGGCTACGTGCCCGCATCTTCTGCTGTGAAGTACGACAAACCTCGCATCCCATGAACAGGACGGTTTCGATGAACCCCAAACCTCTCGACTTCGACGAGTCGGTGGCCGGCGAGGAAGACCCGGGTGCGTCCATCGATATGCCGGATGCATCCGGCATGCCAGGCCAGCCCGCCGATTCCATGCTGGACAAAGGCGGGCAGGTTCGGGACACTGGCGCTCCCCTTTCTGCAACGCACGTCATGGCGCACTACACCGCTCGTATTTCCTGGCAGCGCGATGGCCAGGATTTCCTGGGCAATCGCTACAGCCGCAAGCACCTCCTTCATTTCGACGGCGGCGCCGAGCTGGCCGGATCGTCTTCGCCGCACGTGGTGCCCCTGCCGCACTCGGATCCGACAGCGGTGGACCCCGAAGAGATGTTCGTGGCCTCGCTCTCCAGCTGCCACATGCTCTGGTTCCTGTCCATTGCCGCAGGCCGCGGCTTCTGCGTGGAACGCTACACGGACGAGGCCGAGGGCGTGCTGGCGCGCAACGCGGCCCGCAAGATGGCAATGACCCAGGTCACGCTGCGCCCGCAGGTGGTCTTCTCAGGCGAGAAGCTGCCCACGCGCGATCAGATCGGCGAAATGCACCACAAGGCGCACGACGAATGTTTCATTGCCAATTCGGTCACCACCGATGTTCGCTGTGAGCCGGTGATCGGTGATGCCTGACGATGGCGCAGCGCGGGGTCAGCTGCTCAGGCCCTTGTAGAACATGTAGGCCGCCAGCACGTACAGGATGGTCGCGAAGACGCGCTTGAGCTTGCCCACCGGCAACGCATGCGCTGCCTTCGCGCCGAGGGGCGCGGTGAGGAATGAGCAGACGGCGATCACGACCAGGCCCGGCAACCAGATGTAGCCGAAGGATGCGGCCGGCAGGTTCTGCACCGTCAGGCCGCTGACCACATAGCCGACGACGTTGGCCACCGCGATCGGAAAGCCCAGCGCCGCGGAGGTGGCCACCGCGTTGTGGATCGCCACGTTGCACCAGGTCATGAAGGGCACGCTGATGAAGCCGCCGCCCGCGCCTACAAGCCCGGAGAGA
>DATILF010000337.1:0-6221 GCA_035476755.1 Ramlibacter sp.
GTCAAAAGGATCTCGCCCGCGCCCAGTTCCACGGCCTCACGCGCCCACTCGACCACATCCTTGCCGGTGCGCTCGCGGCCGTTGTCGGTGTAGGCCTCCCAGCGGCCAGGTGCGACCCGCTTGGCCTCGATGCCGAGCACCATGCACTGCGAACCATAGCGCCGCGCCACGTCGGTGATGAGGCCCGGCCGCGCGATGGCCGCCGTGTTGATCGCCACCTTGTCGGCACCTGAGTGCATCATCTCGCTCACGTTGTCGAGCGAACGGATGCCGCCCCCGACCGTAATGGGCACGTAGATCTGGTTTGCCGTGCGCTTGATGATGTCCGACAGGTTGTTGCGCTGGTAGAGGCTGGCGACGATGTCGATGAAAAGCAGTTCGTCGGCACCCTCGGCGTAATAGCGAAGGGCATGCTCGTGCGGGTCCCCCACGACGCGCAGCCCCTCCAGGTGCACGCCCTTGATGAGGTTCGGCCCTTTGATGTCCAGCCGCGCAATGATCCGGACGTGGGTCATGCAGCTGCCCGGGTCAAGCGGCTTGCTGCCACACAGTGCGGCGCAGCTTCCACTGCTCGCCTTCGCGCGTCCACAGGTGCGGCGAGCGGAAGGTGTCGGCCAGGCGCATGAAGTAGCCGCGGTCCATCACGGGGGATTCGAACATCTTCGAGGCCTGCGGGAATTCCTTTTCCGGAATGCTGAGGTAGCGGAAGATTTCGTCGGCGAAGCGCTCGGGGAATTCGCCGTCGTAGCGCTTCACCAGCGCCACGCCTTCTTCGCGCGTGATGTCGCCCGAACGGATCTCCTGCGCGGCGTCGTACGTGGCGCGGCCGATGCCGAACTTGGTGAAGGTCGTGTAGTAGTGGAAATCATCGATGCGGTCGTCGATGCTGTTGTACTTGCTGTAGGTGCCCGGCGTGCGCTCAGGCGATGCCTCGAAGCCGCCGTGTTCCACCGCGTAGTAGTAGCAGCTTTGCGGGTGCCACTTCAGGTAGTAGCCGAGGTAGTGCACCTCCACCTGCTTCTTCTCGATCTGCACCGGGTCGGCCGGCAGGTAAGGCAGGAGGTCCTGCTCCTCCAGGCCGAAGTCGTTGTACAGGCTGGCCACGGAGGTGCCACCGAGGTAGATCTGCGACTTGTCGCTGGAGGTGAAATACGACCAGTCGCGCTTGGCGCTGGTGGTGTCGCCGATGGGGTTGCCGTATTCGGCCTCGTTCTCGCCGTAGATCACGAAAGGGATGTCGTGCAGCAGCGCCATCTTCGGCGCCAGCGACTTCTGGCCGAAGATGAAGGCCTGGAACGGGTGGAACAGGTTCTCCACCGCCAGGCGTGTCAACAGGCGGTGCACACGCCCGTTGGGCGTCATGAGGTAGTTGTCGAAGCCGGCATGCAGCCACGACTGGAAATTCTTCCACCCCCACTCGGTGTACACATGGGGCGCCCAGGTGCAGGTCAGCGGATGCATGCCGAAACGCGTCTTCAGGATGTGCGACGCATAGAAGCTGTCCTTGCCGCCCGATCCGGGCACCAGGCAGTCGTAGCCGGACTTGCTGCGGAAGCGGTCGCACAGCGCCGCCAGTTGCTCCTCGCGCGCTTTCCAGTCGATGGTGCCGCGCTTTTGCTCGCCGAAGCGGCAGGCGTCGCAGACACCTTCCTCGTCGAACGCAATGGTCGCCTTCTTGCTGTCCTTCGTGTGCTGGTACTCCACCGCCGAATTCGGGCGCTGGTTGGAAATGATGCAGTGCTTGCAGAAGTGCACGTAGCGCGGCAGGCCGTACTTGACGTCCGCGGTGTCCTCGGGGGCGATGAACGAGGAGAGATCGACCGGCTTCGGGTTGGGAATGAGTGACATCGGGGTGAGGATTGAGGGGCGCCCGCCTGGGAAGCAGCGCGGCGCCCGTGAATAGCGGATTATAGAAATTCGGCCAGCACGGCGGCCACCCGCTGGGTGGCGCCTTCCGGGCGCCCGCCGGCTTCGCGCCGGGGCGCGGCCGTCCAGCGATCCAGCGCTTCGTCCAGCCCGTCGAGGGGAACGGCGGCATCGGCCACCCCGAAGCGCGCCAGGGGCATGGCGGCATCGAACACCGATCCCAACACCTGGACCAGCCGCGCGCCGCACAGGTGCCCCTCCAGCCCAACCGTGGAGGTCAGCGTGACCACGACGTCCGTGGCATGCAGCAGTTCCGCCAAGGCCCAGTCCTGGCCGGTCACGACGATTCGATCGCTGCAAGGCAAGGCAGGCGCCGCCTCCCCCGCGCGCGGTCGAACGCAGAGCACGGCGTCCTCATGGGCGATCGTCCACGCCGCCAGGCGATCCAGAACGCGCTGCGGAAGCGCCGGATCACCCAGCGACCCGTCGAAGGGGTGGATGGCAGGCTCGGCCTGGCTCGGCCAGAGCAGCACCTTGCGACCTTGCCAGCCCTGCTGCTGCCGCAGTTGCGCGCCGCGCTGCGCATGCACAGTGTCACTCAGGACGTCGAAAGCCGGATTGCCTGTGACGACCACCTGCTCTGGCGTGCGCCCGGCGGCGACGAGGAAATCACGCACGCCTTCATTCAGCACGCAGACCCGCTGGGCATAGTCCGCCGCGCCGATCCAGCGCACCTCATCCACGGCGAACAGGTCGACCATGCAGACCGAGGGAATGCCCAGTTCGCCGGCGGCGATCACCGCGGCGCGCTCCGCGCGGGGCGAGTTGGTCACGACAACCAGGTCAGGCTGCACGTCCTGCAGGATGCGCTTCATCGTGCGCACCGGCAGAAAGGCCTGCCGGCCGATCTGCGCATACCGCCGCTGCGCTTCGGCCTCCCCGGCCTCGGCCTCCAGGTCCGCGTGGCACAGCCCCAGGTAGGCAGCGCTTTCCTCGGGGTCCTGCACGTCGCCCATGGCCGCCAGCAGCTCGCGGCCCTTGGCCACGGCAGGGGCATCGCCACGGGCGACAAAATCCTTGAATTGCAACAAGGGCAGGCCGGCCGCGCTGACGACCGGCGCTGCCGTGGTCAACCCCAGCACCTGCACGCTCGCCTGCCCCGACGCCAGCAACGCCCGCGCCACCGGCACGACCATGCGCACGTGGCCCGAGCCATAGCAGACAAAGAGGACTTTTTTCACAGGCCCGCCTGCGTGGCCCACAGCGCCAGCGCCGCCAGGGCGCGCAATTCCCGCGTGTGATTGGCCCTGCCGTCGCGGTGCGCATCCAGCAGGCCCTCGATGGCTTGCGGCCTGAACAGCGTCTGCAACAGCGCGCTTTGTTCCAGCGTCTGGCGCAACCAACCGTGGCTTTCGCGCCGGAACCAGTCGCCCACCGGCACGGTGAACATCTGCTTCTTGCGGTACGCCAGGTCAGCGCCAATCAACGGCGTCACGGCCTTCTTGTACCAGTGCTTCTTGTCGCCGCCCTGCAATTTGGTCTCGCCGCGTGAACGGAACGCGAATTCCATCATTCGCCAGTCCAGGAAAGGCGTGCGCGCCTCGATCGAGACGGCCATGCCCATGCGATCCGGCTTCACGAGGTTGTTGCCGCACAGCAGCAGCTGCATGTCGAGGTACAGCGCCTGGTTGAGGCGGTCGAAATGCGACGCCTCCTCGAACCACGGCTTGGCGGCGACCTCGAAACTATCCAGGCCGGCCAGTTGCGCCGCCACCCCCGGCTGGTACAGGGCCTGCCGGGCCTGCGGCGTGAATAGCGAAATCGAATCGAAGTAGCTGCGGCGGAATTCAGCCACACCCAGGGAATCTGCCTCGGGACGGGCAAAGAAACCCTCGTACTTCTCGTAGCCCGCGAACAGCTCGTCCCCGCCGTCGCCCGTGAGCACCACCTTCACGTGCTTCGCGGCCAGCTCGCTCACGCGCAAGGTGGGCATGAAGGAAGCATCGCCATGGGGCTGGTCGAGGTGGTAGAGCACATGCGGCCAGCGGTCCAGCATGTTCAACTCGGCGATCTCGCTGGTGTGGTCGCAGCCGAAACGCTGTGCTGCTTCGGCCGCAAAGGCGGATTCGTCGTAGCGCGGGTCGGCGAAGCCGATGCAGAAGGTCTTCACCGGCTGCTCGACGTGGCGCGCCATCAGGCCGACGATGGTGCTGGAATCGACGCCACCCGACAGGAACGCGCCCCACGGCACGTCGGCGCGCAGCCGAATACGGGTGGCATCGTCGAGGATGGCCATGAACTCCTCGGCCCAGTCGCCGAAGGCGTAGTCGCGCTCGCGCTGGTCGGCCAGGCTCCACCACCGGTGGGCCTCCACGCCGCCGCGGGTGAACTTCATCCAGGTGCCGGGCATCACGTGGCGGACACCCCGCCAGATGGTCCACGGCGCGGGAATGTAGTTGAAACACAGGTAATGGTGGATAGCCTCGATGTCCACACCCGCCATGCCGTGACGGGCTTCGGTGTGCGGCAGCATGGCCTTGAGTTCCGAGGCGAACACCGCCCGCTCGCCGTCGTCCGCCACATACAGCGGCTTCACGCCGATGCGGTCGCGCACCAGGTACATCGCATCCTGGCGGGCGTCATCGATGGCGATGGCGAACATGCCATTGAGCTTGCTCACACAGGCAATGCCTTCGCGCTCATACAGCCGCAGGATCACTTCCGTGTCGGAGGCCGTGCGCAGTGCCACGCCCTGGCTGCGCAGCTCGGCGGCCAGCTCGACGTAGTTGAAGATCTCGCCGTTCTGCACCACCGAAACGCGGCCGTCGTCGGAGGTGAAAGGCTGGTGGCCGCCCCCGATGTCGATGATGGAGAGGCGCCGGTTGCCGATGGCCACGCCGCGCGCGGGCTGGGCCCAGACGCCCTGGTCGTCGGGGCCACGATGCGTCAGCTTGCGCGCCATCGCGTCGATCGCCTCGGCAGGCATCGCGCGGCGGCCACGGTCCCAGTAACCGAAGATCCCGCACATGGCTAGTTACTCCCCTGGCCCGTGACGCGGGCCAGCGTCCAGGCCATGACCTTCAGGTCGAGCGCCATGGAGTGTTCACGCGCGTAGCGCAGGTCCAGTTCCAGGCGCTGCGCCTCGGTGGCCTCGGAGCGCAGCAGCGCCTGCGCCAGGCCGGTGATGCCGGGGCGCACGCTGCAGCGCTGCGCCCAGTCGGCGTCGCCGTAAAGCGCGCGCTGTGCCGGCACATCAGGACGTGGGCCGACCAGGCTCATGTCGCCCTTCAGGACGTTCAGCAATTGCGGCAGCTCGTCGATGCTGGTGCGCCTCAACCAGCGGCCCACCGGCGTGATGCGCGGGTCGCCCGCGGCCGTGTGGTACGGGCCGATGGCGGCTGCGTTCTTCACCATGCTGCGGAATTTGTACATGCCGAATTCGCGGCCACCCAGTCCGATGCGAACCTGCCTGAACAGCACCGGCCTGCCGGACTCGAATGCGATGGAAGCCGCCGCGCCCACCAGCAAGGGCGAGAGCAGCACAAGCGCGAACAGCGACAGCACCACGTCGAGCACCCGCTTCATGCCGCCGCGCCCATCCCCGCCGCGATGCGCTCGATGATGCCGGCGATGCGGAGCCGGTCGTCCTCGACCTGGGCGGGTGTGCGCACGCGCAGTTCTGTTTCGGCCTGGCGCAGCCGGGCTACCTCGGCCTCGAACGGCTGCGCATCGCCTGCCGGATGGAAGGTGCGCGAAAGAATCACTGCCCCGGATCCAAGGCGCAGGTGCTCGGCCAGCACGTCGCGTCCAGGCAGCAGGCCTTCGTCCACGCGGGCGATGCCGCCGAATCCGAACCTGAGGCCCTGCCGCTTCACGGCGGCCGACACACGGTCCACCAGGCCCTGCGCGAGGGGCTGGAACATGAAGCGCAACCCCAGGGAGAGGTGCAGGTCATTGAGGCCGACGAACACCTCGGCCAGGCCCGGCGTGGCCACCCAGTCGTCCAGGCCATGGAGCGCACCGGCCGTTTCCAGCAAGGTCACGACAGGCGCTCGCCCCGCCACGAGTGCGGAAAAGTCGCGCACTTCGGCGGGCGTGGTGAACATCGGCAGCATCAACTGGTCCGCGCCCGCGGCCAGCACCGCATCGACCTCCGCAGGCGTGCCCTCGTTCAGCGGATTGACGCGCACCATCAAGGGAGAGTGGCGCAGCACGGCCTTGATGCGGCCGACGTCCGCCATCGTGTGTTCGCTGATGAAGGTGTTGCGCCCGGCCTGGCGCTCGGCCTTGCCCAGGCGCTCCAGGTCCACAAAGAGGCGAAAGCCTCCGAGCGCGTCGCAGCGGCGCGCGAACGC
>DATILF010000338.1:0-8378 GCA_035476755.1 Ramlibacter sp.
GTGGAGCCGTGGCTGCCGGGATTGAAGACATCCATGACGCGCGCATCGGCCAGGAAGGCGCTGACCGGCAGCAGCCCCCCGCCCAGCGCCTTGCCCAGGATCAGCCCATCGGGGCGGATGCCCTCATGCTCGAAAGCAAACCAGCGGCCGGTGCGGCCCAGCCCCGCCTGCACTTCGTCGATGATCAGCAGGATCTCGTGGTCATCGCACCAGGCCCGCAGCTGCCTGAAGAAGCCGGGCGGTGGCAGGATGATGCCGGCCTCACCCTGGATCGGCTCCACCAGCACGGCACAGGTGTTCGGCGTGGTGGCGGCGCGAACGCTGCCCATGTCGCCGAAGTCGAAGTGCGTGAAGCCCGGCGCGAACGGACCGAAGCCGGCGCGGTACTCGGGCTCGCTGGAAAAGCCGACGATGGTACTGGTGCGGCCATGGAAGTTGCCGCGCGCCACCAGGATTTCCGCCTGGCCGTCGGGCACGCCCTTGGCACGATAGCCCCAGCGGCGGGCGCACTTGATCGCCGTCTCCACCGCTTCGGCGCCGGTATTCATCGGCAGGCCGCGCTCGAAGCCGGCCAGCCCGCACAGCTTTTCCAGGAAGGGGCCGAGCGTGGTGCCGTGATAGGCGCGCGAGGTCACCGCCACTTTCTCGAGCTGGCGGTGCGCGGCGGCAACCAGGCGGGGGTGCAGATGCCCATGGCTCACGGCGGAATACGCACTCATCATGTCGATGTATTCACGCCCCTCCACATCCCACACCAGGCAGTCGAGCGCATGGTCCACCACGACCGGCACCGGCTGGTAGTTGCGCGCGCCGAAGCGGGCTTCCTGGCCAATGAAATCGGCCGTGGCGTTGTGGGTGCTGGCGTCCATGATCACGCTCCTGTGAATGGCTCCAGTCTAGGCCGGGCGGGGCTGCCGTGGGCGTGAAAGCCGAGGTGGGGCGCGGCGGCAACCGAACGGATGCCGGGCGCGCACTTCCGATTCGGAAGTGGCGTAGGACGCCTTTGTGCGCCCGTGCCGGACGCCGCCTCATCAGCCCCAGCGCCGGGCCGCCCCAAGCGGGCCTGGGCCCCCTCGGGGGGCAGCGACCCACACGAAGTGGGGGAGCGTGGGGGCTCAGTGCCCGGCAGCGGGCCGGGGCAGCGGGAAGCCGGCAAACTCCTTGATGGTCTGCAGTTCGATGTTGGTGACGATCTTCTCGACGCCCAGCGACGCATCATCGAGCCAGCCGCTGATCAGGCTGTGGTACTGGCCCAGTTGCGGGCAGGCGATGCGCACCAGGTAGTCGTAGCGGCCGCTCACGATGTAGCAGGCCACCACCTCGGGCGCCGCCGCCATCTTCTTCTCGAAGCGCTGCACCACGGCCTGGCGCTGGTCCTTGAGCGCGATCTCCGCGAAAACGCAGATCTGCTCGCCCAGCACAGCGCGGCTGATGAGCGCGCGATAGCCCTCGATCAGGCCCTCGGCCTCGAGCTTGCGCACGCGATTGAGCGTGGCCCGCGCGGAGAGGTGGATCGCCTCGGAGAGCGACTGGATCGTCGCGCGGCCGTCCTGCTGCAGCAGCTCCAGCAGTTTCAGGTCGGCGCGATCCAGCGGCATGGCAAGTCGGCGACGGCTACAAGGTCTTGACCGCCGCCAGCCGGCGCATCAGCTGCTGCACGATGTCGGTCTGCATGTCCCGGTACAGCAGGTTTTCTTCGGCTTCCTTGGCCAGCGCCACGGACTCGTTGAAGCTGATGTCGCGTTGCTGCAGCAATTCGGTCTCGGGGATCAGCTCCTTGCCCTGCGGCGTGCGCAGCCTGAACTTCAGGCGCGTGCGCAGCTGGAATTCGCGCACCTGGCCGGCGGCGGTCAGGCCCACCACCACCTTTTCGCGCTGGTCGGCCAGCACGTCGAGCACCACCTGCGCGGTGTTGATGCGGCCGGCATCGACCACCGTGACGCTGCCGCCGGTCGCGATCGTGCGCTTGAGCTCATTGCCCAGCGTGGAGCTGGCGGGCGCGCCCACATGGATGGAATCGAAAGCGAATTTCGGGGCCTGGCGCAGCTGGAAGCCGCATCCGGCCAGCACCGTTGCCGCGGCAAGGACGATGAGGAGGGTTCGGCGTCGTGCCGACAGGCCGACAAGCGTGGGGGCCCTATTCATCCGACCACCACATTGACGAGCCGGCCGGGCACCACGATCACCTTCTTGGGCGACGCGCCGCCCGCGTGCTTCACGAAGTCCTCGCTGGCCACGGCCAGCTTCTCGATCTCCTGGCGGCTGGCGGCGGCCGGCACACGCACCGACCCGCGGTGCTTGCCGTTGATCTGCAGCACCAGCTCGATCTCGTCCTGGACCAGTGCCTGCTCGTCCACCTTCGGCCAGGGCGCATCCAGCAGGTCGCCCTGGGCCCGGCCATAACCGAGGGATTGCCAGAGCGCCTGCGCGATGTGCGGGGTGACCGGGTAGAGCACGCGCAGCAGGATGCCGAAGCATTCGCGCACCGCCGCATCGTCGCCGGTTTGCCCGGCCTTGAAATCCTCGAGCGCGTTGAGCAGCTTCATCGCGCCCGACACCACCGTGTTGTACTGCATGCGCTGGTAGTCGTAGTCCACCTGGCGCAGCACGGTATGGATCTCGAAGCGAAGGGCCTTGGCCTGCTTGCCGAAGGCGGTGGCCGATGCCCCCGCCGGTGCCGCAGCGCCCAGCTTGTGCCCGAAATTCCAGACCCGGCGCATGAAGCGGTAGGAGCCTTCCAGTGCGGCGTCGTTCCACTCCAGCGTGGCTTCGGGCGGCGCCGTGAACATGGTGTACAGGCGCGCCGTGTCGGCCCCGTACTTCTCGATCAGGTCCTGCGGGTCCACCCCGTTGTTCTTGGACTTGGACATCGTGGTCCAGCCCTCGTAGGTCACGGGCAGGCCGTCGGCCTTGGCCGTGGCCGAGATCACCTTGGCGTGCTCGTCGCGCACGATGTCCAGGTCGTGGGCCCAGAAGTACTCCTTGCCGGCCTTGTCGCCCATGCGCACGAAGGCCTCGTTCAGCACCATGCCCTGCGTCAGCAGTTTGGTGAACGGCTCGTCCACCTTCACCAGGCTCATGTCGCGCATCACCTTGGTCCAGAAGCGCGCGTACAGCAGGTGCAGGATGGCGTGCTCGATACCGCCGATGTACTGGTCCATCGGCATCCAGTACGCGGCCCCGCCGGCCACCATGGCCTTGTCGTTCTTCGGGTCGCAGTAGCGCATGTAGTACCAGGACGAATCCACGAAGGTGTCCATGGTGTCGGTCTCGCGCCGCGCGTCCTTGCCGCACTGGGGGCACTTCACGTTCAGGAAGTCGGGGCGCTTGTTCAGCGGGTTGCCCGAGCCGTCGGGCACGCAGTCCTGCGGCAGCACCACCGGCAGGTCGCGCTCGGGCACCGGCACCGCGCCGTGCTCGTCGCAGTGGATGATGGGGATCGGCGTGCCCCAGTAGCGCTGGCGGCTGATGCCCCAGTCGCGCAGGCGCCAGGTGGTCTTCTTCTCGCCCAGGACTTTTTGCTCCAGCGCATGCGCCACCGCGTTCACGGCGTCGCGGTACGCGAAGCCGCTGTAGATGTCGGAATTGATGGTGACGCCGCGCTCCTTGTCGCCGTACCAGTCATTCCAGTGGTGGTAATCGTAGTGCTCGCCGTCCACGTGCACCACCTGCATGATGGTCAGGTCGTACTTGAGCGCGAAGGCGAAGTCGCGCTCGTCGTGGCCGGGCACACCCATCACGGCGCCGTCGCCGTAGCCCATGAGCACGTAGTTGCCGACCCACACGTCGATCGGCTCCTCGGTCAGCGGGTGGATCACCACCAGCCCCGTGGGCATGCCCTCCTTCTCGCGCAGCGCCAGCTCGGCCTCGGTGGTACCGCCCTTCTTGCATTCCTCGATGAACTCGGCCAGCTTCGGGTTGGTACGCGCGGCGTGCGTGGCGAGCGGATGCTCGGGCGCCACGGCGCAGAACGTGACGCCCATGATGGTGTCGGCGCGCGTGGTGAACACGTACATCCGGCCATCGCCGATGAGCTGGCCCTCATGGTCGCGGATGCCATGGGTGAAGGCAAAGCGCACGCCCTCGCTTTTGCCGATCCAGTTCTCCTGCATCAGCTTCACCCGCTCGGGCCAGCCCGGCAGCTTGTGCTGCACATGGTCCAGCAGCTCTTCGGCGTAATCGGTGATCTTCAGGTAGTAGCCCGGGATTTCCCGCTTCTCGACGACCGCGCCGGTTCTCCAGCCCTTGCCATCGATCACCTGCTCGTTGGCCAGCACGGTCTGGTCCACCGGGTCCCAGTTGACGACTTGGGTCTTGCGGTAGGCGATGCCCTTTTCCAGCATCTTCAGGAACAGCCACTGGTTCCACTTGTAGTACTCGGGGTCGCAGGTGGCGACCTCGCGGCTCCAGTCGATGGCCAGCCCCATCGCCTGCATCTGCTTTTTCATGTACGCGATGTTCTCGTACGTCCACTTCGCGGGCGGCACGCCGTTCTTCATGGCGGCGTTCTCGGCCGGCAGCCCGAACGCGTCCCACCCCATCGGCATCAACACGTTGTAGCCGTTCATGCGCAGGTAGCGCGTGAGCATGTCGTTGATGGTGTAGTTGCGCACGTGGCCCATGTGCAGCTTGCCGCTGGGATAGGGCAGCATGGAACAGGCGTAGAACTTCTTCTTGCTGGCGTCTTCGGTCACGCGGTAGGCGTCGCGCTCGGTCCAGTAAGCCTGGGCGGAACGCTCGACCTCGGAGGGGTTGTATTTTTCTTGCATAAAAGGGTGTGCCGGGGGCATGGCCCGGCCTGCCGCGATTTTACGGGCGGGCAAGCCCCGGCCGCTGCGCCTTAACGCGACGCCGCGGGTTCGGCGACGAAGCCGATGCGGTTCAATCCGGCTTTTTGCGCCGCGCCCATCACCTCGACCACCCGGCCATAGGGCACGGCCTGGTCGGCGCGCAGCTGGATTTCGGTGTCCGGGTTATCGCGGGCCGCGTGCGCCAGCCGCTCGGCGAGCTGGGCCGGGCTGACCGGCTTGTCATTGAGGAAGGCCTGGCCCGCCTTGTCCAGCACGAGCGTCACGAATTGCGGGGCGTCGTTGGGCTTGCTGCCGTCAGCGCGCGGCAGGTCCAGGCGGATGGAGCTGGCCAGAAGCGGGGCGGTGATGATGAAGATCACCACCAGCACCAGCATCACGTCCACCAGAGGCGTCATGTTGATGTCGCTCATGGGCCGGGGGCCCTGGGTGCGTTCGAGCCGGCCGAAAGCCATCAGGACTCCCCCGCGTGGGTCAGCAGTTCACGCAGATCGCGTGCGAAGCCTTCAAGATCGGCCTCGATCCGGCCGATCAGGCGGCCGAAGACGTTGTAGCCCAGCACCGCCGGGATGGCCACCGCCAGCCCGGCCGCCGTCATGATGAGCGCCTCGCCCACCGGGCCGGCGATGCGGTCGATGGTGATCTGGCCGGCGGTCGCGATGCCGATGAGCGCGTGGTAGATGCCCCACACAGTGCCCAGCAGGCCGACGAAGGGCGCCGTGGAACCCACCGTGGCCAGCAGCACCTGGCCGAACTGCAGCTTGTCCAGTACCAGGTGCAGGGCATCGCGCAGCACCCGGGTGAGCTGCTGGGATCGGTCGCCGGCGGCGGCGAGGGAGCCGGCCCCGTTGACCTGGGTGGCGGCGATCAGCGGCAGCACCAGCGCTTCGCGGTCGAAGGCGCCCACTTTCTGCTGGCCGTCGGCGACCGAGGGCGATTGCCAGAAGGCCGCCATGCTGCGGCCGACGTCGCGTGAGGCGCGCCGCAGCAGCCAGGCCTTCCAGACAATGACCACCCAGCTGGCGACCGACATGGCCAGCAGGAGCACCGCCACGGCCTTGGTGACGGCGTCACCCTGGCTGAACAGTTCGAGCAGGCTCATGCGGGCGCGAAGGCGGGCAGCGCGCTAGCGCAGGCCCAGCACGTCGAACATGTCGAACAGACCGGTGCGCTTGCCGGCCAGGAAGCGCACCGCGCGCAGGCTGCCCTGGGCGTAGGTGGACCGGCTGGCGGACTTGTGGGTGATCTCGATGCGCTCGCCCGTGCCCGCGAAGAGCACCGTGTGGTCGCCCACGATGTCGCCGCCGCGGATGGTGGCGAATCCGATGGACGAAGGGTCGCGCTCGCCCGTGACGCCTTCTCGCGCATAGACCGCGCATTCCTTCAGATCGCGGCCCATCGCGCCGGCGATCACTTCGCCCATCTTCAGGGCGGTGCCCGAAGGCGCATCGACCTTGTGGCGGTGGTGCGCTTCGATGATTTCGATGTCGTAGCCGGTTGACAGCGCCTGGGCCGCCATCTCCAGCAGCTTCATGGTGACGTTGACGCCGACGCTCATGTTGGGCGCCATCACGATGGCGATGTCGCGCGCGTAATCGGCGATCTGCGCCTTCTGGCTTTCGTTGAAGCCGGTGGTGCCAATCACGACGTTGACGCCGAGTTCGCGGCAGGCCTTCAGGTGGGCCAGCGTGCCCTCGGGGCGGGTGAAATCGATCAGCACCTGCGACTGCGACAGCCCCGCGTGCAGGTCGGCCGAAACCGGCACCCCGCTGGCATGGCCCAGGAAGGCCGCGGCGTCATTGCCGATGGCCGGGCTGGCCGCGATGTCGAGCGCGCCGGCCAGCTGGCAGTCGCCGGAGCCGCGGATCGCCTCGATCAGCATATGGCCCATGCGGCCGCTGGCGCCGGCCACGGCAACCTTGTGCATGGGAGAAGGGGGTGCGGACGAGGTCGCCATTGCTTGCGCCGTCATCGGGACGGGGCTTCCAGCGGGGGATAGCTGTCGGCCGGCGGCGGCTCGGCGGCGGCGGGCGCCGGGGAGGCGGCGGGGGCCGCGGGCCGTCCGGCGGAGAACTGCTTGAGGCTGTCCTCGGTGGCTTCGAGCACCGGCACCTTGGCGTTCTTGCGCTTGTTGTCCAGGGTGGCCACGAACTCGGCTTCGCTGGGCATGGTGTCGCCCTCGAAACGCTCGAGCGCGTCACCCTTGAAAAACACGGAAAGCCGGCGCGCCTGATCCTGCACGCCCTGGCGTTTCAAGGTGAAGACGTAATCCCAGCGGTCGGCGTGGAAGACGCTGGTAACCAGCGGCGTGCCCAGGATGTCGCGCACCTGCTGGCGGCCCATGCCGGTCTTGAGCGCCTGGACCTGTTCCCTGGAGACGAAATTGCCCTGCACCACCTCCACCTTGTAGGGCGTGATGAGGTCGGTGACGCGGCGGCTCGCGCCGTCGAAGCTGCCGCAGGCGCTCGCCGCCGCGCAGGCGGCGAGCGCCAGGACGAGACGGGATGCACGAAGGGGAATTGCGGGCATGGGCAAACCGGTAGCGATAGGAGGGTAGGGACAAGTCATTGCTGACTCATCCCCCCCTAAGAACCGGACTTGCGACTTTCACCGCATCCGGCTCAAGCACAACAACAAAACCGACTGTGTCGGGGGTGTGGAATCAGCGAGGTCGATTGTATCAACCCGAGCCAACCACACCCCTTGGCTCGATTTTCAAAGCCTCTTACGAGGCCGGCTTAACAACAGTCAAGCCACGGGCATGCACTTTGGCATGGCAGACCGGATGCAGAAGCACCCGATTGGATAGCAGGTTGGACCCACCATCCACTCGTCGAACGATGTGATGGTCGTGCCATCCGGTTTCCCGGGTGATCGCGGTTCCGCACAGTACACAGTTTCCCGATTGAGACATGTACAGCTGAGAAAGCTGGCGGCGATACGAGATGCTTTGCAGCATCCGCTTCCCGCGCAGTTCCTCGCCATACATTTCCCACCGTGGGTCAAAGGGGTTGTAATCCCCCATGATTTTCTGGTGTCGAATGATGACTCTGTCGGAGAGCCGGTACAGACGAACCGTAAACCGTGTCCCATCGTTCATTTTCTTGACGGCGACGAACTCCGTCCGGTTCTCGATGCAACCCCAATACTTCTGGAAGCACCATGCCCGGTTTTTCTGCGGATGTCGCCGTCGTGCCCAACGCACCAGCCGCCAATAGATTAGCGAATCCAGTTTGTTGAACGTCTCTTTCGCAACCACCGGATGGTGGTACTGAGCCCATCCACGAAGGATGGGATTCAGTTTTTCGATCAGGTCGGCCTGCTTTCTCATCAGGCATTCCTTGATGACTCCTGTCACTTTGTCGTAGAGCGCTTGAGCGTTTTTCCGACTCGGCTTGATGAGCATCGTTCCGCGATATTTGCGGAAGTCCCGGACGGCCACCCAAATTCCCCCACCCAGGGCCACCTCAAACTCCCCCACCTGAACTGATCGGGAAAGGGTAGTAGGCCGGCGCCGCCGGTCCCCTTTGTGCAGGACGTGAACTGACCTCCCGAGAACGGGGAGGTCCA
>DATILF010000339.1:0-8753 GCA_035476755.1 Ramlibacter sp.
CAGCCAGCAGCCGGCGTCGTACTCGAGGCCGACGATGGAGTCCACCAGGCGCCGGTCCTTCAGGCTCAGGTTCAGGCGCCCGACGCTGTACCAGCGGCCTTCGCCCTCGCCCCGGCCGGCGCCGAGATTGACGCCCTTGTCACCCCACAGGTCGTTGAGCGGCCATTGCCAGCCGATGTCCAGCTGTTCACTGGAGCCGCGCTGCAGGCGGTAGGCCGCGCTGACCACCCGGTAGTTGCCGGGACTGTAGCGCCCGCCAAGGGTCGAGCGGATCGACCGGCGCGTCTTGGGGTTGTACTGCACCGTGGAGTCCACGCTCCAGGCGGGCGTCCAGTTGACGGAAGCGCCCATCAGTAGGTCGGACAGCCGTTCGCTCACGGGTGTGCCGCCGGGCAGCGTGACCCGCTGGTCCTTGAAGCGCAGGCGCTGCGCGATACCGAAGCGCGCGGCCTCGGCGCCGGTGTCCGGGTCCAGCAGGCGGGTGCTGGCGCCTAGCGTCAGCAGATTGTTGTCGGAGATGCGGTCGTGGCCGCCGAACGCGTTCTCGGTGTAGATGGTCGCGAAGTTGAAGTCCGTGGCGGCCGAGTCGTAGTTGGGCAGCAGGCCCTGGTTGCGAAACGGCGTATAGACGTAGAACGCCCGCGGCTCCAGCGTCTGGCGGAAGCTGCGCCCGAAGTAGCTGGCATCGCGCTCGAAGACCAGGCCGCTGTCCAGGCTGGCCGTGGGCACCATCCGGTCGGCCGAGCGGGCCCCGTTGGCCAGCGGCGCATCGAACTGGTATTGCGTGGCATGCAGCTGCAGCTTCGGGATCACGAACCAGCCCGGGGCTTGCCAGGGGCGGCTGACCTGCGCCAAGGTGAACACCCGCTGCGCGTTGGGCTGCCCGGTCAGGGTGCGGTCCGAATGGAAGCTCGTGTAGTCCGCGTCCACCGAGGCCTGCAGGCTACCCGCCAGCTCGTTGCGGCTGTAGCGGCCCACCAGCTGCGGCAGGCGGTCGTAGGGCGGGACGATCGGCGAACTCACGTCCTGCAGGGTCTGCCATTTCAGTGCCCGCGCACTGGCGGAGAAATCGCCCCGGGCCCACGACAACGCGCCGTCATTCGCCAGCAGGCGCTGGGTCAGCGAGGCGGTGGCGCGCGAGAAGTCGCGCCAGTAGTTGTCGTCGCTGACCCGGTTCAGGTTCAGGTTGATGCCCAGCGGTCCGGACGCCAGGCCGGTGCCGATGATGCCGTCGTGCTTGATGGCGTAGCCCCAGCGGTCGCGGTCGCGCAGCTGGTCGCTCGGCATGTAATTGGCACGCAGGCGGCCTTCGTACTCGCGCTCCAGGTAGCGGAACTCGCCTCCCAGATCGACGCCGCGCTTGGTCATGAGCGTGGGATACAGCGTGGCGTCGCGGTTGGGCGCGATGTTCCAGTAGTAGGGCACCGTGAGCTCGAGCCCATTCAGGTTGTCGATGCCGATGGTCGGCGGCAACACGCCGGACTTGCGCTTGTCGGTCAGCGGAAAGCTGATGCCCGGCACCGGCAGGACCGGCACGCCCATGAAGCTGAGCACGGCGCCGCTGGCCTGGCCCACCTCTTCCTCGTTGTCCAGGCGCAGGCTGGAGGCTCGCAGGATCCAGTCGGGCATCCAGCTCGGGCCGGGCTGGCGCCGGCAGGTGGTGTAGGTCGCGTTGCGGATGATCGCCCGCTTCTCGTCCAGGAAATCGACGCGCTCGGCCTCGCCATAGGCGTCGTTGCTCAGGAACCGGTAGCGCGGCTGGTTGAAAAAGCCTTCGAAGGCGTCCACCTTGAGCTCCAGGTGAGGCCCCTCGAAGACATCGCCGGCGCGGTTGATGATGACGTTGCCGCGGGCCTTGGCGAGGTCCTCGGGCTGCGAATACTCGAGCCGGTCGGCGCGAATGAGCAGGTCGCCGCGGCGCAGGCGGGCCTGCCCTTCGATCACCGTTTCCAGGTCGGCGCGGCCGGACACGCGCTCCCCGGAGATGAAGGTGGGCAGCTGGTCGCGCATCGCCGCCGGAATTTCCTCGCTCAGCTGGGGACTGGGCTTGAGCACCAGGGACGGCTGCGCCTGGGCGCGCACCGGGCCACCGTGAAGAAGGGCGCACGCAACAAGCGCCACCGGCGTCAGGGCAAAGCGGGCGCGGAACGCCTTGGATTTCAAGTCGTGCATCAAAGGGGCGGCATCGCGACCGGCCGGCCGCATTGGATTTGTAGAATGGATTATCCATGAGCGAACCCGCGACACCCTCCTCCCCATCCCTGGCCGCCGTCACCTGGGCCGATCCTGGCCGCCATGCGGCGTTCCTGCGCTGGCTGGAGGGCATCGCCGCCGTGCACGGGCTCGATCCGGCCACGCTGCGCCCGGCGTCGGCCGACGCCAGCTTCCGGCGCTACCTGCGCATCGATGCGCCGGGCACGGGCACGGGCAGCCGCATCATCATGGACGCACCGCCGGACAAGGAAGACTGCCGTCCTTTCGTGAAGGTCGCGCGGCTGATGGCCGACGCCGGCCTTCACGTGCCGCGCGTGCTGGAATGGGACGAGCCGGCCGGGTTCATGCTGCTGGACGACCTGGGCACCCGCACCATGATCGAAGTGATCGATCCGCAGAACCCAACGGTCAATCAGCCCCTTTACCTGCGCGCCGTGGACGCACTGGTGGCCTGGCAGGCCGCCTCACGGCCCGGTGTGCTACCCCCCTACGACGAGGCGCTGCTCGCGCGCGAGCTGGCCCTCTTTCCCGACTGGTACCTGGCGCGGCACCGGGGCGTGCCGGTGGAAGGGCGCGTGCGCGAGACGCTCGATGCGGCCTTCAAGCTCATCGTCGAGCGCAACCTGGCCGCGCCCAACGTTTACGTGCATCGCGACTTCATGCCCCGCAACCTGATGATCCCGACCGATGTAGCCGAGAAGCGGCTGGGCGTGCTCGACTTCCAGGATGCGGTGTACGGCCCGATCACCTACGACATCGCCAGCCTGATGCGCGATGCCTTCCTGAGCTGGGACGAGGAGTTCGTGCTCGACATCACGGTGCGCTATTGGCAAAAGGCGCTGAAGGCGGGCTTGCCGGTGGACCCGGACTTCGGCGAGTTCTACCGCGGGGTGGAGTGGATGGGCTTGCAGCGGCACCTCAAGGTGGCCGGCATCTTCGCGCGCCTGACCCTGCGGGACGGCAAGCCGAAGTACCTGGCCGACGCGCCGCGTTTCATCGCTTACATCCGGGCCACCGCCAGCCGTTATCGCGAGCTGACGCCGCTGCTGCGCCTGATCGATGACGTCGAGGGCACGCAGGCCGCCACGGCCTGGGCTTTCGGCCGCGCCTAACACCCGCGATGCCGCGGTTCCACTGCCCCGCCCCGCTCGTGCCCGGGCAATCACTCGCCCTGCCACCGGGCGCCGCCCGCCATGTGCAGGTGCTGCGCCTGCAGCCGGGCGCCACGATCACGCTCTTCAATGGCGAGGGCGGCGAGTTCGACGCGGTGGTCGAGCACATGGGCCGCAGCGACGTGCGGGTGATGCTCGGCAAGCACCAGGCCATCGAGCGCGAAGCGCCACGCGAGGTGCACCTGGCCATCGGCATGCCCGCCAATGACCGCATGGACTGGCTGGTGGAGAAGGCCGCGGAGCTGGGCGCGGCCAGCATCCAGCCACTGGTGGCCGAGCGCAGCGTGCTGAAACTCAGCGGCGAGCGCGCCGAGAAGAAGCGTGCGCACTGGCAGGGCATCGCCGTGGCCGCCTGCGAACAAAGCGGGCGCAACCGGGTGCCGGCCGTGCATGAAGCCCTCGACCTGGGCCGCTGGCTGGCGGCAGGCCCCGCGCAGGCCCTGCGCCTGGTGCTGTCGCTGTCGGCGCAGGCCCGCCCGGCCGGGGATGCGGCCGGCGGCGGCGGGCCGGTGCTGACGCTGTCCGGCCCCGAGGGCGGCCTCAGCGCCCGCGAGGAAGCGGCGGCGCTGGCGCAAGGCTTTTTGCCCGTGAGCCTGGGCAACCGCGTGCTGCGGGCCGAGACCGCGCCGCTGGCCCTGCTCGCCCGCCTTACACTTTGAGCATGACCCACGACACCGCGGCTGCGGCCCCACCCGTCCCGCGCAGCGTCAACCGCAACCTGTGGCTGCTGGCGATCTGCCAGGGCCTGTTTCTCACCAACAACGTCACCTTCATCGCCATCAACGGCCTGGTCGGCCTGGCCCTGGCGCCGCTGGGATGGATGGCCACGCTGCCGCTGATGGGCTACGTGGTCGGCGGCGCCTTGTGCACCGGCATCGTCGCGCGCACCCAGACGCGCTATGGGCGCCGGCGGTCCTTCCAGCTCGGCCTGGCGGTCGCCCTGCTGTCGGCGCTGCTGTGCGCCTATGCCGCGGCGGGCCGGCACTTCTGGCTGCTGTGCTTCGCGAGCGTGGTGGCCGGCTACTACAACGCCAACGCCAACCTCTACCGCTTCGCCGCCGCCGAGCTGTGCCCGCCTTCCATGCGGGAAAAAGCCGTGTCGCTGGTGATGGCGGGCGGACTGCTCGGCGCCGTGCTGGGCCCCAACTTGGCGGCCCGCACCCGCGACATGTTCCCCGTGGCATTCGCCGGCGCCTACCTGGCCCTGGCAGTGGTCGCCCTGCTGGCGATGGTGCTGATGGCCTTCATCGAATTCGCCCCGCCGCCGCCGCAGGGTGGCGCCCGCCAGGGCCGCCCCCTCAAAGAGATCATGCGCCAGCCGGTCTTCATCGTAGCGGCCGCGGCCGGCGCCCTGGGCTTCGGTGTCATGAGCCTGTTGATGGCGGCGACGCCGATCGCCATGCAGCAATGCGGGCTGCCCTTTTCGGATGCGGCGTTCGTCTTGCAGTGGCACGTGGTCGGCATGTTCGCGCCGGGCTTTTTCACCGGCAGCCTGATCAAGCGCTACGGCCCGCTGCCCATCATGGGCGTGGGCGTGGCGCTGAACCTGGGCTGCATCCTGGTGGCGCTCTCGGGGGTGGAACTGCACCAGTTCCTCGTCGCGCTGTTCCTGCTGGGGGTCGGCTGGAATTTCCTCTTCACCGGCAGCACCACGCTGTCGCTGTCGGCCTATGGGCCCGACGAGAAGGATCGCGCCCAGGGCGCGCTGAACTTCTTCGTGTTCGCGACCCTCGCGCTCAGCTCGTTCGCCTCGGGCGTGCTGGTCACCACCCAGGGCTGGACGATGATCAATTACGGCTCGCTCGTGCCAGTGGCGCTGACCGGCGCCGGGCTGCTCTGGCTGCGGCTCAGAACCGTGCGTCCAGCCACTGCCTGAGCATCTCGAAGACGGGCTCGGCGTCGGGCTCGTTGAAGATCTCGTGAAAGAAATCCTCGAAGCAATGCGAGGTGACCACGGCTTGCGGAGCCGCTTGCGCGAAGGCGCGGCTGCCTCGTGGGTTGACCAGCTGGTCCGCGCCCGCGTACATCAGCAGGGTAGGCACGTTCCATTCGCCCGCATGCGCCACCACGGTCGGGCCGCCCTCGGCGATGAATTTCGCCAGGCGGGCGGACACCCGGTCGTGCACCCGCGGGTCGGCCCGGTACGCGGCCACCACGCCAGGATCGTGCGAGATGAAATCCGCATCGAGCCCGTTGCTCACCGTGAGGTTGGGCGCCAGCCGCGGCAGCGTGGCGAGCAGCAGCTTCTGGAATGCATTCAAGCCCGGATCGAGCGCGGGCGATGACAGCACCAGCCCTTCGATGCGCACCTGGCCCAGCGCCGCCAGGCAGGCGGCGACCAGGCCACCCATGCTGTGCCCCAGGACGACCAGCGGCGTGCCCTGCTCCATGCGCGCCCGGGTGCTGTCGATGATGTCCGCCAGGTCGTCGATCAGGCGCGCTTCCACCGGCAACGCGCCGCGCACGCCATCCGATTCGCCATGGCCGTACTGGTCATAGCCTCGCACCGCGAAGCCCCAGCGGTTCAGTTGCCGCGCGATGTGGTCGTAGCGGCCCGCATGCTCGCCCAGGCCGTGGACCAGCAGCACCACACCACGCAGGGCCACACCTTCGGGCAACGGCCAATCCTGCATGGCCAGGTTGTCACCATCCGACGCGGTGAAGGTGGACAGCGTGGAATCGCTCAGCTCTTGGCTCATGGGGCCATGATGGCCCGCCGGGCCGCGCCCCGCAACGCGCGGCGGCCCAAAATCCTGTGCGGGAATTCACAACTCCTGCTTTTCAGGGCATCTGCGCGATCACCTGGGCCACTGCCGCCGTGAGTTTCTTGGCATAGGGCACATGCAGGAATTCGTTGGGGCCGTGCGCATTGCTCTTGGGGCCCAACACGCCGCAGACCATCATCTGCGCCTTGGGGAACCCGGTGCTCAGCATGTTCATGAGCGGGATGGTGCCGCCCTGGCCGATGTAGCCGCAAGGCGCGCCGAAGTGGGCCTGCGAGGCCTGGTTGAGCGCCTGCTCGAACCAGGGCGCCGTGGCCGGCGCGTTCCAGCCGCTGGCCGCGCCGGCGGCGAGGTCCGCGCCCTCGCCCGCATTGCCGTAGAAGGTGACCTTGGCCTGGTAGGGGGCGTTGTCCTCCAGCAGCGCCTTCAGCGCCTGCACTGCCTTCACCGCGTCCACCAGGGGCGGCAGGCGCAGCGAGAGCTTGAATGCCGTGTACGGACGCAACACGTTGCCCGCGTCCTGCAGCGCGGGAAAGCCCTCCGCGCCGGTCACGGACAGCGTCGGCGCCCAGGTGCGGTTGAGCAGCGCCTGCAGCGGGTCGGTGGTGGTGGGCAGCGCGAAGGCAGTGGAGCCGCCGCAGTCGTGGTGCGCCCAGGGGAATCGCTTGTACACCTCGTCGCCCAGGATGGCGGCGGTGGCCTGCGCCTGCGCCAGCCGCTCGGCGGGCACCTCGCAATGAAAGCTCGCCGGCAGCAGGCGCCCGGTCTGGCTGTCCTCCAGCCGGTCGAGCACCTGGCGCATGATGCGAAAGCTCGAGGGCACCAGGCCCGAAGCGTCGCCGGAATGCACGCCCTCGGTGAGGATCTCCACCTTCAGCGTGCCGCTCGCCATGCCGCGCAGCGAGGTGGTGAGCCACAGCTGGTCGTAGTTGCCTGCGCCCGAGTCCAGGCAGATCACCAGCGACACGTCGCCCAGGCGGCCGCGTAGCGCGTCGACGTAGGGCAGGAGGTCATACGAGCCGGACTCCTCGCACGTCTCGACCAGGCCGACGATGCGCGGATGCGGCACGTTCTGCGCCTTGAGCGCCTGCACGGCGGCGATGCTGGCGTAGACCGCATAGCCGTCGTCGGCGCTGCCGCGGCCATAGAGCTTGCCGTCTTCGTACTTCGGCGTCCACGGGCCGAGATCATTGCGCCAGCCGGTGAATTCCGGCTGCTTGTCCAGGTGGCCGTACATCAGCACCGTCTGCGAAGACGCCGGCTTGGTGGCCGCGATCTCGAAGAACAGCACCGGCGTGCGGCCGGGCAGGCGCACCACTTCCAGCGTCAGGCCTTCGACCTTCTGCGCCTCGACCCAGGCCGCGGCATTGCGCATCACCGTTTCGATGTAGCCGTGTTCGGCCCAGTCCTTGTCGAAGCCCGGCGACTTGGCCGGGATGGCAACGTAGTCGGTGAGCTGCTTCACGATGTCGCCGTCCCACTTGGCGGTGGTGTGGGCCAGGGCGGCAACGGCGTCGAGTCCGCCGGGGATTTCGCGATGCAAGGGTGCGTTCATGGGTTCCTTCCAAACTGCTTCGAGGTGAACCCGCCACTTTACGCCCACGCGAACGCTTGTGCCAGCACCGTGCTGACAAGCCCGGGACGGCACCTGGGCAAAATGCGCGGATGGTCAAAATGCGGGGATGGCAATGCCACTCGCATCCCGCATCCGACTTCACAGGGGACCCCCATGGAACACGACAACAACTCGCGCATTCGCATCGGCGTGGGCGGCTGGACCTTCGAGCCCTGGCGCGACAACTTCTTTCCCAAGGGCCTGCCGCACAGCCGCGAACTGCATTACGCCAGCCGGCAGCTGACGGCGATCGAAGTCAACGGCACCTACTACAGCACCTTCAAGCCGCCCACGTTCGCGAAGTGGCGGGGCGAAACGCCCGAAGGCTTCGTGTTCTCGCTCAAGGCCAATCGCTTCGCCACCAACCGCAAGCTGCTCGCCACGGCGGGCGAGTCGATCCAACGTTTCGTCACCAGCGGCATTGCCGAGCTGGACGACAAACTCGGCCCGCTGGTGTGGCAGTTCATGCCCACCAAGCAGTTCGACGCGACGGACTTCGAGGCGTTTCTCGCGCTGCTGCCCAAGCATGTCGATGGCGTCGCGCTGCGCCACGTGCTGGACGTCCGACACGAAAGCTTCCTGTCGCCCGAATTCCTGCCCCTGGCGCGCCGCTACGGCTGCACGGCCGTGCACACCGATTCGGACAAGTTCCCCGCCATCGCCGATGAGCAGAGCAACCTGGCCTACATCCGCCTGATGCGCAGCGAAGCCGAGAGGCCCACCGGCTACCCGCCGGTAGCACTGAGCCAATGGGCGGAGGGCGCCAAGGCATGGGTGGGAAAGGGAGCCGCGCGAGAGGTCTACATCTACCTGATCAACGGCGCCAAGGAGCGGGCACCAGCCGCCGCGCAAGAACTGATCCGCCAACTCGGCTGACGCTCGGCTCGCCTTCGTCCGTAGCTCAGCGTCGGCTTGGGATGACATCTTGTTGCGCTTGTGACGGTCAGGCGCACGTATCCGGCACGCGTCAAATCTCTCCTGACAAGCACTCAAAACAAGGGAGACAGTTTCATGGCCTATGTATTCGAA
>DATILF010000340.1:0-4346 GCA_035476755.1 Ramlibacter sp.
TAGCTCAGCTTGCCCGGATTCGCCTTCGCCGCCTGGAGCAGGTCCTGCGCGCTGCGGTGCGGCGAATCGGCGCGCACCACCAGCACGAAGGGCACGTCCAGCAGGTGGATGATCGGGGCGAAGTCCGAAGCCTTGTAGGGCAGCTTCTTGAACAGGTGCGGGTTCAGCGAGATCGAAGGCGCCAGCCCGTACAGCAGGGTGTAGCCGTCGGCGGGCGCGGACGCGACCGCCTGGGCGCCGATGATGGAGCTGGCGCCGGGCCGGTTCTCGACGATGACGGGCTGCCCCAGCTCACGCGAAAGCCGCTCGCCGATGAAGCGGGCCATGACGTCCGCCGAGGTGCCCGCCGGCAGCGTGACGACCAGGCGAATCACCTTGCTGGGATAGCCGGCTTGTGCGCGCGCCAGGGGAACGCTGAGCGCCAGCCCGGCGGCGGCGAGTTGCCGCAGTGCCGCGCGCCGTGAGCGCGGGTGGTGCTGGGCGGAGTCCGGGATGCTCGTGTCTTTCATGGCTGTCTCCAGTGTTTCGAAGGCCAGGGGTGGCGGGTCAGGCCGTGGTGGGCCAGGCGTCGCCGTCGAGGAAGGGGTAGTCCGTGTAGCCGCGGTGATCGGGGGAATAGAGCAGGGCCTCGTTCAGCGCATTGAGCGGCGCGCCGGCTTCCAGCCGTCGCGGCAGGTCGGGATTGGCGATGAACGGCCGGCCGAATGAAACAAGGTCGGCATGCGATTGCAGGGCCAACTCCGCCTGCTCGCGCGAGCGAATGCCGTTGTTGGCCACATAGAGCCCCTTGAACGCCGGGCGGATGGCGGCGTAGTCCAGCGCATGCGTCGCCGGACCGGTGGTCGTGGAGCCCTCGACCACGTCCACATAGCAGATCCGCAGTTCGCTCAGCGTGGCCAGCGCTGTGCGCAGCAACAGCGCCGGGTCCGAGTCTTCCAGGCGATAGATCGTGGGGTTGGCCGGCGACAGGCGCACGCCCACCCGGTCGCTGCCCCACACGTCGCACACGGCCTGCACGACTTCGTGCAACAGCCGGCAACGGTTCTGCACCGAGCCGCCATAGGCGTCGCGGCGCCGATTGGAAGAGTCGCGCAGGAACTGGTCCAGCAGGAAGCCATTGCCCGCATGCACCTGCACGCCGTCAAAGCCCGCGGCCAGGGCGTTGCGCGCGGCGCAGCGGTATTCGTCGATCACGCCGGGCATCTCATTCGGCGTCAATTCGTGGGGCACCAGCAGGGGCACGCGCCCCTGCGACGTGCGAACGGTGGCATCGGGCAGGATGGCCGAGGGGCCCACCGGCAGTGCGCCGCCGGGCTGGGTGAGGGGATGCGAGTTGCGGCCGCAATGCCACAGCTGGGAGAAGATACGCCCTCCACGCCTGTGAACCTCTTCGGTGACGCCGCGCCAGCCGGCGACCTGCTCATCGGTGAAGATGCCGGGCGTGTTGGGCCAGCCCACCCCACGGGCCGAGACGGCGGTGGATTCGGTGACGACCAGGCCGGCACTGGCACGCTGCGCGTAGTAGGTGGCATTGAGCGAGGTAGCGACACCGTTGGGAGAGCGGTCGCGCGACATCGAGGACATGACCATCCGGTTGGGCAGGCGCAGCGCCCCGAGCGTGACGGGTTCGAACAGGGTCTTGCGGATGACAGTCATGGGCGCCTTCCACACGAGGCAGGCGGCGCCATCGATCCTTCGCGCCGCATGCTGAAGCTCTTTCTGCATGCACCGAGTTATGCATACAGTGTGAATTATGCATAAACTTCGGCCCGGCGCAAGAAAGAGTTCACCCCGGTTGCATGCCGTCTTTCGATCCAGCGAATAGAAGCTTTGCATTTCCCTGCGCGACCGTTGAAACCTAAGCTGCGATCCCAATCAATGAGGAAGAGCGTGAGTTCATTTATCGACCTGCAAATCGACAAGCATGTGGCGGTGGTCACCATGAACGCGCCGCAGACACGCAACGCGCTGTCGTCGGACGAGCAATACACCGCCATCGAGGAGGTGTGCAAGCGCCTGTCGGGCGACCGGAGCATCCGCGCCGCCGTCTGGACGGGCGCGGGCAAGGCGTTCTGCGCCGGCGGCGACATCAAGGCCATGCTGACCCGCACGCGCGACGCCGGGCTCGAACCGATCGAAGACCGCTACCACTACAAGGAAGGCATCCATCGGATCCCCGCGGCGTTGTACTACCTGGAGGTGCCGGTGATCGCCGCCGTGAACGGCCCGGCCATTGGCGCCGGGCTGGACCTGGCTTGCATGTGCGACATCCGCATCGCTGCGAGCTCGGCGAAGTTCGCCGAGAGCTTCGTCAAGCTGGGCATCATCCCCGGCGACGGCGGCGCCTTCCTGTTGCAGCGGCTGGTCGGCCCCTCGAAGGCGGCGGAACTCACCTTCACCGGCGACACCATCGATGCCCAGCAGGCGCTGGCCTGCGGCCTGGTGTCGCAAGTGGTTCCCGATGAGCAGCTGATGGCGCGCGCGCTGGAACTGGCCGGCCGGATCGCCGAGAACGCGCCGCATGCATTGCGCATGAGCAAACGCCTGTTGCGCGAAAGCCAGCTGGCGCGCCTGGAGACCGTGCTGGAGCTGTCGGCATCGTTCCAGGCGCTGGCCCATGCCACCGGCGACCACAGGCAGCGCATCCAGTCGGCCGTGGAACGGATGACCACCCGCTGAGCCCGCAAACGATATCAAGCCGAGCATGAAAACCGAATACGTCAAGATTCCGATGAGAGACGGCGGCGTGATGGGCGCCTACGTCGCCATTCCCGATCGCCCGCCCGCCGGCAGCGTGATTGCCATCATGGAAATCTGGGGTGTCAACGACACCATGCGCCACCATGCGCACCAGTACGCCGAGGCCGGCTATCTGTGCCTGGTCCCGGACCTGTTCTGGCGCCAGGAGCCCGGCGTGGAGTTGTCCGACCACAACCCCGAGGACGTCAAGCGCGCCTTCGACCTGTACTACGGGTTCGACTACGACCTGGGCGTGCAGGACATGGAGGATGTGCGCGCCTATCTCAAGGGGCGTGCCGAGTCGAACGGCAAGGTCGGCGCCGTGGGCTACTGCCTGGGCGGCAAGCTGTGCTACCTGATGTGTTGCCGCACGGACATCGACTGCGCGGTCGCCTACTACGGAACCTACATCGAGCACAACATCCGCGAGGTGGGCAGCCTGCATCGCCCGTTCGTGTTGCACATGGCGATGAAGGATCGCTGGGTGCAGGCCGAGGTGAACGAGTTGCTGGAACGCAAGCTCAGTCCCAACCCGCTGGTGACCATCCACAAGTACCCCGAGGCCGACCATGCCTTCGCACGCATTGGCGGAAAGCCCTATCGCCAGGACGACGCCGACCGCGCCGAACGCCTGTCGCTGGCGTTCTTCGACGAACACCTGAACGCACGCTAAAGAGGGCCACTGATGGAGCATTCCTTCTTCGCACTCGCCAGCTACGGCCACGGACACCGGCCGGCCTTCGCAGCCCTGACCATCGGCGAGTACGCGTTCGAGATCGCGGCGACGCACGCTGCCTATCGCCAATCCGCCTGGGGCAGGGCGGGCACGCTGTCCGCTACCGGCTCGGTGCTGGAGCTGCTGGAAGACTGGAGCCGCAACTTCGCGGTGCTGCAGGCGATGGCCGACTTCATCCGGGAAGAGGGCCCCGCCAGCGACAGGCTGGCCGCCGCGGTGCATTTGCAGGATGGGCTGCGACCGCTGCCGCCCGTGCTGCGCCCTTCCAAAATCCTGAACTGTGCGGCCAACTACAGCGGCCACCTGGCCGAAATGCGGCAGTACACCCAGACCGGCGGCGATGTGGACCCAGCGCGTGTCTACCGCGGGGATAAGGCGACGAGCCAGCCCTACCTCTTTCTGAAGGCCCCCAGCAGCCTGGCGGGCGCGAACGACGACATCGTGATGCCCACGCCGCAGAGCCAGCTGGACTGGGAAGCCGAGCTGGCCGTGGTGATCGGGCCTGCCTGCCGCAACGTGTCGGCCGACAAGGCGCTGGAGCACATCGCCGGCTTCATGACCTTCAACGACGTCTCCTGCCGCGACCAGCTGTTCCGGGCGGACCGCCCCAACTTCCGCACCGATTGGCTTTCGTCCAAGTCGTACGACAGCTTCGGCCCTTGCGGCCCGTACTTCGTGCCGCGTGCCTTCGTGCCCAACCATGCCGCGCTGCGCCTGCTGCTCAAGGTCAACGGCGAGATCAAGCAGGATGGCCTGGCGGGCGACATGATCTATTCCCCCGAGGAGCAGATCGAGTACGCCTCGCGCCGCATGACCCTTCTTCCCGGCGACATCTTCGCCACCGGCACGCTGGCCGGCGTCGGGCAGAGCA
>DATILF010000341.1:0-3691 GCA_035476755.1 Ramlibacter sp.
ACGCACCTTTCCCCTAATGCGGCAACTCCCCCAAGCCGTCTCATCGGTACATGCCTCGAGGCGATGTGTTTCGAGGCGAATGGCCAGGGAGATTGCGATGTTCACCACCCTTCTTGACAGCAATGCGATGGCGCAAGCCGCCGACGAAGGCAGCTTGCTCTACAGCTGCAACTGCCCGCTGTGCGAAGGCGCCGGCGCCAATGCCGCGCAGGTCGAGGAAGGCCAGGCCGCCATCGCCCCCGGCCAGAGCATCGGCCAGTTCACCGGCACGCAGCCCATCAACAGCAACAGCGTCGAAACCCTGATGTCCGGCGCCCGCTGGACCGGCGCCGATGCCGGCGGCCGCACCGTCATCACCTACTCGTTCGCGACGGCCACGTCGGCCTACGCCGAAGACCCGTTGAACTTCGGTGCGTCGCTGACGGCGTTCTCCGCCGCCGACCAGGCCCTCACCCGCGCGGTGCTGGACTCGATCTCGGCGGTGTGCAACGTCACCTTTGTGGAAGTGGCCGACAACGGCGCTGAATGCGGCGCCGTGCGCTACGGCTACTCGCAGGGCCCCAATGCCATGGGTTACGCCGGCTACGCCTACTTCCCCTCGGGCTCCGCGATCGGCGGCGATGTCTGGATCGGCGCGGCCCAGGCGGCCGCGAAGTGGGACTTCTACCGGCCCAACCTGGTGCTGCACGAAACGCTGCACGCCATCGGGCTGAAGCACCCCTTC
Organism: Ramlibacter sp.; assembly: GCA_035476755.1. Taxonomy (GTDB): domain Bacteria; phylum Pseudomonadota; class Gammaproteobacteria; order Burkholderiales; family Burkholderiaceae_C; genus Ramlibacter. Next base: position 725 of record DATILF010000341.1, read on the forward strand.
GATGCCGGCGCCCAGCTGGATGCGCAAAGCGACATCATCCCCAACACCGTGATGAGCTATTCGCCGATGGTGGGCAGCACCAGCGGCTACATGAACACCTACCCCGCCGAGCCCATGCCCCTGGATGTGGCCGCGCTGCAGGCGCTGTACGGCGCGGCCGCGAACAACGGGGGCGATACCGTCTATGACCTCTCCAGCGCGGCATTCCAGACCGGCTTTCGCGCGCTGTGGGATTCGTCGGGCGTGGACATCCTGGATGCCAGCCGCGTGGACAACGCCGTGCTGCTGGACCTGGCCGAAGGCGCGCGCAGCGACATCGGCGTGGACATCGGCGCCGGCGCCAAGTTCAATGGCGTCTGGAGCACCACGGAGTATTCGTCCACGCTGGCCATCACGCACGGCGCGACCATCGAAGGCGCCGTCGGATCGGCCTACGACGACGTGTTGCTGGGCAACGACCTGGCCAACTATCTCGCGGGCGGGGCGGGCAGCGATGTGCTGGCCGGCGGTGCGGGAAGCGACACGCTGGACGGCGGTGCCGGGACCGATCGCGCCATCTTCAACGGCAACATCGCGGGCTTCTCGCTGGTTCAAACGGCGGACGGCTACCTGGTGCGCAACCTGGCCGACTCGTCCGCCACCACCCTGCGCGATGTCGAGCGCATCGAGTTTGCCGACGTTCGCCTGGAAAATTGGCAGGAAGACGCCCCGGTGGTTCAAGACCAGCTGTACGCCGAAGCCTTCAGGCTCTACAAGGCCGCGCTGAACCGCGTGCCGGACCAGGAAGGCCTGATCTTCCAGACCCAGGCGCTGAAGTCCGGCCTGTCGCTGTCGCAACTGGCCGAAAACTTCATGGCCAGCCCGGAGTTTTTGCAGCGGTTCGGTTCGCCGGACGATGATGCCTTCGTGACCCTGCTGTACAACAATGTGTTGAACAGGGCACCCGACGCCGGGGGCTTCACTTTTCACACCGGTTTGCTGGAAGAGGGAACCGTCACCCGTGCCGAGGTCCTCGTGGGCTTCTCCGAGTCCCCGGAGAATCAGGCGGCCGTGGCGGCGACGCTGGTGGGAGTGGGTATGGGGGGTCTGCTGGTGCCAGTCTAGCGCCCGGCCACCGCTTGCTGATACAGCCCCTGCACACGAGGTACGTTCTCCCGCAGCTGGCGGATGCGGTCCGGCCCGCTCGGGTGGGTGGACAGGAACCCGGGCCCGCCGCTGCCCTCCTTGGCCCGCCCCATCTTTTCCCACAGGCTCACCGACGCCTCCGGGCGGAAGGCGGCCCGCGCAGCCAGTTCCAGGCCGACCAGATCGGCGTCGGTTTCATCCTCGCGGCTGAACCGCAAGGTCAGCAGCTGCGTGCCGATGCTGGCCGCCACGTCGCCCAGCTGCCCCAGGCCCAGCAGCTGCGCGCCGATGGACAGCAGCGTGCTGGTGCCCTGGCTCTTGGCGATGCGCGCCCGCGCATGCTCGCGCAGCGCATGCGCCATCTCGTGGCCAACCACCATCGCGGTCTCGTCGGGCGTCAGCTGGAGCTGGTCCAGCAGGCCGGTGTAAACGGCGATCTTGCCGCCGGGCATGCAGAACGCGTTGATCTGCTTGCTGCCGATCAGGTTAACTTCCCATCGCCACTTGGCAGCGCGGTCGTTCCATTTGGCGGTGTGCGCGATCAGGCGCGAGGAGATGGCGCGCAGGCGCTGCAGCTGAGGGTGGCTGTCGGGCGCCAGCGCGCGCTGCGCCCGGGCCTTTTCCATCAGCTGGGCGTACTGCTGCGTGGAAGCGGCTTCGATCTGGTCCGCCGGGACCAGGCTGCGCAGGCGGGAGGCTTCGCCCACATCGACCTGGCCGAACACCGGCGTGGCCGCCGCCGCGCCCGCGGCGAGCAGAAACCCCCGGCGCGGCATCCAACGTGATGACTGGGCGTAGCACTGCAGGCACATGATCCGATCATAATCACGCACCCTTTTCCCCATGTCAGACAAGACCATCTCCGCGCCTCAGACCGAACGCCCCCCGAGCTGGGGCGAGACCCTGAAGGTGTACCTCGAGCCGGCCACCTGGCGCATGCTGTTCCTCGGCTTCTCCGCCGGCCTGCCGCTGCTGCTGGTGCTAGGCACCCTGAGCTTCTGGTTGCGCGAAGCCGGCATCGACCGCACCACCATCGGCTACCTGTCGTGGGTGGGCCTGGCCTACGCGTTCAAGTGGGCCTGGGCGCCCCTGGTGGACCGCCTGCCCATTCCCCTGCTCTCGCGCCTGCTGGGCCGGCGGCGCGCCTGGCTGCTGCTGGCGCAAGGCCTGATCGTCGCGGGCCTGGTGGGCATGTCCCTGAGCGACCCCAAGCTCTCGCTGGAAACGGTGGTGTGGTGCGCCTTGCTCGTGGCTTTCGGCTCCGCCACGCAAGACATCGCGCTGGATGCGTTTCGCATCGAATCCGCCGGCACCGAGCGGCAGGCCGCGCTGGCCGCGGCCTACCAGACCGGCTATCGCCTGGCGATGATCTGGGCCGGCGCCGGTGTGCTGTGGATCGCGGCCCGCTCCGAGGTGGCCCACGTGTCGAACTACCAGCACGCCGCCTGGCAGACCGCCTACCTGGTGATGGCCGCCTCGATGGCCGTGGGCGTGCTCACCGTGCTGCTCTCGCCCGAACCCGCGCGGCGCGTGCTGCCGCCCTCGCGCAATGCCGCGGCCTGGCTGCGCGAGGTGCTGGTGGAGCCCTTCGCCGAGTTCCTGCGCCGCTACCGCTGGCAGGCCGCCCTGATCCTGGGCCTGATCGCGGTGTACCGCATCAGCGATGTGGTGATGGGCATCATGGCCAACCCGTTCTACGTGGACATGGGCTACACCAAGGACGAAGTGGCGGCCGTCACCAAGATCTACGGCGTGATCATGACGCTGGCCGGGGCCTTCCTGGGCGGCGCGCTGGCCATCCGCTTCGGCGTGATGCGGGTGCTGATGCTGGGCGCCGTGCTG
>DATILF010000342.1:0-4478 GCA_035476755.1 Ramlibacter sp.
GCCGCCTGGAACTTGCGCCCATCGACGACCAGCTTGGCGCCTTCGGTTTCGCCATGGCCGATGTAGCCGGTGATGCGGCTCGCCGCGGCGCTGCTGACGATGGGGCCCATCTCGGCGTCCAGCTCCACGCCATTCTTGATCTTCAGCGCCTCGGTGCGTTCCTTGAGCATCGGCATGATCCGGTCGGCCGCATCGCCCACCAGCACGCCCAGCGAGATGGCCATGCAGCGCTCGCCCGCGGAGCCGAACGCTGAGCCGATCAGCGCATCGACGGCCTGGTCCATGTCGGCGTCGGGCATCACCACCATGTGGTTCTTGGCGCCGCCCAGGGCCTGCACACGCTTGCCGTGGCGCGCGCCGGTCTCGTAGATCTTCTGTGCGATCGCCGTGGAGCCCACAAAGGAGACGGCCTTCACGTCGGGGTGCTCCAGCAGCGCATCCACGGCATCCTTGTCGCCCTGCACCACGTTGAACACGCCATCGGGAAGGCCCGCTTCCTTGAGCAGCTCGGCCATCATGTGCGCGGCGGTCGGGTCCAGCGGGCTGGGCTTGAGGATGAAGCTGTTGCCGGCGGCGATGGCCACCGGGTACATCCACATCGGCACCATCACCGGAAAGTTGAACGGCGTGATGCCGGCCACCACGCCCAGCGGCTGGCGCATCGTCCAGTTGTCGATGCCGGTGGACACCTGGTCGGTGTAGTCACCCTTGAGCAGTTGCGGGATGCCGCAGGCGAACTCGACGATGTCGATGCCGCGTGTGACCTCGCCCTGCGCATCGGTGAACACCTTGCCGTGCTCGGCCGTGATGGCGCGAGCCAGGTCGTCGCGGCGGCGGTTCAGCAGTTCGAGGAACTTGAACATCACCCGCGCGCGGCGGATCGGCGGGGTGTCGGCCCAGGCCGGGAACGCGGCCTGCGCGGACGCCACGGCAGCGGCGACCTCGGCGTTGCTGGCCAGGGCGACCTGCCCGCTCACGCGGCCGGTGGCGGGGTTGAAGACGTCGGCGCGGCGGCCGCTCTGGCCGGGCACCACGCGCCCGCCGATCCAGTGTTCGATGGAGGCGACGGCGGCGTTCGAGAGGGACTTGTCGGGGGCGTTCATACGGGGAGCCTTCCTGTGGAGGAGCAAACAACGCCCCAGTCTATGCCCCGCGCCCGGCTTTGAGAATACCTATTTCTTGATTACATTGTTCAATGATCTGAACAACGCCATCGCACCGATGACCACACCGATGACCGCTTCGCCCACCCCCGTGTTCTCCGACCTGCACCTGCTCACGGTGCTGGCGCAGACCCGCAGCTACACCCAGGCCGCCCGGCGGCTGGGCATCTCCAAGGCGTCGGTCAGCATGCGCATTGCCGAGCTCGAGCGTGCCGCCGGCGTGCCGCTGGTGCGGCGCACCACGCGCTCGGTGGGCCTGACCGAGGCGGGCCAGCAACTGGTGGAGGACACGCAGGGCGCTTTCACGCGCATCGAGCAAAGCTTTGCCAGCGTCAAGGACCTGGCCGGCTCACCGCGCGGCCTGGTGCGCGTCACGGCCCCCGTGGCGCTGGGGCGGCAGCACGTCGCGCCGACGCTGGCGAGCTTCCTGCGCGCGCACCCCGAGATCCGGCTGGAGCTGGACCTGACGGATCGCTTCGTGAATCTCTCGCAGGAGGGGTTCGACCTGGCCATTCGCCACACGCAGGCGCCGCCGGACACGCACGTCGCCTGGGTGCTGTGCCCCAGCCGCTCGGTGCTGGTGGCGAGCCGCGACTATCTGCGCAAGCACGGCACGCCGGCGCATCCGAGTGAACTCGCGGCGCACCAGTGCCTGCTGTACCTGCGCGGCACGCCCGCGCAGAGCTGGTCGTTCGAGCGCGAGGGCGCCCGCAAGAGCCTGGAGAGCGTGCTCGTGCCGGTGAACGGCCCCTTGCGCGCCAACAACAGCGAGGTGCTGCGTGATGCGGTGCTGGGTGGCCTGGGCATCGGCCTGCTGCCGGATTTCAGCGCCGCGCCGTTCATGGGCGCGCGCCAATTGGTGCGAGTGCTGCCGCAGTGGCAATCCCGTGGTTTCTTCGGCGAGCGCATCTATGCGATCCGGCCGTGGGCCGCGCAGGTGCCGCGCGCGGTGCAATGCTTTGTCGATCACCTGCGCCAGGCCCTGGCGCCGGGGTTCGCGCTCTAGAGGATGCCATTGCGCAGCGAGGCCATGCTGGCGTGCGCCAGGCCCCGCATCGAAGGCGCCTTCCTACAACGAGCGCCAGGCTCTGCAGTTAGGATGGCGAGCTCAACTCCCGGATCGCCCGCGCCTTCATGCCGGATAGCACGCCACGCATCGAGAAGCCATCGCAAGAGGGCGCGCTCGTGCGCGTGCAGGGCGAGTGGACGGCGGCGCAGTTCGCCCAGCCTGGCGTGGTGCGGGCCTTGCAACGCATGCTGGACAGCGCGGCCCGCCGGCAGGGCTGGGACCTGCGCGAGGCCGGCCAGATCGACCACGTGGGTGCGCAACTGCTCTGGGATCACTGGGCACGCCAATGGCCCGGCCGGCTCGAGGTGCTGCCTACCCAGCGCACCGTGCTCGATCGCGTGGCGCAGTACACCGTGCCGCCGCCTGCGCGCAAGCGGGCCAGCTGGCGTGGCGCGTACCTGGGACTGGGCGCCGGCGTCCTGAAAGCGGGGGCGCACTTGCGCTCCTTCACCCGCCTCATCGGCCAGTTGGCGCTCAACCTGCTGCGGCTCGCGCGCGCGCCGCACGAGGGGCCGTGGCGCGACTTCTCGGGGCACCTCTATCGCATCGGCGGCACCGCGCTGCCCATCACCGCCCTGGTGGGCTTCCTGATCGGCGTGGTGCTGGCCTACCTCACATCGCAGCAGCTGCGCCAGTTCGGCGCCGATGCCTACATCGTCAACATCCTGGGCATCGCGCTGATCCGGGAACTCGGCCCCATGCTGGCCGCCATCCTCATTGCCGGGCGATCCGGCTCGGCGATCACCGCCCAGATCGGCGTGATGCGGGTGACCGAGGAACTCGACGCCATGCGCGTGATGGGCATCTCGCACAGCTTCCGCCTGGTGATGCCGCGGGCGATGGCTCTGGCCGTGGTCATGCCCCTCATCAGCGTGTGGACGACCTTGTGCGCGCTGGCGGGCGGCATGCTGGCTGCCGACGTGTCCCTGGACATCACGCCCACCTTCTTCATGAATGCGCTGCCGCAGGCGGTGCACGTCCACAACCTGGCGCTGGCCAGCGCGAAGTCGGTGGTGTTCGGCGTGCTGATCGCGCTGGTGGGCTGCCATTTCGGGCTGCGGGTCAAGCCCAACACGCAGAGCCTGGGCGAGGGGACGACGGCGTCGGTGGTGACCTCGATCACCGTGGTCATCCTGGTCGATGCGCTGTTCGCCGTGCTGTTCAAGAACGTGGGGGTGTGATGGCGGACGTCGTCGATGTCACCCTCCCGGCAGCCGGCGCGCCCATGGTCGAGATCCGCAAGCTGTGGTCGGTGTTCACCACGCCTGAGAAGCGGTTTGTCGTGCACCAGGACCTGGATCTCACGGTGCAGCGCGGCGAGGTGCTGTCGATCGTGGGCGGCTCGGGCACCGGCAAGACCGTGCTGCTGCGCCAGATCCTCGGGCTGGAAGCGCCGGCCCAGGGCGAGATCGAGGTACTGGGCCAGCCCGTCGGCCAGCTCGGGCGCAAGGGCGCCGCCAGCCGCATCGGCATGCTGTTCCAGCACGGCGCGCTGTTCTCGGCGTTCAGTGTGCTGGAGAACATCGCGTTCCCCTTGCGCGAACTCAGGACGATTCCCGCGGGTCTGGTGCGCGAGGCGGCCATGGTCAAGCTGCAGATGGTCGGCCTGAAGCCCGAGGATGCCAAGAAGATGCCGGCCGACCTGTCAGGCGGCATGATCAAGCGTGTGGCCCTGGCCCGCGCATTGATCATGGACCCGCCGCTGCTGCTGCTGGACGAGCCCACCGCGGGCCTGGACCCGGAGAGCTCCGATGGTTTCGTCACCTTGCTGCGCTCGCTGCACCACGACCTGGCCCTCACCGTCATCATGGTCACCCACGACCTCGACACCTTGTTCGAGTTGTCCACGCGGATCGCCGTGCTGGCGGACAAGCGCGTGATCGTGGCGGGCGCGCCGCGCGACGTCGTTGCCTTCCAGCATCCGTTCATCAACGATTTTTTCCTCGGCGAACGAGGCCAGCGCGCGATGGCGCTGTTGCGCGAACATCCGTTTGCCGTGTAGAAAGGAAGCCCCCATGGAAAACAAGGCCCACGCTCTCGCCGCCGGCATCTTCGTGGTGGTCATCACCGCGCTGCTGGTGGGCCTGGCCGCCTGGCTCACGCGCGAGACCGGCGAGCGCCACATCTACGAGATTTCCACGCGCGAGACCGTCACCGGGCTGCAGTCGCAGGCGGCGGTGCGCTATCGCGGGGTGGACGTGGGCAAGGTGGCGGCCATCGGTTTCGACCCCAAGGCGCAGGGCCAT
>DATILF010000343.1:0-4191 GCA_035476755.1 Ramlibacter sp.
ATCAGGCCGGCTCAGCCGCCCCCTGCGATTCCAGTGCTTCGATCAGGCTCACCAGGGGCGCCTCCAGCGCGGCGAGCCGCGCGTAGAGTTCGCCGCTGGGGCGGTCTTCCACGATCGCCAGCTCCAGATCGCCCGCGAGCACCTGGACTGCCGTGGCGCCGACCGTGCCGGACGCGCCTTTGAGCGTGTGGGCGAGCAGGCGAGCCGTCCCGCCGTCCGCGGCATCGATGGCGGCGCGGATTTTCTGTCCGGCCGTGCGTTGTCCGCTGCAATAGCGCTGCAGCATGGCGGCATACAGGGTCTTCTTGCCGGCCATGCGCGACAGCCCCAGCGCCATGTCCAGGCCAGGGATGCCTGCAGGCGCGTCGCTGGGCTGCGCGGCGCAAGCAACCGGTGCCGGTGCCGCGGCCTTTCCCGGCCGAACCCAGCGCAGCACAACGGTCCACAGGTCCTGCGGGTCGAAGGGCTTGACCAGGCAATCGTTCATTCCGGCGTCGAGGCACGTGCGGCGGTCCTGCGCCATGGCATTGGCCGTCATGGCTACGACGGGCAGGTCCTTGTACCGCTCCATCGCGCGGATCTCGCGGGCGGCAGTCACGCCGTCCATGACCGGCATCTGCATGTCCATGAATACCAGGTCGTAGTCGCGCTGCCGCAGCATCGCCAGCGCCACTTCGCCGTTGTCGGCCACGTCCACCACCAGGCCACCATCAACCAGCAGTTCGCGCGCGACCTGCTGGTTGATGTCGTTGTCTTCCACCAGCAGGACGCGCCGCCCGCGAATCGCCGCCAGCCGGCTGTCGCGCAGGTCGGCGCTGGGCGGGAGTTCGCGCTTGCGGGCCTGTCCGATACCCAGCCGCGCGGAGAACCAGAACACGCTGCCCTGGCCGGGCTCGCTTTCCACGCCGACCGTGCCGCCCATGAGTTCGGCCAGCTGCTTGCTGATGGCCAGGCCCAGCCCGGTGCCGCCGAACTTGCGGGTGGTGGAGGCGTCGGCCTGGCTGAAGCTCTGGAACAGGCGGCCCATCTGCTCGGCCGTCAAGCCGATGCCCGTGTCCCGCACGCGGAACTGCAGCACGACATCGCGCTCGGTGCGCTCGCTGGCGCGCACAGAAATCACGACTTCGCCCTTTTCGGTGAATTTGACGGCGTTGTTGGCGTAGTTCAGAAGGATCTGGCCCAGCCGCAGCGAATCGCCCACGAGAGACCGCGGTACATCCGGCGCGACCTCGAAGACCAGTTCCAGCCCCTTGGCGTGGCATTTTTCGCTGATGAGGTTGGCGGCGTTGTCCAGCAGATGGTCCAGCTCGAAATCGTTGTTCTCCAGGTCCAGCTTGCCGGCTTCGACCTTGGAGAAGTCCAGGATGTCGTTGATGAGGCCCAGGAGGTGCTGGCCTGAAGAATGGACTTTCTGGATGTAGTCGCGCTGGCGCGGCGCGAGCTCGGTCTTGAGCGCCAGGTGCGACAGGCCGATGATCGCGTTCATGGGCGTGCGGATCTCGTGGCTCATGTTGGCCAGGAACTCCGACTTCATGCGGTTGGCCGCTTCGGCCGCCTCCTTGGCATCGGCCAGCTCCCGCGTTCTTTGCGCCACCGCCTGCTCCAGGCTGGCATTGTGGCGCTGCAGCTGCCCGTTCATGTGGCGGATGACCGCGTGGCTGCGCACCAGGCCCGCGGCGGCATAGAGCAGCAAAGCCACCAGGGCGGAGGTGAGAACGGCCAGGTACCGGCTGTATTGATTCGCCAGCAACTCCTCGTCGCGCTGCCCGGCACTCAGCAGGTTGTCGAGTTGGTCGATGCGAGCGCTTGCGGGCCTCACTGTGATGTCGTTCACCAATTGGTCGACCGCCAGCTGTTCGTGCAGCATGGTGCGCATGTGCGCGGCGAAGACGTCCACGCTTTCGGTGACAGCGGCCGGCCGTCCGCGAACGATGCGGGCCGCTGCATCCAGGCCGGCGCGGATCTCGGCCGCCTTTTCCTCGGAAGGGGCCTGGCTGTAGATGAGGCCCTCCAGCAGCAACCGGCTGATGGCGGCGTTCACGGGATCGGCTCGCCCCGCGCCCGCGCCCGCGCCGCGCAGCGCCTGTGCGACATCCTCTGCGGCCGTCGGAAGAAACGCCAGCGAGTTGCGCAGGATGGCGTTGTGCGACTTGAATTGCTCGACCAGGCGCGTCTTGTCCGACAGCGCGCGCCCGAATGCCTGGTTGATGGTGTCCAGGGTACTTGCATCCGGGCCGCCGTGGCCGGCGACTACCGTGTCCAGCATGCCGCGCAGCTGGTTCAGGCCGTCCAGGGGATCGACCAGGGTGTCGTAGTGCCGGTTCATGCCCATTCTCGCCTTCAACACGTCCAGCTCCCACCGTGCATCCAGTTGCTTGACCTGGCGCAGCAGCGTGATGTTCTCGAAGTAGCCATGGGCGTTCAGGTGCTGGGTCTTCCCGTACAGGAATGCCAGGATCGCGGCAAGCGCCAGGCCCAGCGCCGCCATGGCCAGCCAGCCCCATCGAAGGTAGGGTTTCATCTCGTCACGTCTCTGGCTTCGCCTGTGAGCGTATGCAAGAACTGCACGATGGCCGCCTGGTCCTGCGCGGAAGCTGTGCGGCCAAGCTGGTACTTGAACATCGCGTCGACGGCCTCTTCGAGCGTCTTGGCCGAACCGTCGTGGAAATAGGGCGCGGTCAGGGCCACGTTGCGCAGGCTGGGGACCTTGAAGACATGCTTGTCGGCCGCATTGCGCGTCACCAGGTAGCGGCCCAGGTCGGCCTCGGACTGCGGGCCGCGCCTGGCGAAATAGTCACCCATGACGCCGAACTTCTGGAACATGTTGCCTCCCATGTTCACGCCCTGGTGGCAGGCCACGCAGCCGTATTGCTTGAACTTGGCGTAGCCGGCCCGCTCCGTGTCGGTCAGCGCCTGGTGCTCGCCGCGAAGGTACCGGTCAAACCGCGAATTGGGCGTGATGAGCGTGCGCTCGAACGTCGCGATCGCGTTCTGGATGTTCACCTGCGTGACCCCGCTCTTGTACGCGGCGGCGAAGCCTGACTGGTAGTCGGGGTCCCGCGACACCTTGGCCACGACATCGGGCCACGCCGAACCCATTGCCACGGGATCGCGGACCATCGCCTCGACCTGCGCTTCCAGCGCGTCGGCGCGCCCGTTCCAGAAATGCCTGAAGTTGAGCGCGGCGTTGAAGACGGTGGGCGCGTTGACAGCCGTGCGCTGCCCGCTGAAACCGACCGAGCGATCCCGGCCGTCGGCGCCGCCTCGGGCCAGGCTGTGGCAGCTCGCGCACGAAACCGTGTTGTTGGCGGACAGCCGGGTGTCCTGGAAGAGGCGGCGTCCCAGTTCCACCCGCGCGGCGTTCTCGCCATGCACGAGCGGTATGGGCTGGATGGGTTCTTCCACGGCGCCGGCCGCAGTCGCCAGGCCCAGGGCGCACGCTATCGCCAGTCGCCGCGCTGAAAGGGCGACTCGGCGTGTCGGCTCGCCGGGAGTGGCGTGTTGCATGGCAGGATGCTCCTTCGGGATGTCTTGATGAGAACATCCGGGAACCCGCTGCGCTTAGGGATCTGACCCAGCCGGCTTACGAAAATTGCCTAACGGGCGTCCCGTCACGCCGGTGCGGCTGATGCCGGGCGAGTCCATGACCGGCCTGCACATCGCGGGCGTGGGAGCCCCGCATCCGCGCGTGGTCAAGTAGCGTCGAATGCCGCGCGCAGCCACTCGATCTGCTCCGCCTCGACGCTGACCACGTCGAAGCGGCAGGGCGGCTGCTGGGCCAGGCGCATCAGGTAGTGCCGGGCCGCGAAGATGATGCGGCGCTGCTTCACGTGGCTCACGCTCGCGGCCGCGCCGCCGAAGGCCTGGCTGGCGCGCCGGCGCACCTCCACGAACACCACCGTGCCCGCGGCGTCGCGCATGACCAGGTCGATTTCGCCACCGCCGCGCCCGGGCGTCCGATAATTGCGCGCCAGCAGCCTCAGGCCGCTCGCAACGAGGTGGGCGAGGGCCCGGTCCTCGGCGGCGTCTCCGGCCTGCTTGGTGGTGGCGGCCGCGGCGTCTTTCTTGCGGGGGAATTCCATTGAGCGCTTCTTTTTCCTTGGCCCTGAATGCCGCCCGCGAAGCGGCGGCGTCGCAGCATTATCCGCAAGGTGCGCTGTATGTCGTGGCCACGCCGATCGGCAACCTGGC
>DATILF010000344.1:0-3953 GCA_035476755.1 Ramlibacter sp.
CCTGCTGCGTCCTCTTCATTGCCCAGCAGCAGGTTGCCGGCCACAAGAGCCAGCGGGTCCATCGCGCCCGAGCTGCCCACGCCCCAGCGCAAGGCGCCCGTGCGGCCCAGGTCCTGCACGGTGGCCAGCGCGCCGGCGGAAAGGACTTCGATCATCGGATCACCTTTTCGGCGCGAAAGCGGATGCTGTCGCCCGGCTGAACCAGCGCAGGCGGGTCCTGCGCCGGATCGAAGAAGTGCATCGCCGTGCTGCCGATGGTGTTCCAGCCGCTCGGCCCGGCAGAGGCGGAGACACCCGTCTGCACGCCACCGATCGATACCGCCCCGCCCGGGATGCTGACCACGGGCACTTTGCGCCTGGGCGTGGCGATGCGCGGGTCCATGCCGCCCAGGTAGCAATAGCCGGGGTGGCTGCCGAGCGCGTAAACCGGATACAGCGGAGCGCAATGGCGTTCGACGATCTCGTCCACGCTGAGGCCGGTGTGCGCGACCACGTCGGCCATGTGCGGCCCGGCATCGCCGCCGTACACCACGGGCAGTTCGATGACGCGGCCATCCAGCGGCAGGGGCTGGGCCGCATCCCAGGCGGCATGCAGCCTTGCCTGGAGTTCATCGAGCCGTCGCGGTGGCCGCCCAAAACTCAGCATCAGGTTGTTCATGCCGGGAACGGCCTCGCGGACCTCGGGCCAGGCCTGTGCCTCCCGGGCCAGCATCCAGATGCGCTGCTGCACGGACAGCGCCATGTCACCGGGCGCCTCGAACAGCAAGGCGCTGGTGCCCAGCAAGCTAGTGGTCGCGGTTTCGCATTTCATGCGGCGCTCCGTTGCTGCAGCCAGCGCTCGAGATGATGAATATCGACGCCGCCCGCGGCGAAGCCCGCGTCCCGCACGATCTGCCGGTGCAGCGCGAGGTTGGTGGCGATGCCGCCGACGCGCATCTCGTCCAGGGCCGCGCGCATGCGCACCAGGGCATCGTCGCGCGTCGCGCCATGCACGACCAGCTTGGCGATCATCGAGTCGTAGTACGGGGGCACGCGGTAGCCCGAGCCGGCGTGGCTGTCCACGCGAATGCCGAAGCCGCCGGGCAGCACCCACTCGTCGATGAGCCCCGGCGACGGTGCGAAGGTGTCCGGGTGTTCGGCATTGATGCGGCATTCGAGCGCATGGCCGCGGCAGCCGATGTCGGCCTGCGCGATGGCCAGCCGCTCACCGCGCGCCACGCGAAGCTGCTGCTGCACGATGTCGATGTCCGCCGTCAGCTCGGTGACCGGGTGCTCCACCTGCAGCCGCGTGTTCATCTCGATGAAGTAGAAGGCGCCGTTCTCATGGAGGAACTCGAAGGTGCCGACGCCGCAATAGCCGATCTGCCGGCAGGCGTGGGCGCAGCGTTCGCCGACGGCGGCGATCACAGCGGCGTCGATGCCGGGTGCCGGCGCTTCTTCCAGCACCTTCTGATGGCGGCGCTGCAGCGAGCAATCGCGGCTGCCCAGCCACAGCGCATTGCCGTGGCTATCGGCCAGCACCTGGATCTCAACGTGGCGCGGATGCAGCAGGAATTTCTCGATGTAGACCTCGGGGTTGCCGAAGGCGCGCCGCGCTTCTTCACGCGTCAGCGACAACGCGTCCAGCAGTTCCGCTTCGCCCTGCACGACTCGCATGCCGCGGCCGCCGCCCCCGCCCGCGGCCTTGACGATCACCGGATAGCCGATGCCCTGCGCTACCGCACGTACTGCGTCGGGGTCGTCGGGCAGCGCCGTGTCGGGCCCCGGCACGCACGGCACGCCGGCCGCCCGCATGGCGTGTTTGGCTGCAACCTTGTCGCCCATGGTCCGGATGCAGGCAGCACTCGGCCCGATGAAGGTCAGCCCGGCCTGCTCGACGCGCTCGGCGAAGCCCGCGTTCTCCGACAGGAATCCATAGCCGGGATGGATCGCCTGGGCACCGCTCACCTGCGCGGCGAACAGGATCGCTGCCTGATTCAGGTAACTCTGCCCGGGCGCAGCGGGCCCGATGCACAAGGCCTGATCAGCTTGGCGCACATAGACCGCGTCGCGGTCCGCCTCGGAATGCACGGCGACCGTGCGCAAGCCCAGCCCTTTGCAGGCGCGTTGAATGCGCAGCGCGATTTCACCGCGGTTGGCGATCAGGACGGTGTCGAACAGAGCGGTCATACCGGTTTTACGCAAAGCGCGCCAAAGGCTGGCCGGCTTCCACTTCCTCGCCCGAGGTGACGAGAACGGCATCCACCACGCCGTCGTGTTCCGCGCGCACCTCGTTGAAGACCTTCATGGCTTCGATCACGCACAGCGTCTGGCCGGCTTTGACGGCATCTCCCGATGTCACGAAAGGCGGCTCGCCCGGCGACGACTGCAGGTGGACAACACCATGGAGCGGAGCGCGCACCACGTTTTCCGTGGGGCGAACGGCTTGCTCACGGGGAGCCGCAGCGGTGGCGGTCGCCGGTGTCGCACGGTCCGCAACCCGGCGTGGGGATGCCACTTGCGTGCCACCCGTCCCCCGCACCAGGCGCAGCGTCCAGCCGTCCTGGCTGAACTCCATCTCGGTGAAATCCGAGGAGGCCATCGCATCGATGAATGCCTTGATCTGCTGCAGGTCCATATGGCCGCAACAGTACCGGCGGTGGCGCTGGCGCGCCAAGACGGAATATCTCTCCCCCGATAAGGGAGGCTTATGACGCGGCGTGATGCTCGCCCGCGAGCAGGCTGTGCGGCAGGCCGGTCACGAGTTCGAGCAGGATTTCCTTCACCGCCTGGGCCGGCTCCGACAGCGGCAGGTGGTCCGATTGGCACAACGCCAGCGGCGCCTCGATCACCGGCTCGACGATGCGGCATTGCCATGCGTCGCAGGACGCGACGACCTCGCTGGCCATCGAAGCCGGCAGGATGGTGGCACCCAGCCCATCGGCGATCACCGCCTTGAGGGTGCCGGCCGACTCGATTTCCGCGACGACGCGCGGCACCATGCCCGCGGCCGCGAAGGCTTCATCCACCATCCGGCGCACCACGTTGTAGGGGCGCGCGAGGTACAGATCCATCTCACCCAGCATGCGCAGCGGCACCTGGTCGGGCGGCGCCGGCATGCTGTTCGGCCCGACAATGAAGAGCTGCTCCTTGAGCAGCGGCAGGAACGACAGGCCGTGAACGGAGGTCTTGCCGCCGTAGAGCACGGCCAGGTCCATGCGGCCATTCATGATCAGCTCCGACAACGTGCTGCCGTAGGTCTCGTTCAGGTAGAGCAGGATCCCGGGATGGCGGGCGCGCACGGTGCGAATCAGCGGCAAAGCCAGTGCGCCCGCGGCGGTGCCCGGCGCCAGCCCGACCGACACGGCGCCGGACAGCCCGCGCCCGGCCGCATCCATGTCGACACGCGCCTGCTCGCATTGCCGCATGATGAGCTGGGCATGGCGATAGAGCACCTTGCCCGCCTCGGTCGGCGTGACACCGCGCTTGGTTCGCACCAGCAGCTGCTGGCGCACCTCGCCTTCGAGCGTGGCCAACTGCTGGCTCAGGGCCGGCTGCGCAATGTGCAGGAGATCGGCGGCCTGCGTCAGGCTGCCGATGTCCACGATCTTCACGAAATATTTCAGGCGCCTGAGGTTCATGCGGTCCGACCGGGCGAAGTGATGGCTGATGATGCCACGATCCCGGCGCCATCCATAAGCGTTGCCTATTTGGGCAGAGCGAACTCGTCTTGGCGCGCGGCGCGAAGGCGCCTTACTGTTACGCCTGTCTCCAGACTGCACGCCAAGGAACCCCGTGAACCCCTCCCGCATTGCCGAGCGCGTCCGGCGTATCAAGCCATCGCCCAGCACCTCGGCGGCCGACCGCGCCAATGAACTGCGGCGCCAGGGCAAGTCCATCGTCAACCTGGTCGTGGGCGAGCCGGATTTCGACACGCCGGCACATATCCGTCGCGCAGCGGCCGAGGCGATGGA